>CACABD010000009.1 GCA_902530715.1 uncultured Pelagibacteraceae bacterium
AGCTGGAATGTATATGGCAAAAGCTTCTTCCATATTTAGAACATTAACCAATTTAAAGTTTCCATTAGAAAAAGTTGTATTTGGAGTGAATAACGAGCTTGTGGAAGCTAAATTTAAAGGAATGTTTGTAACTGCTGTTTTTGGAAAATTAAATATTAAAACAGGAGAACTAGTATTTGTAAATGCTGGCCATGAAAGCATACTAACTTTTGATAAGGGTAAAAATTATGAATATATAAAGTCTGATATGCCACCAATTGGAATAATTAAATACTTTACAGAGACAATGGTAAAGTCAAACACCATGAACCTTAAAGACAAAACATTCGTTGTTTATACGGACGGGGTTACAGAGGGATACCTTAAAAATGGTCAAGAATTAGGTGCCGAAGGGGTTCAAAAAATAATAGATAACATGCCAGATGTAACACCGAAAAATATTGTTGAATCTATTGAAAAAGAGTTAAACTGGGGTGCTGAAAAATTAAGAGATGATATTACTTGTATGGCAATAAATATTAATAATACTGAGCTAATCAAAAAGAAATAAGTTTTAACATCATGAATTTTATTAAAAAATTTAAATTAAGAAATCTTATTTTCTTTTTATTTTTACTATTATATAGCACAAATCTTTACGCAGAGCTTACCCGAGATTTTAATACCGTCATTAGACCGGGAACAACTGGATTTATAAATGCGGATGGTTTTAAAAGTACAAATGATTCTTTGCAAGATCCAGTTGGATTTTATATAAGTCCAGATGGTAAAACTGCCTTTAATGCAAACAATATGACTTCTGGCAACCACAGATGTATAACCCAATTGAAACTGGAAACACCATTTGAACTTTCAAGTGCTACACTTGTCGATGAATCAAATATTTTAAATACAGTTGCACTTCGATCAGGTGGAAGAGATGATTGTCATGACGTCTATGTAAGCCCGGATGGTAAACATATGTCTGTATCAAATGAACAAGGAGCTATTTATGATTTTAATCTACCAAACCCGTTTAGTTTAAGAAACGCCACTATTAAAGCTGGTTATCTTAATCCCTTTGTTAATGCGCCTATAAGAGGTGATGATATTTGGTTTAGTCATGATGGATCAAAAATGTTTGTCATAGATGTAGATGGCGACAACCTTAAAGAATATACAACTGTATCACCTTTTACCTCTAATGGCGTTACATTAATAAATACAGTCGATTTAACAAGTGAAGCTGCTATTGATGGAACAGAAGCAGCTGTTGATTTTTTTTTCGATGATACAGGGCGTACATTAATGATATTAGTAAACGATACTGGAACTGGTGAACATGACGATACAATTTTCCATTTTAGCTTAAGAGTACCATTCGATACAACCACTCTAACTTTGGCAGGTTCTAGTGTTATAGGTGCATACGATGGAACTGAAAATAACGGTGATGCGGTAGCTATTTCTTTTGGTAAAGGTGGTACAAGGTTATATATTATGAATAAAGATGGTGGCCCACTTCTTGGCACCAGGACTGACACATTGTCTCAATTTAATTTACCATGTTCTTATGGAATAGTTCAATGTTTATCAGATACCTCCTCTTCAATAGAAACTCAATTTGAGTTAGTAAAACAAAATATTGGCTTAAACGTTAATACTATTTTTAAAAGATTTGAGTGGATAAAGAGAAATCGTGATGATGAAAATTTATCTGCTCATAATTTTAAAATAAACTACGAAGATCCATTATTGAAAACTTTAGCTAATAAGTTTGAACCCTCAGTTAGAAATAATGTTGCATCCTTTATTAGCAAGCATAAAACAGAAGATAAAAAATCAAAGTGGTCTAGCTGGAGCTTAGCAGATATATCCTTAAGTATTTTTGGTGTAGACGGAAATGGATCAGTAAAAGCAAAAGATCTAAATACAAGAGGTTTAACCTTAGGAACTGATAGAAAATTTGGAGATAATAAATTTTTTGGACTAGCATTGAGATACAGTGATGGTAGTTCCGATATCAAATTTTCCGAACAAGATGTAACTATGGAGTCTTTAACTTTAAACCTTTATGGAATTTCCCCCTCTATGAATAATCAATACATAAATGCTGTTTTAGGCTTAAGTCATCTGAGGTTTGATCATAGATATAATGGTAATCTATCAGGTGAGAGAACAGGAAAACAAGCGTTTGCAACAATAAATTATAGAACTAAAAAAAAACATAATTTTCTTAATTTAACCCCAACGGGCAAACTTACATATGGCGTGACAGAGTTATCTGAGTTTACAGATTTTTTAGGTAAAGCAACAGGTCTTCCATCACAAGATATAAGATATAAAGAAGACACATTTGTTAATGGAGAGTTTGCGGGTGGTTTTTTATTTGAAACAGACATTATTGAAACTGATAAAGGAACAATTCAGCCAATGGGTGGATTGGAGATATTATATGATTTAACCAACGGTGTTAATTATAAACATATGAATCAGGGTGGAACACATGTTAATAAAGACACTATTCATAAACATGCAAAGGAGACTTTAAAGTACTCTTTTGGTTTTGAAGCTATACATTTAAATGGTTTTACTGTATCTGCTGATTATCAAAGAATTAATCGCCTTAATAATAAAACTAAACGACTGCCAAAAATTAAAACAGAAACTTTTATATTAAAATTTAGTCATTCAAAAGAAGAGGATAATCAATTTGCATTAATTTATGATCCAATTAATGCCCATCAAACCAATTTGAGCTATTCAAAAAATATTCACGGTTTAGACTTTAAAATTAACTCAAATCAAAGCTTAGAGAACAGTTCTGAGTATTATACCAACCTAGAAGTGTCTGGAAAATTTTAAGAAATTAAGATAATATTATTACAATGTTTGAAAAATTAGAAGAACTCGCAAAAAATAATAAAAAGATTTCAGATTTTCATATTAGAAGTGGCTGGCCTTTAGCTTATAGGCAGACAGGTGAAATTCATAAAGTTCAAGATGTAATGGTTAAGGCTCAAGATTTACAAGATCTTATTTCAACAAATTGTAATGAAGTAGAAATGAAAAAGTTTACTGATACTCATGAGTTAGACTCGTCTGTAACATTAAGTGGTTTAAGATTTAGAGCAAACTTTTATAAAACTATTAATGGTCCAGCAGCAGTATTAAGAAGAGTAGAGAGCGTTATACCAGAAATGGGTCAATTTGATCTTCCACCTGTTCTTTACGATATAATTGATATGCACAAAGGCTTAGTTCTAGTAACTGGTCCAACTGGATCAGGAAAATCTACAACGCTTGCTGCAATTGTAAATGAAATAAATAAAACAAGAACAGCAAACATTATTACAGTTGAAGATCCTGTTGAGTTTATTCATAAAGATATAAAAAGTATTGTCTCTCATAGAGAAGTTGGCAAACAAACACAAACTTTTGCAAGTGCATTAAAGGCTGCGTTACGAGAGGATCCAGATGTTATTTTAGTTGGTGAGATGAGAGACTTAGAAACAGTTGGACTTGCATTAACAGCTGCTGAAACTGGTCACTTAGTATTTGGAACATTACACACAAGTGGCGCACCAAATACAATAAATAGAATTATTGACGTATTTCCACCTGAGCAACAAGCTCAAATTAGAGCACAGATTTCAACATCATTGAAGATGGTAGTTACACAAAGACTTTTAAAAACTAAAGACGGTCAAGGACGTTGTGGTGCTTTTGAAGTGATGAAGTGTACAGCTCCAATTCAAAACTTAATAAGAGAGGCAAAAATTCATCAAATCCCAAGCATCATGCAGACTGCAGTAAAAGATGGTATGATAACAATGACTAAGTCTTTAGAAGAATTAGTTAAAGCAGGGAAAATAGATGCGGGTGCTGGAAAAGAACACTAAAGCTTTTACCATTCTCGAATTAATAGTCGTCTTAACTATTATTGGCATTGTTTCTGCTGTAGCATATCCAAATTTTTCTTCATGGAATAAGGAAAGAAAGGTTAGGAGTGCAGTTAATAAAATACTATCCATTGTAAAAAATATTCAGATACAAACACAACAAGGAACATTTGCCTATGTACAAGTAAAATTTACTAATACAGACAAATATTTAGAGGTTGAAACTAAAGGGATGACCATGGATACACTCGCATCAAAAATAAATGATGGAGATGATCCTTGGAACCGAGAATTCCCTGAAAACGTTAAAAGCAGATGTTCTTTGAATGAAGATTATTGGGATACAGATGCTGCAGATGCAGGAGAAATAAAAAATTTTGTTAGTAAAACAAATTTTAGCGATATTACAGCATCAATGGGAGTTGGCCAGCAACAAGCTGATGCTGGAGGTGGCGAGGAGGGAGATGCTATACCAGTAGATATGCTAGGTGGTGATGATGAAGCAGACGCACAAGGGGAAGTTGGAGCAGTTTGCTTTTCGAGAAATGGAAAATTTTATGAGGCCAATGCAGGATTATTAAGTGATTCAAACTTGCCATATGACTTCATTTATATTTGTAGAAGAGTTAATGAAGGTGAGGACTGTAATGTTAGTTATAATGATGCAGATTTAGATGCAGAACAAACCCCTGATACAGATGATCAAGGAAATACAATAGCAGAATACTTAAATGCTATTAAGTGGTCTAGGTTCGGAAATTTTGCTATAACCAAATGGAGTGGCAGTGATTGGATTGAATAAATGATTTTTAAAAACAAAAATATATTAGGTCTTTCTTTATTAGAAGCTTTGGTATCTACTGCAATTATTGGAATTGGATTTGTGGCAATCTTACAAATGACCAATTACTCTGTTCAATCAATGCACTCCTCAGGCGAAAGAACTAAAGCAAACTTTTTGACTAATATAATTGCTGAGGACGTTATAAGTGCAAGAGATACCGCAACATCTTCTGACTCTAATTTTACGGAATATTTACTTGGCGCAGATGATGGCAAACCAATATTTGAGTCTGAGGCATGTAAAGTTAAAGATGGTACCGTATCTACTAACGCAGGAAAAATTTATAATTCTACTGAAACTGATGCACACGCAAGGAAAAAAAGTAAATGGGAAGCTATTTTAAATAGCAAGTCATATTTAAGATGTAGAGGAACGAATGAAACTAGACAATTTCAAGTTTACAAAATATGCAGATCGGGTTGTACTAATAATAATACAAACATACAGGATTTAGAAATTTACATTGGCCGAGTTCAAATTAATTTGAATGACGGGAATAAAAGGAAGTATTTATATTTTCAGTCAGATTATAAGTTACAAGGAGTAAATTAAATAAGTGAATAAAGATTTCTTTAAAAATCAAAAAGGTTTAACACTTGTCGAAATTTTAATTGGTATTTTAATTACAACATTAATGATGGGTGCATTATATACTACGTACAATGTTGTAAATAATACTTATTCACAAGTTAGTGAAAAAGCAAAAATTAGTAGATCTAGTAGAGATTTAGTTTCAATGTTAATGAGAGATATTCGAATGGCTGGATTTAAATATTATGCTGGATCTCAAACAATAGCCAAATTTGCTGAAGATACAAAAGATAAGAGAGGCTGTGAACCCAATGGTCTAGTTCTTCCCAATAAAAGTTATCTAACTTTTGAAAATGGGTACGGAAGTGGTGAAATTAATGAACACGAATTAAGTCATAACCCAGTTGTAATAAGAAAAAATAGACTTGGTTTCCAAACATCAAAAGATGATAGTGATAAAATTAAAACGGATGCAAATTCAACAAATAAGTGTTGTGACCAAATAGAAATTGTTTATGAAGATTTCAATCAAAACGATTTAGACCAGCCATTTAAAAGGTATAGGATTACATATTATGCAGATACAAAGGTCGGTGAAAAGAATATAGTTAGATTAGCTGTCTACAAAACAGTTGAGTCATGGAGACAAGAAAGAGTTGCTGGAGATGTAGTTGACGATGGGGAAGGTGGAGCAACTTGTATTTTCCCTGCAACAGGCGGTCAATGGGTAACTGATTGTCCCCAATGTATAGAGAAAGATCTTGTGAGAGATCACATTGAAGATATGGAATTCATTCCATTTGATAGAGATGGACTTATAATAAGAGATGGTGCCGGAGATTATCCCGCTCCTGAAATAGATAATTTGAGAGACAGACTATTTGATATTGCAGGTGTAGATGTTAGGTTAACTTTTAGATCTAAAGATAACTTTTATAAAGAGACACAAAAAAGAGAAGTAGTTGGGTTAGATGATCGAAAGATTGAAGCCGAAGATAGACTATTAAGAGACTCAGTAATTGTAACAGTAAATACAAGAAATATTGGAGGAACTTTATTCTAATGATAAGAAAAAACGAAAAAGGTTTTACCTTGGTGATGTCTTTAGTTTTACTTCTTGCAATGTCGCTAATGGGAGGTGGTTTAATAGTTATCTCTTCATCAGATCATCAAAGCAATAATAGCAGTGATGACTTTCAACAAACGTTTTATGTTGCAGAACACGCATTATTAGAAGCTCAAAAATCCTTAATAAATAGTATGATGGGAAAAGTAAAAGATGACGGAACAAGAGATGAGGACAAAAGGCATATTCCAACAAATGTAGAACAAGCAATCTCTAAATTAGATGACGGAACCCCTTGTTACAAAAGCTTTAGAAATATAAGTAGAAAAGATTTTAAAGTCGTTGAGCACATTCAAGATGTGAGTTTTTACGATATTATTTCTCCTATTTTAGACGAAACTTCTACTTTCGGTAGTAGCAAACAGGTAACAGGTGAAATTAACAGAATGAAAAAATTTAAATATGAATACTTTTCTGTGAACGCTGGTTCTGCTGATTATAAATCTGCTGGAGGCAGTTTAAAAAAAACTTCCTCAATTGTTCAAAGACAAGGAACCGCATACAGAATCTTTGCATGTGGTATAATGGGAAGTGTCACAAAACCGGAAATTTTAGTCCCATTAGAGACCATAGCGATATTATCTCACTAAATGCTTAGTCAAATTGAACATAAATTATATATTAACTGTATTGAAAAATTTTCTCAATTATTTAAATTTATATCTGTGAAAAAAATATATTTATATATTATTTTATTATTATTTATTTTTAACAAGTCTTTCGCGTGTCAGCTTCTAAATGTTCCAATTGGATCAAATGTTAGTAGCGCAGTTTCTACGTTTGAATTTATAGATGCGTATAGTACAGATATTTATGGAGATGAATTTTCAGCTAAATATGAAGACTTTGCCCAAGATTATTGTGAGGGTTCATCACTTGAGAATTCAGATTTAGAAGTTATAGTTTATAACTCTAAAATTGCGGGGATAAATTTAGTAAATTCACACAGTAATAATAAAAATGAAATTTATGAATTTGTAAAAAATTTTATATCAGATCCAGGTAGCGAAACTAAGAGTAATAATTGGACAGGCTATAAAAATTTAAGCATAGGTGAGTTGCTTATCTTTTATGGTAAAACAAAAATTGCAGATGAAACAATTGAATACTTAGAAATAACAAACCCCGAGATGTTTGATTTTACCATTGGTGAAAGAGTGATGAATGCAACAGGATAAACTAATGAAATATTTAAAATTAATATCGATATTTTTTTTATTAATCAATAGTAATAATATTTCTTATTCAAAACCTGTGCCGCCAGGAGCAGGAGATGGTGATGTTGCAGCAAATATTTTATTTTTGGTCGATAGTTCTGCGAGTATGCAATCATGGATTGGTACTGATGGGCTAGGTGCAGCTCCAAAAGCAGTTTACGACTCAAATGGCAATATATTAATTAACCAAAGCGGCAGAAGAGCTGTTGGTATAGTTAGATATACTTCAGCTGGCAAAAGAGATACTGACTTTACGCCAATTCGAGTAACTCCTGCAGCTGGATGCACCAATGTCTATGACTCTACAAGGTCCACAGTGAGTAGAAATGTAAGAAGAAATAGAGGATTACGTTTTATAGAAGGATTTTCTGGTCAAAATATTACAAATAAAAATATGTTTTTCTTTAATAGCCTAGAAAGACACGACAGAGACATGGTCTTTGGTTTTACTGAGGATGGATCAGAATGTTTATTCGCTTTACGGGCTGAGTCACAACGAGCCAGAGTTCATGACATTGATATTAAACAAATTGGGGGCACTTATTATATGTTTATGGGTGGACCGTGGAGAAGAGGTGGCTTTTTTAAAGTTTGTAACCTTTCGACAATGGCATGTACCAATCAAGAATTTAGGGGGAGAAATACTTTAAGAACTATTGGAAGATTATCAGTCAATAATGAAGGTACTATGGTTTATATGACAGACTATAGAGATGGAAATGTTAGAGGATTTAATTTAGATATAACAAGCGCTACTCCTTTAGCTTCAATAACTACGCCAAATAGAGTCTGTACAAAAGTTAACAATCCAAATTTAAATTCTGATGTCATGCATGCAACGACTGTTGCCGTTTCTCCTGATGATAGCGACATTCTTTATATTGGCTCGCACATTAATCATGCAATACAAAAATTAGAGTTTACTTCAGAAACTGATTGCGTTGTACGTGCAAGCATTGGCTCTGGAGCAAATTCCGTTATATCAAATAAAGGGACCTCTGGAGATACAGCAGCAGATGATGTTCGATTTTCAAGAGTTTGGGGAATACATGTAGATGCAGAAAGAAACAGAATTCTCACAGCAACCACCAGAGGGTATGTGGACGAATTTAATGAAACTGCATTCAATGTTGATAATAGAGATACATCATGGCTTCAACAAATGGGAGGTCCAAGAGTAAGAAGATGGGACGGAGTAAAAGATGCAATGAATGCAATTGTAAACGATACAACTCTGACAACTGGTGCACATTTTGGATTTGGTCACTGGAACGCAGGTAGGAGTGGTGGAGGCAAAAACTCTACAAATGGTGGAGCTCATTGTCATAGAAATGATACATGTACCTATTATGATGGTTGGAAGGGCGAACACCCTGCGGGCACAAGTGAATTATGTAATAGTGACTCTTGCTTAAATGTTGGAATAAGCTCAAAAGGAGCTAGTCAAATCATGAAAGTTTTAGAACCCATGGGTCTTGCTTGGGGAACTGATTCAAATGCATTTGCAGACCTTGCATCAAAATATTTTAATGATGCAGATGCAGGAGGTCAGGTTTTTGATCCAGACTCTCAATGCCAACTTAACTATGTGATTGTAATTGGTGACGGCGCTATGATGAATAGTGGTTTTACACATAGAAATTTCAGAAATCAAAACACAACAACAACCCAGAAAGGTGTGGCAGGAAAAACTATATCTGACTTAAGACAAAAAGGGGTAAAAACATTAATGGTAGCCTATGGTGGAGGTATTCGACCCGGAGCAATGGACTTATTCGATAGGTTTGCCGAAGCAGGATCTTGTGCTACAGCAGGATCTGACGAGTGTGAACCAACAATTGTTGCAAATACTCCAGAAGAATTAAAATCTGAATTGACTAGTAAGATTAGACAAATTATTGCAGACAAACTTGCTTTTACCGCCCCATCTATTACAGCAACTATTCAAGAGGGTGGTTCACTGTATCAAGCACAATTTGCTTACGAACAATTTGGAGAATGGAAAGGTACAATTTTAAGAAAAAAACTTAATTCAGATGGAACAGTAGAACACACAACTACTGAGCCTAACGCTCACGGAAATTGGAGCGCTGCAGTAAAAGTTAAAGGCCAATCTAGAGCAGGCGATGCAGAGGATGAGAGACACTTGTGGTCAGCGATACCAGGGGCATCATATTTCGGAAATTGGGATAATTTTAAAGTTGCAAACTCCAGTATTATTGCAAGCGATTTGTTTGATATGCTTGGATATACCGTTCCAGATTACCATAACGCATCATCCTATTGCGCAACAAGGGAAACAGGCGCCAAACATATTGGTTCAAACGGTAATGCTGATGACATCGAAGGATTAATAAAATTTATGAAGGGTAATGATTATTTTGATTATGATGGAGATTGCAATGTTGAAGAGATTAGAAAACATGTAATGGGCGATATTTATCACTCTCAATTAATTGAAGTGGGTCCTCCAGATGCAAGTTTAGATTTTTCAAATAGAAATGAAGAGGCCTATCATAGAAGTACAAACAATTATCAGGGCTTCATGTCAAAACATTCACAAAGAAGGAATATAATTTACGCTGGCTCTAACAGTGGAGTGCTCCATGCGATTAATTCAGTGACAGGAGAAGAGGAATGGGGTTTCATTCCACCTTTTATCGCAGCATTATTACCTCAGCTTATTAATAAAGGATATGACGGTAATATTGATGCAGTAATATCTTACGTGTTAGATGATGAAGGAAAACCAAAGTTGGACGCTGAAGGAAACCCTATTGCAATTACAGCACCTGCTGGAGGTACAAACCCGGTATTTGGTGTTGATGGTTCTCCAGTCGTTCATGATGCACTAATTGAAGGCTATGATGCATTAGGTAACGAGACAGGTAAACAGTGGCGAACAATATTATTTGTCCCTTATGGAAGAGGTGGTGCTGGCTTCTCTGTTCTTGATATTACAAACCCAATTATTGCAGATAGTAGCGGTCCTATTCACATGTTTTCTATTTTTAATGATCAAATAAATAAAAAAATTCTAATAGCTGATTTCGAGGGAAATATAACAGAAGAACCCTATAATTCAGGCTTTTCATCTTTTCTTCAATCGGAAGAAGGTATTAAAGCATCTTCAAATTATATGGCGGCAAGAGCTGATGATGACGAAGATTGCAATAGTAATGATGGTGATGATACAAACGATTGTACCAAACAAGATGAAATTGCAGCATGTGTAGATAGTGATACTTTAACTGATGCTGATCCACCATATAGAGATGAGGGTACAAGCTCTTGTTACACAAGTGACACCTTTCATTTTGCTAATATCACAATAGATGTTGATGATAATACGAAAATTGATGATGGTGTTTTAAGTGCAAAACAATTAGATAACATAACAGGCTTGATGACAACTCTAGGTATTGCAGATGCAAGAATGTCAGGCGGACTTTTAAAAGTACAATTTGATCAAAAATTAACCATCAATGCTAATAGAATTACACACGTAACAGGTGCAGACAAAGAGACAAATCAGTTTAGTATTTCTACATCTTGCAAAGGTGCAACAGGTATTCCAGTTGAATATGATTATACACAATTAGGTGAGACATGGTCTACACCAAGAATAGTCAGAATACCTTCAGTAGACGGAGGTGGTATTAATGAGGACCGATATGTTGCAATTATGGGTGGAGGAATGAGTAAAAATGATACTTGTGCAGGCTCAGCTGTATTTTTGGTAGATCTTCATTTAGATGAAAGAGATAAACCTGGAAGAATTTATGCCGCTGTAGAAAACAAAGGTCCAATTACAATTGTTGATACAACACCAGATGGTATAATGGTTGGAGGTACTAAGACTGCCACTGAAAACGGCAGTGATATAGTTAATGCAATTCCTGCAGCTCCAGTTGTTATTACTCCTGACACTGCTTTTGGTATTCCATGGAGAGGAGCTCTTGTATATATTAACGATTTAGAGGGTAAAATTACTAAGATAAATTTAACAAATTCCACAAGAAATTCTGCAGCTCTATTCGATCAAACAACACTGTTTAGGTTAGATGCGAATACAGATAATGCACGTTACTCATATTTTGCAATGGATGCAGGAATAGGAATGAGTACAAATCAATTAATGTTGTTTGGAGCCACAGGAAATTTCACAGATCTTGGAGGTAGAGAACCAAATATGGATAATATTATGTATGGAATAACTGACCCTGACTATCCATATTTTAAACATCTAAATATTAGTGGAGGTAAAGTTCCTAGAGGTGATAATACAACATTTTTCGAATTAGCTCACAAAAGTGCTGATGCAGCAGCCGGTATTGATAATGCGGCTCATTGTAAAAATGTAACTGGTGCAACTGATTTTTCAAAATGTATTGAAGGTAAACAAGCTTGGGTAATTAAATTGGGTCAGGATGCGAATAACAATTTTTATGTACCTAAAACATTTAGAAAAGCATCTGCGTCACCAACTTTATTTAAAGGCCAAGTATATTTTCCGATTTACCAACCGCCAGACAGTGGTGTAGATAGATGTGCTCAAGGATCTGCATTTATTTGTGTATCGGATGATGAGTGTGGTTATAACAACTCAGCAAGATTAAGATTACCTGCAGCACCAGCTGATGTTAATAACCCAGGAGCAAATGCATGTGCATTTGTTAGAAAAGGTATTTTGTCTGAGTTAGTGATATTTGCTGATAAATTATTTGCAAACGTTGCTGGTCCAACAGGAGATGAAGATACATTATTCTCAATATTATCGATCCCTGGTGAGATTATGCAAAATAAAGGTGGCTGGAGAGACAGCAGTTTTTAGTTTAATTTTTCCTTAAGACTTCCATCAATAGCATCTAGAAATTGATTTGTTGTTAAATACTTTTGATTTTTATCTATTAAGATTGCAAGGTCTTTTGTCATCGAGCCTGTCTCAACGCAATTAATACAAACATCCTCTAAAGATTTAGAAAATTTAATCAATTCATCGTTTGAGTCTAATTTTCCTCTATGAGCAAGACCTCTAGTCCAAGCAAATATTGAGGCTATTGGATTAGTTGAAGTTTCTTTTCCTTGTTGATGCATTCTAAAATGTCTAGTAACAGTTCCATGTGCAGCTTCTGCTTCCATTGTTCTTCCATCCGGAGCTAACAATACACTCGTCATTAAACCCAGTGAGCCATAACCTTGTGCAACTGTATCAGATTGAACATCACCATCGTAATTTTTACATGCCCAAATATATTTACCACTCCACTTCATTGCACAAGCAACCATGTCATCTATAAGCCTATGTTCGTAGGTTAAGTTATGTTTATCAAAGTCAGACTTAAACTCTTTTTCAAACACAGTCTGGAATATATCTTTAAATCTTCCATCGTAAGTTTTTAAAATTGTGTTTTTAGTTGATAAATAAACAGGCCATTTTTTAATTAGACCGTAATTAAAGCATGACCTTGCAAAGTCTTCGATTGATTTATCTAAATTATACATTGAAAGTGCAACCCCAGGTCCAGGGAAATTAAATACCTCATAACTTTTATTATTTGTTCCATCTTCTGATGTCCATTTTACTTCTAATTTTCCTTTACCAGGAACTTTAAAATCTGTTGCTCTATACTGATCACCAAAAGCATGTCTTCCTATAATAACCGGATCTGTCCATGATGGTACTAATCTTGGAACATTTTTACAAATTATTGGCTCTCTAAAAACAGTACCTCCAATAATATTTCTTATTGTTCCATTAGGAGATCTCCACATTTTTTTTAAACTAAATTCTTTTACCCTTGCTTCATCCGGAGTGATTGTTGCACATTTAATCCCAACACCGTTTTTCTTAATAGCATTGGCACAATCTATTGTGATTTGATCAGAAGTATCATCTCTACTCTTCATTCCAAGATCGTAGTATTCAATTCCAAGGTCTAAATAGGGAAGTATTAGTTTCTTCTTTATAAACTCCCATATAACCCTTGTCATTTCATCACCATCTAACTCTACCACTGGGTTTTTGACCTTAATTTTGCTCATATTTACTTATAAATCTTATTAATTGAATTTTTGCTTTTTATATACATATTAATCAGAAATTAGCAAAAAAAGTATTATGATTGATAAAATATTTCCTAAATTACACAACGAAGGCTATAAATTTTTAGTAATTTTCGGCTTAGCAACACTTGTATTATATTTGATTAATGGTTTTCTTGGTTTAATCGGACTAGTTCTTACAATTTGGGTTTATTATTTTTTTAGGGATCCAGACAGAATTTCAATTAATGATGAGGATTATTTAGTTAGCCCAGCAGATGGACTTGTTTTACAAGTTATGGAGACAAATGGTCCGAAGGAATTAAATTTAGAAAATAAAAAGTTTACAAAAGTAAGTATTTTTATGAATGTATTTGATTGTCATGTAAATAGAATTCCTTGTAGCGGAGAAATACAAGAAATAAAGTATGTTGCTGGAAAGTTTTTAAATGCCTCTTTAGATAAGGCTAGCGAGGATAACGAAAGAAATTACTACAAAATTAAAAATGGTTTTGATGAAGACATTGTTGTTGTTCAAATAGCAGGTTTAGTTGCAAGAAGAATTGTTACAGAGTCTTCTGAGGGTGATAAATTAGACCAAGGATCTAGAATTGGAATGATTAGATTTGGAAGTAGAGCAGAATTGTACTTTGAAAACTATAAGCCTTTAGTAAAAGTTGATCAAAAAACAATTGCTGGCGAAACATTGATAGCTAAAAGATAACAAATGCAACAAACTAATAAAAAATTTAAGCTAGTATCAAATAAGAAAACAAGAACAATTTTACCAAATATTTTTACTTTAGTTGGTGTTTGTATTGGTTTGACATCTATTAAATTTGCATTTGATGAAAGATTTGGATTAGCAATTATTTGCATTATAGTTGCTGGTTTAATAGACGGTTTAGATGGAAGAATTGCAAGATTAATTCAAGGAACCTCTAAAGTGGGAAAAGAATTAGACTCGCTCACTGATGTTATCAGCTTTGGTGTTGCACCTGCTTTTATAATGTATTTTTGGCAATTAAATACCCTTGGTAGAGTAGGTTGGTTGGTTTGTTTGATTTATGTAATTTGTGTAGCATTAAGATTAGCAAGATTTAATGTAAATTCTGAAGCACAACCTGTATGGAAAGATAATTTTTTTGAGGGTGTGCCATCACCTGCTGGTGGAATTTTAGTGTTAATGCCATTAATCTACAGTCAAAGTGAATTACAATTTTTAAATATAGACTATGGATATTTTGTACCTGTTCTATTTATTTTAATTTCAATATTATTAATCAGTAAATTACCAACTTATTCATTTAAAAAAATTGCAGTGCCAAGAAGATTAACTATATTTCTTTTATTTGGTGTAGTTTTATTTTTTGGTTTATTATTGATCTATACTTATAACGTTATTGTATTATCGAGCTTATTATACCTAATATTAATTCCATTTAGTATTTATCATTTTCAAATTTTAAGTAAAAAGTTTAAAAACGAAAATATTGTTAATGAAGAACATGAAGACATTCTTTAATGAAAGAGAATACAATTGTTTCTTTAGCAGATGAAAAATACTTTAATTTATTGGTCGAACTAATAGACTCTATCAAAAGGTTTCCGGAGAGTAAAAATATAGCAATTTGTATACTTGATGCAGGATTGAACCAAACTCAAATTGATATTATTAAAAATAAAGTTGATGAGATTAAAAAAGCTGATTGGGATATTGAAGTTTCAGCAATTAAAGTCAGAGGAAAAGAATGGTTAAAAAGCCAGGTATCAAGGGCATTTCTTCCTAAATATTTTCCAAATTATAAAAAATACTTATGGATAGATTGTGATGCTTGGGTAAATGACTGGAGTTCAATAGAACTTTATTTCAAAGCGTGTAATAAAGGTAAATTAGGAATTACACAATCAGTAGGACCTGGATATAAAGTATTATCAAAAGTAAAATGGTTATTTGGTAAGTTAGCAATCATAAAATCTCAAAATTTTAAACACGCAATCTCTTCAAAAATTAGCATGAATAAAGCTAGAAAACTTGCGTTTGCCCCACATATAAATATCGGAGTTTTTTCGTTAGAAAAAAACTCTCCATGTTGGGAGATTTGGCAAAACAATCTTAAAGAAACAATTAAACATGGAAGAATATTTGGCTCAGAGGGTCTAGCAATTAATTTAAGTGTTTATGTAGACAATGTGGAAACTGAATTTCTGCCCCTAGGATGTAACTGGATTACTAGCAATCTTTTGCCGAAGTTTGATGAAATTAAAAATGAATTTGTTGAACCATTTCTTCCCAATAATAAAATTGGAATATTACATCTGGCAGCAGGTATTTGGAAAGATGGTAAAGATATGAGATTAGATGATAGTATTAAAATTGAAATTAAATCTATCCAAGAAAATAATGTAATTAAAAGTTTAAGGTTCAAAAAAAGTTGAAAAAAAACAAAATCTCCAAAAACTGGATTAATAAACAAAGGAGAGATATTTATGTCAGGAAATCAAAATTAGAGGGTTATAGATCTAGAGCTGTTTATAAATTGAAAGAGATTGACCAAAAATTTAAAATAATTAAAAATGGTATTAATATTGTTGATTTAGGATCTGCTCCGGGTAGCTGGTCTCAATACCTTTCTGAAAAATCAAAAAATTCTAAAATATTATCAATAGATTTAAAGAATGTTGAGAAAATTTATAACGTTTCACATTTGGTTGGAAACTTTTTAGATGAAGATAGTCAATTAAAGTTAACCAATTTTTTCAAAGATAAACTGGACTTGGTAATATCTGATATGGCTGTTAATACCACCGGAAACAAGAATTTAGATGCAATTTCTACAGGTGAATTAAGCATTAATGCTATGGATTTTTCAATTAAAAATTTAAAAAAGGACGGGTCTTTTGTTTCCAAAATATTCATGGGCTCAACTTTTAATGAAATTGTCGAAAAAGGTAAAAAAAACTTCAGAGAAGTCAAAATTTTTAAACCTCCATCTAGCCGAAAAGACTCAAAGGAGAGCTTTATTATTTGCAAAAAAATTAGATAGACACTTTAAAAATTTATAGAATCATATATAAATTATTATGGATCCTATAAAAGAAGCACTTACCTTTGATGATGTAACACTTGCACCGCAGTATTCAAAAGTTTTACCATCCCATGTTTCAACTAAAACAGAATTATCTGATCAATTAAAATTAGACATCCCTATCTTATCCTCTGCTATGGATACAGTTACAGAGTCCAAGATGGCTATTGCTTTAGGTAATGCGGGTGGTATTGGTGTTATACATAGAAATTTAAGCATTTCCCAACAAATTAATGAAATAAAAAAAGTAAAATCTAAAAATTTAAAAGTTGGAGCTGCAGTAGGTACAAATGAAAGTGAATTTAATAGAGTAAAAAATATTATAAAACAAGGTATTGATTTAATTGTTGTAGACACAGCTCATGGACACAGTCAAAAAGTTGCAAATATTATTTTAAAAATAAAGAAAATTAAGCCCAAAAAAACTACATTATGTGCAGGGAATATAGCAACTGCAGAAGCAGCAAGATTTTTATGTAAGCTTGGTGTAGATGTGATTAAAGTAGGCATTGGACCTGGATCTATTTGCACAACAAGGCTTGTGGCTGGTATCGGTGTGCCACAGTTAAGTGCACTCCTTGAAGTAAGAAAAGGACTAAACAAAAAAGTAAAAATGATTTCAGATGGTGGTATCAAATTTTCAGGAGATATTGCAAAGGCACTGGCTGCTGGTGCAGATGCTGTTATGGTTGGCTCTATGTTGGCAGGTACAACAGAGGCTCCTGGAAAAATTATTAGAAAAAAAGGAAAATTATACAAAGCTTTTAGAGGGATGGGTTCAGTTGGGGCTATGAATAAAGGTTCGGCAGACAGATATTTTCAAAAAAAACAAAAAGATAAATCAAAATATGTGCCTGAAGGAGTTGAAGGTTTAATCAAATATAAGGGAAATGCTAGTAAAATTATTCAAAAAATTGTTGGTGGATTAAGATCATCTATGGGATATCTGGGCGCTCCACAAATAAAATTACTTAATAAAAAAGCTAGATTTGTAAAAATAACAAAAGCTGGTTTTTACGAAAGTATGGTACATAGTATTGATGAGGTAAAAAAAAATGGCGAGTATTTATGAAAATATGTAAAAAAATTATTACGTTAATCTTTTTGAATTTATTATTTTCCAGTTCTTTAAATGCATCAGAAAGTTTATTTGAAAAAGCGAAAAAGAAATTCCAAAAAAAAGATTACGAAAATTCAAAATTTTTATTTCAAAGAAATATAGTATTCAACCCTAAAGATGCTGAGTCTTACCTATATTTAGCAAAAATATTTAAAAATGAAGATAATGAGGAGGAACAAGAAAAAAATTTAGACACAACATTACTATTAGAACCTAATAATGAAGAAGCAATTTACATGTTAATCAATATTCAAATAGATAGATCTAATTTTGATAAAGCAAATAAATTGATGAACACGTTTTCAAATGTTTGTAAAAAGATGTGCAATAAAAAAATAGAAATAAGTAAGTCTCTTCAAGCTTTTGAAGCAAATAATGCAAAGACCAATTAATCTTAAAAAAATTCTTATAGTTGATTTTGGTTCTCAATTTACGCAATTAATTGCGAGAAGAATAAGAGAATTGGGTGTATTTTCAGAAATAATTAGTCACAAAGAGATTAAAATAATAGATCAAAATGAGTTGTTTGGAGTAATCTTGTCGGGTGGTCCTTTAAATGTATACCAAAATAATAAAATTAAGTTAAATAAAAACATTTTTAATCTTAATTGTCCAATTTTAGGTATTTGTTTCGGACATCAAATGATATCTAAATTTTATGGTGGTAAAGTTAAAACCTCTAAAACAAGAGAATTTGGCTTTGCTAGAATTAAAAAAGTTAAAAACTCTTTGCTAACTCAAAATTTCTTTAATAAAAATAATTTAAATAATGTTTGGATGAGCCATGCTGATCAAGTCACTAAAATTCCAAAAAATTTTAAAAAAATTGCATCAACAAAGAACTCAAAATTTACCATAATTGAAAATTCAAAGACAAAAAGGTTCGGTGTACAATTTCACCCAGAAGTTACACACACAATTAAAGGAAGAATATTACTTAAAAACTTTTTATTTAATATTTGCAAGGCAAAAAAAAATTGGTCACCAAAATTTCAAAAAAACAATCTTATAAACAAAGCAAAAAATCAGATTGGAAAAGATAAAGTGATATGTGCATTATCTGGAGGTGTAGATAGTAGCGTGGTTGCTCAACTTTTAAATAAGTCTGTAGGTAAACAATTAAAATGTATTTTTGTAAATACAGGGCTTTTAAGAAAAAATGAGGAAAAACAGGTGATTGATACTTTTAAAAAAAAATTAAAAATTAATCTAATCTATGTTAATGCAGAGAAACAATTTTTAAATAAACTTAAAAACATCAAAGATCCTGAAAAAAAAAGAAAAATTATTGGCAATTTATTTATAAAAATTTTTGAAAAATATGCAAAAAAAATAAAAAATGTTAAATACTTAGCACAGGGTACACTGTACCCAGATTTAATTGAGAGCAAATCTGTAACAGGTTCTCAAACCTCTAAAATAAAATCACACCATAATGTTGGAGGTTTGCCAAAAAGGATGAAATTGAAGCTAGTTGAGCCTTTAAGACTTTTATTTAAAGATGAAGTAAGAAAATTAGGACTAGAACTTAAACTATCTAAGCAAATAATATCACGACATCCCTTTCCAGGACCTGGTTTAGCAATTAGAATGCCTGGAGTAATCACAAAAGAAAAAATTAGAATTTTAAAAGAGGCTGATAACTATTTTATTAGTGAATTAAAAAAAGCCAATTTATACGATAAAATTTGGCAAGCTTATGCTGCCTTATTGCCTGTAAAGACAGTCGGTGTTATGGGCGATAACAGAACTTATGATTATATTTGTCTTTTACGAGCAATAACCTCGTCAGATGGAATGACAGCAGATTATTTTGATTTTTCAAAAAAATTTATGCAAAATGTTTCCAATAAGATTATTAATAATATTCAAGGTATAAATAGAGTGGTATACGATGTTACTTCAAAACCGCCTAGCACCATCGAATTAGAATAGTAATGAATTTTATAAATAAATTACCTGGACCATTGCTTGTATTTTTAGGTGCATGCAGTCTAAGTTTTGGAGGACTTATTGTAAAATCATTTGAAGGCGCCACACTTTGGCAAATTCTCTTTTGGAGATCTCTATTTTTTATTTTTGTGGTAAGCATATTTTTGCTTTTGACTTATAAAACAAAAGTTCTGGGCTCTTTTAAAAAATCAGGCATACCAGGTTTAATTGGTGGTATTATATTGTCATCTGGATTTTGTGGATATGTTTTTGCGATGTACAATACAACTGTAGCAAATACGAATTTCATAATTCAGACTCAAATTTTATTTTTGGCTATTTTTGGATATATTTTTTTAAAAGAAAAAATTTCCAAAGTAACATTGTTTTCTATAATACTTGCTGTGTTGGGCATAATATTAATGGTAGGCTCCTCACTGTCAGCTGGCGAAATGATTGGAAACTTAGCTGCATTTATAATGCCAATATCCTTTGCTATTCTAATTTTGATTATTAGAAAATATCCCCACGTAGATATGATACCCCTTCAACTGATAGCAGGCGTAGTTGCAATGAGTGTTGGATATTTTATAGCTGGTAAAATTAATATTTCTTTTCACGATATTTTTCTTGGTTTCCTAGCTGGTTTTTTTCAATTGGGATTTGGTTTTATACTTATTACAATTGGTGCAAGAAGTACTCCATCTGCAATAGTAGGAATAATTATGATTACTGAGGCAGTTCTTGGTCCGTTATGGGCGTGGATGTTCGTTAATGAAAATCCACCTCTATCAGTTCTTATTGGAGGCTCAATAATTATCTTCGCTGTTTTATTGCAGTTTATGTTTTTGAAAAAAAAAGATAGCTCACAACCAGTTTAAATTGACATATTAAAAATAAATTATAAAATTAATTATGGTCAAAATTGTTGACAATTTATTAACTCCAGATGAATTTAAAAATTTGAATACCATGCTAATGGGATCTGAATTTCCTTGGTACTTTTTACCTGATAAAGTTCATAAAGGTGATGGAAACTTTCAGTTTTGCCACAATTTTATTTTGTCAGGAAAAGTAGTTTCAAAACATGTAACCATTTTAGATCCTTTTATTAAAAAATTAAATATGAAAAAAGTTATTAGAATAAAAGCTAATAAAACTTTTAAAAAACTCACTAATAAAGAATCTGAAATGCACACAGATGTGAGAAGGAAAGATGATGAAGAATTTAAAACAGCTGTTTTTTATTGTAACACAAATAATGGATCGACTTTATTTGAAAGTGGGGAGAGAGTAGAAAGTAAAGAGAACAGAGCTGTTATTTTTGACGGTAAAACTTTACATTGCGGAGTAGATTGCACAGATTCGCCTAGGAGAGTTGTCATAAATTTTAATTATATTGATTAATAATATCTTAATTACTGTATTTTCTAACTTATACACTTAATAATTTAGTTTAATTCATAATTTTTTTGTATCTTAATATTGGTATTTATGGTAATTAATTCACACGGGAGAGACTACTTTTATTAGTAGCGCCGAAGGAGCAACCACCCCGGAAACTCTCAGGCAAAAGGACCGTACATATTAACTCTGGAAAGAGATAAATTCTCGCCGAAGGAGCTAAAATCTCTCAGGCACACCGACAGAGGGGGTTAAAAGAGTTAATATGAATGCAAATAAAACACAGCTTTATAATCTACATAAAAGTAAAGGCGCTAGGTTTGTAAAATTCGCTGGCTATGAAATGCCAATACAATATTCAAGTGGCATAATCACAGAACATAATTTAACAAGGACAAAGTCCGGTATTTTTGACGTTTCTCACATGGGTCAATTATTTCTAAAAGGGGGGGACGACCTAACCGAAAAGTTACAACATATTTTTCCAACAGATTTGAAAACATTAAATATTAATCAAAGTAAATATTCTTTTCTTTTAAAAGAGAATGGTGGAATTTATGATGACTTAATTTTAACTAAACTGAAAGATGGATTTATGATTATATTAAATGCAGCCTGCAAACACAATGATCTTAAAATAATAAAGTCAATGCTAAAAGATGATTCTTTAAAGTTAAATGAAGATGTTTCGTTAATTGCAATACAGGGACCCGAAGCTAAAGATATATTAGAAAAAATAATTAAAAATGTTTCTAAATTAAATTTTATGTATGGGAATGATTTTGATTTTGATAATGAAAAAATCTTTATCACAAGATCAGGTTATACTGGTGAAGATGGATTTGAAATTTCAATATCAAACCAAAAGGTTAATAATTTAGTAGATGAATTATTAGATTTAGGTTCTAATTTAATAGGACTTGGTGCAAGGGATACACTTAGACTGGAAGCTGGACTTTGTTTGTATGGTCACGACATAAACGAAGAAACTAGTCCAATTGAAGCTAACCTTAAGTGGGCAATTTCAAAAAATAGAGTTAATGAGAATTTTCCAGGAGCCGAAAAAATCAAAAGTCAATTAAATGATGGTGTAAAAAAATTAAGAGTAGGAATTAAGCCTAATTCGAAAATTATAGCAAGAGAGTTTACTAAAATTTTTGACAAATCAAATAATGAAATTGGAACAATTACAAGTGGTACATTTGGACCTAGTGTGAAAGCACCAATTGCTATGGGATATGTTTCAAACGAATTTTCAAAAAATGATACAGAAATATTTTTAGAAGTTAGAGGAAAAAAAATTTCCGCAAATGTTTGTAAGTTGCCTTTTTATAAGAAAAACTATGTGAAAGGATCAATCAATGCCTGAAGTAAAATACTCAAAAGAACACGAATGGATTAAAGTAGAGGGCGATATAGCAACTATAGGTATAACACAACATGCAACTGAAATGCTAGGCGATATTGTGTTTGCAGAATTACCTGAGAAAGGATCAAGTGTTACTAAAGATGGTACAGCTGGTGTTGTTGAATCAACTAAGGCAGCAAGCGATGTGTATACACCGGTAAGCGGAGAAATTACAGATACAAACCAATCAATTGTAGACGATCCATCTAAAATTAATCAGGATCCAGAGGGTACAGCCTGGTTTTTTAAGCTTAAGTTGAAGGATAAATCAGAAATGGATAGTTTAATGAATAAAGTAGAATATGATAAATTTGCAAAGGAGACATCAGCATAATGTTACCAAACTCAGAAAAAGATTTTTTAAAGAGACACATTGGACCTTCTAAAGAGGATCAATTAAAAATGTTAAAAGAATTAAATTATCAATCACTAGATGATTTAATTGATAATACTGTTCCAGAAAAAATAAAATTTAATGGTGAACTTAACATTGGTGAATCTAACTCAGAATACGAAGCGTTGAGAAAATTAAGAGCAATTTCTAAAAAAAATCAAGTTTACTCAAATTTTATTGGCATGGGTTATTATGGAACGTATACGCCTTATGTAATTTTAAGAAATATATTAGAAAATCCAGGTTGGTATACTTCATATACACCTTATCAGCCAGAGGTAGCTCAAGGAAGACTTGAGATGTTATTGAACTTTCAACAGATGATTGTTGACTTTACCGGAATGGATATTGCTAATGCTTCTTTGTTAGATGAGGGTACAGCTGCGGCAGAGGCCATGGGTTTAAGTCACAGATTGAATAAACAAGATAGTAATTTAGTTTTTGTCTCTGAGGATTGTCATCCTCAAACAATAAATGTAATTCAAACTAGAGCTGAACCGCTGGGTTTAAAAGTTTTGGTTGGTAAAGAAGATGAAGTTTTAGACCAATTAAAGGAAGATTTAGTTTGTGGAATATTACAATATCCTGGAACTTTAGGTGATATTAAGGACCCAAGTGAAGCAATTAGCAAAATTCATAAAAAGAATGGTAAGGCTGTATTAGCTTGTGATTTGTTAGCATTAGCAAAATTAAAAACGCCAAGAGAACTTGGCGCGGATATAGCAGTTGGAAGCTCTCAAAGATTTGGTATTCCAATGGGATACGGAGGTCCACATGCAGCTTTTTTTGCAACAAAAGATGAGTACAAAAGATCTATGCCTGGAAGAATCGTTGGTGTTTCCGTTGATAGACATGGCAATAAGGCATATAGATTATCCCTACAAACTAGAGAGCAACATATCAGAAGAGACAAGGCGACAAGTAATATTTGTACCGCTCAAGCTCTACTAGCAATTGTATCAGCAGCATATTCTATTTATCATGGCCCAGAAGGTATTAAGAATATTTCTGAAAGAGTATCTCAGTTAGCAAAAAGTTTTGCCGATAAAATAAAACAGTCTGGATATGAACTTTATTCCAATTATTTTTTTGATACTGTTACAATTATTACTAAAGAAAAAACTGATCAAATATATAAAAATGCATTAAATCAAAAAGTTAATATACGCAAAGTAAATTCTGAAATGCTCGCTGTTTCTTTTGATGAAAGAAAAAATGTTTATAGAGTAAATCAACTATTAAAAATTTTTAATGCAGCGGAATCAATCAAAAAAGAGGATCCTTCAATAAGTTTACCTAATCTTCCAAAAAACTTATTAAGAACTTCAAAATATTTAGAACATCCAGTTTTTAACTCATATCACTCTGAAACTGAAATGCTGAGATATTTAAAAAGATTAGAAGATAAGGATATAGCATTGAATAGAACAATGATTGCACTTGGTTCGTGCACGATGAAGTTAAATGCTGCTGCAGAGATGATCCCAATTTCATGGAAAGAGTTTGCAGAACCTCATCCATTTGTCCCAATTGAACAAATGGAAGGTTTCAGAGATTTATTTACTGATCTAAAAAATTGGTTGCGTTCCATAACTGGTTTTTCAGGAGTTTCTCTTCAACCTAATGCAGGTGCTCAAGGTGAATATGCGGGATTAATGGTTATCCGTAAGTATCATTTAGATAGAGGTGAGGCTAATCGAAACATATGTTTAATTCCAAGTTCAGCACACGGCACTAATCCAGCAAGTGCACAAATGGCTGGAATGAAAGTTGTTGTTGTTAATTGCGATAAAGAAGGAAATGTTGATTTTGATGACTTAAAGAAAAAAGCAGAGCAACATTCTGAAAACCTTGGGGCATTAATGGTAACTTATCCATCTACTCATGGAGTATTTGAGGAAAAAATATCAGATATTTGTGAGTTAGTTCATAAACATGGTGGCCAGGTTTATATGGATGGTGCAAATTTAAATGCATTAGTGGGAATTGCTAAACCAGGAAATTTTGGTCCAGACGTTTGTCATATTAACCTACATAAAACGTTTTGTATTCCTCATGGTGGGGGAGGACCTGGAATGGGACCTATTGCTTGTAAAAAACATTTACAAGTTTACCTGCCCAACCACCCAGTAATAAAAGATTGTGGACCAACATCTGGAATTGGAGCAGTTTCTGCAGCGCCTTGGGGAAGTTCAAGTATTTTATCAATTTCTTGGATGTATATTAAAATGATGGGATCATCAGGATTAAAGTTTGCTTCTCAAGTTGCGATATTGAATGCAAATTATATAGCTCATAGATTAAAAGATCACTTTCCAATTTTGTATAAAGGGTCAAATGGTAATGTAGCACACGAATGTATTATTGATATTAGAAATATTAAATCAGACACAGGAATAACGGAGGAAGATATTGCGAAAAGATTAATTGATTATGGTTTTCATGCACCAACTATGTCGTGGCCTGTCGCTGGCACTATGATGATAGAACCAACTGAGAGTGAAAATTTGAGAGAGATAAATAGGTTCTGTGATACGCTCATTAAGATCAAATCTGAAATCGATAAGATAAAATCTGGTAAATTTGATAAAATAGACAATCCTATAAAGAATGCACCTCACACAGATTTAGAGCTCTCATCTGATGAATGGAGCCATAAATATACACGTGAAGAGGCAGCTTACCCATCTAAATATTTGAAAAGAAATAAATTTTGGCCACCAGTTGCTAGAGTAGATAACGTTTATGGAGACAAAAATATATTCTGTACTTGTCCAAGTATGGATGAATTTAAAGAAGACGCAGCTTAAAATTAATGAAAGTTGCAGTCATTGGTTCAGGTATTTCAGGACTTAGTGCTGCATATTTTCTATCAAAAAAATATAAAGTTGATTTATTTGAAAAAGAGGAGCGTTTTGGTGGGCACTCTCACACAATTGATATTAAATTAAATGAAGATACAAATAAAATTCATGCAGATATTGGTTTTATTGTGTTTAATAAAAAAACTTATCCAAATTTAATAAATTTTTTTAAAGAAATAGACGTAGACATAGAAAAAAGCAATATGAGCTTATCATTTATGTCTAAAGATATAGATTTAGAATATTGTGGAAAAGGATTAAAAGGTATTTTCTCTTATAAAAAAAACTTATTTAATTTTGATTTTTTTAAAATGTTTTTAGAAATATTAAAATTTTATAATAAAAGTTCTAAATTAAATGAATTTAATGAAGATATAAGCCTAGGTGAATATCTAGATAATGAAAAACATTCTGAATATTTTATTAATTACCATTTAATTCCTATGGTATCCGCAATTTGGTCAATGCCACCCTATGATGCAAAAAAAATGCCAATTAAATTTTTTATGAAGTTTTTTCAAAATCATGGTTTATTTAATTTAAGCAAAAGACCACAGTGGTACACAGTAAAAAACAGAAGCAGACAATATGTAAATAAAGTAATAGAAAAAATTAGCGGTGAACATTTTAAAAATTATAAAATCCAAAAAATCAAGAGAATTTCAAATTTCGTCAGAATTTTTTACGGCTCAGAAAATGAATATTTCGATTACGATAAAGTTATTATTGCTACTCATGCTGATGAAGCAAAAAAAATGATAGAGGATAAATCTGAAGAGGAAGCTAAAATTTTGGGAAGTTTCCAATATAAAAAAAATTTAGCCATAATTCACTCAGATGAAGTAGTAATGCCTCAAAAAAGATTTAATTGGTCTGCGTGGAATACATCAATTTCTAAAAAAAATAGCTCTGTAACTTATTGGTTAAATTTACTCCAAAATTTCAAAATAAATAAAAATATCTTTTTAACTCTGAATCCTTTTGAACGGATAAATAATGACAAGATAATAAAGAAAGTTGAATTTACTCACCCTTATTATGATAATAATACTTTAAAAAATCAAAAAAATTTACATTTGATACAAAATAAAAAAAATATATTATTTTGTGGTAGTTACTTTGGTTATGGATTTCATGAAGATGGTATTAAATCTACATT
>CACABD010000010.1 GCA_902530715.1 uncultured Pelagibacteraceae bacterium
GAAAAAATAAGAAAAATAATTTAAGAAGTGACATAAATGAAGAATTTCTCGAAAAAATACTTTTAGACTTTGGCGTAGAGGGAAAAATTAGAAAAATTAGCTCAGGACCTGTAGTGACTTTAAACGAGTTCGAGCCTGCAGCTGGGGTAAAAGTCTCAAAAATTGTAAATTTGTCTGATGATATAGCAAGAAATACTAGTTCAGAATCTGCAAGAATTTCTGTCATTCCTGGTTCAAGTTCAGTAGGGATTGAGTTGCCAAATTTAGAAAGGGACAACGTTTCACTTAGAGAAATACTTAATAGCCCTAAGTTCAATAACAAAGATTTAATTTTACCAATAGCGCTTGGGAAAAGTATATCTGGTCAACCAATAATAGGTGATTTATCCTTAATGCCTCACTTGCTAATTGCTGGTACAACTGGTTCAGGTAAATCAGTGTGCATAAATACTATTTTGCTTTCGCTTTTGTATAGGCATAAACCAGATCTATGTAAGTTTATTTTAATTGATCCAAAAATGTTGGAATTGTCAACTTATGAAGGAATACCGCATCTTTTATGTCCAGTTATTACTGAGGCGAAAAAAGCTGCAACTGTTTTGGGTTGGGTGGTTAAAGAAATGGAAAATAGATACAAATTAATGACAAAAGTTGGAGTACGAAATATTGGAGGATACAATAAAAAACACAAACTTCCTATGCCTTATATTGTTGTAATTGTTGATGAGATGTCAGATCTGATGTTGGTTGCGGGTAAAGAAATTGAAAATTATATTCAAAAACTATCTCAGATGGCTAGAGCAGCTGGAATTCATATAATAATGGCAACACAAAGACCGAGCGTAGACGTCATAACAGGAACCATTAAAGCAAATTTCCCAACTAGATTATCCTTTCAAGTTTCATCAAAGATAGATAGTAGAACCATACTAGGTGAACAGGGTGCGGAACAACTGTTAGGGAAGGGTGACATGTTATATATGTCCTCAGCAAATAAAATAACAAGAATACATGCACCGTTTGTATCGGAAAGTGAAATAGAAAAAATTAACAATTTTTTGAGATCTCAAGGTGAGCCTGAATATGTTGATGAAATTTTAACTTTATCAGATCAAAAAGGCGGGAATATAAGTGAGGATGGGGATGATCAATTAGATGATCTATTTGAAACAGCTTTAGAAATTGTAAAATCTGAAAGAAAGGCCTCTACATCATTTTTACAAAGAAAACTTCAGATTGGTTACAATAGAGCAGCCAGGATAATGGACATGATGGAGGAGAAAGGTATTGTGAGTAAAGCAAATCATGTAGGTAAAAGAGAAGTTCTTTAATGAAATATTTTTTAATAGCTGTATTAATCCTTCTTCTTACGACCGCTAAAGCTTATTCAGATATTACAAAAAAAATAATAAATACTTTAGAAAAGTCTAATAATTATGAATTTAGATTTATACAAAATATCAACAAAAAAAAAGAAACTGGAAATTGTATTTTATTATTTGATAGAAAAATAAACTGTAAATACGATATTACAGGTAAAATACTAATTTCTGACGGAAAAAATCTGATTATTAAAAATAAAAATTCTGATAATCCAAACTTCTATAAGTTAAAAAATACTGCTTTTTACAAAATATTAGATAAAAGATATCTAATTAGTGAACTACTTAAAAGTAATATTAAAGATAAAAATAAAGAAGTATTTGTCTATCTAAATTATCAAGATATTGAAATAAAGATCTTTTTTGATAAAGAAAAACTACTTTTAAAAGGTTGGCAAACAACAGATATGTATAATAATTCTGTATTTACAGAAATCAAAATTATTGAAGTTAATAAACGTATTCCTGGAGATTTATTTGATATAAACAAGTTTAATTAACTATCTAGTATATTAATATTTTCTCTCTTAAATACAGTCATTCCCCTTGCTATATAATTTTTTAATGCGTTAGGATGATCAAGTGTACAAGTATGAAGCCATACTCTTTTAATGTTTTTTTCAAAAGATTTTTTTATTGCTATGCTTAAAGCATATCCTCCAATACCTTTTCCTATATATTCCTCTAATAACCCAAAATATGAAATCTCGGTTTCTCTTAATTCCGGATTGAATAAGAGTTCAAAGAAACCTGCTAATTTATCATTTTCACTAATAACATAAGTTTCCAAATTTTGATTAGAGATATAATTTATCCATTTCTCATCTGTCCAGCTAAGTCTATCTATCCATCTATGTTTTTTTCCAACTTGTTTGTAAAAAAATTTATTTAATTGAAAGTCAGGTTTAATTTTTTTAATTACAAATTTTACATTTTTATTTAAGTTAACCTTAAGATTTTTTAAATCTCTTAGTTCTAGAAAATTTCTTTCGACGTGAATCATGTTTCAACCATTTTACCTACTTTTTCACCACCAAAAAGATGAAAATGTAAGTGAGGTACTTCTTGTCCACCGTTTTCATTAATATTTGCTAAAGCTCTGTAACCTTTTCCCGTATCAGAAGAAATTTGTAATTTTTTTGCAACTTTATTGATGCCTTTGATTAATCCTAAGATCTCTTTTTCAGAGGCCTTTGATGCAAAATCATCTAGATCGATATATTTACCTTTTGGAATAACTAATGCATGAATTTTTTTTTGAGGATTAATATCGTAAAAAGACAAAATATATTCATCCTCGTAAATTTTTTCACAAGGTATCTCTCCTCTTAAAATCTTTGCAAATATATTGTTATCATCATAGGTCATTCAATGACCTCAATCTCATCAATTATATCTACAATTTTTTTACCTACTAAAATTGCTCTTACTCTTGCGCACTCGTAATAAGCAAATGAAGTTTGCTCTGCAATTTCCTTCATTTCTAAGCATTTAGATTTACTTTCAGTGTACAAGTGTTCTTTTAGCCCTGGTGGATTTCCTAAATACATCATAAGTCCTATAACCGTTCCTTCTCTCTCAAATTCAGCTTTTTCTTCGATTTTAGCTACCCTATCTTCTACTCCAATTTCAAAATCTGTAAAAGCAACATAACCTTTATAGATTACAAAAGCTAATACGACATAAAAAATAAATTTTATTTTTCCCATACAAATTATTTTTTTCTGTTTCTTAGTTCGGACATTACATTTTCGATTTTAATATCATTCGCCTCTAAATACATAATTAAATGATAAAAGACATCTGCGGCTTCATGAATTTTATTATTGTTAGTTTCAACAGCTTCGATCAGCTCTTTAATTTCCTCCAAAACTTTTTCTTTACTCAAATTTTTATCAATTAACAGTTTGTTGGTATAAGATCCATCGATTGGGTTTTTTTTTCTTTCTCTGGCAAGATTAAATAGTTCCTCTAACACATCAAGCATTCTAAATTCTAACAGGAATTCCTTTTGAATCCAAATATTCCTTTGCCTCTTTTATAGAATGTTTTCCGTAATGAAATATAGAGGCAGCAAGGACAGCGCTTGCTTTACCTAATTTTATACCCTCAACTAAATGATCGAGATTACCAACTCCTCCAGATGCAATCACTGGTATATTTACCTTAGATGATATGTTTGACATTAATTCAATGTCATAACCAACTTGGGTTCCATCTCTATCCATAGAAGTTACTAATAATTCTCCAGCACCACATTCTTCCATTTTTTTTGCATATACTATTGCATCTATGCCGGTGCTGTTTCTTCCTCCGTGGGTAAATATTTCCCAATTTTTTCCTTTTTTCTTTGCATCTATTGCAACAACAATGCATTGGGAGCCAAATTTTTTTGAACTATCGATAACTACTTTAGAATTTTGAACAGCTGCTGTATTGATTGATACTTTATCAGCTCCACAGTTAAGTAGCTTATTAATATCTTCTATACTTCTTATTCCTCCACCAACAGTTAAAGGAACAAAACATTTCTTGGATGTTTTTTTCACTACTTCATAAATTGTGTCTCTATTTTCGTTTGAGGCTGTAATATCTAAAAAACAAATTTCATCTGCTCCGCCATCACTATAAATTTTTGCTTGCTCAACTGGATCGCCTGCATCCTTTAAGTCAACAAAGTTAATACCCTTTACAACGCGCCCATTTTTTACGTCTAAACAAGGTATAATTCGATTTTTAAGCATCTTCTTTAATTAAATCCTCTAATTTGATATCACCGTCATAAATAGCTTTACCAACTATTATACCCTCAATATTTTCCATGTTCCTTGCATTTATGACATCATTAATTGATGAAACCCCACCAGAGATTATAACTGGACAATTAGAAATACTTGCAACTTTTGATGTTTCATCAAAATTTGGGCTTTCTTTAGTTCCATCTCTATTAATATCTGTAAAAATTAATCTACTCACTCCATAATCATTTACATCTTTTAGAAAGTCTAAAGTAGATTTATTTAAGCTTTCTTTCCATCCGGACACCAAAAGTTTGCCATCCTTTGCATCTAAACTAAGAGCAATTTTTCCAGAAAATTGTTCGCACGCTTCTTTTAAAAATTTTTTATCTTTAATTGCAGCACTACCTAAAATTACTTTATCAACACCAACATCAATATATTTTTGAATATTGTCAAAATTTCTAATTCCTCCTCCTATCTCTACCTTAAGATTAGTCTTTTTTACTATTTCTTGAACAATATCAACATTAACTGTTTCTCCAGTTAAGGCTCCATCTAAATCAACTATGTGTAGATTTTTAAATCCGTGGTCTTTAATACTATTAGCCTGATCTACGGGAGAATTTTTGTACTCTGTTTTATTGTCAAAATTACCTTTGACTAAACGTACACATTTTTTATCTTTAATATCTATGGCTGGAAATATTTTCATTTTATTCTAATCTTTTACTAAACTTTTAAATTCAGATTTATCAATAAATATACAACTTCCTTGACTTTCATAATCTACAATATTTTCTTCATCTTCTTCTGTTTCCGCATACCAGACAAATGATTTTCTATTAAAAACATATCTATCAGATAGACTGATAAAACTATAATATTCTTCAGCTTTTATATCTTTTGTATCGAGCTCTAATTGAACTTTAAATCCTATTTTATTTTTTTTAAATTTCTTATTTTGAAAAACCGGATAAGCCTCACCTCCAGTAAATTTAAAATAAATATCCACTGATTTTTTTTTTATTTTTACAAAATTGTTTCCTACTATTTTTCCTTCTTCATAGACAAACTCAAATGTTGGTTGGTTTAATTTCGAAACTGTCTCTTCACAATCTAAATAAATAGTTTTCGCTTTTATACTAAAAGAAAAAAAAGTAAAAAAAGTAAAAAAAATTATAAAAATTTTCCTCATTTATAAGCTCATAAAATTATCAATAATTTTTAATCCTGTCTTATCACTTTTTTCTGGGTGAAATTGAGTGCCAAAAATATTTTCTATTTCAACAGCACAAACATGATTCGAAGAATAATTTGTTGTTGCTGAAATAGCATTTTTATCATTAGGTATAAATTCATAACTATGCACAAAGTACATATGTGATTTATCTTTTATATCTTTGAAGATCTTGCTGTCCTTCATAATATTAATTTCATTCCAACCTATGTGGGGTAACTTGTATTTTCCATTTTGATTATCTATCTTTGTTACTTTTCCAGGTATCCAGCCTAATCCTTTTGTTTCTGTTTCCTCATACCCAATATCTGCGAACATTTGTAAACCAACACAAATTCCTAGTAGAGGTTTTTTGTTGTTTATCGCAAACTCATTTAAAGTTTCAACAAGGCCATTAATTGTATTTAAAGCATCGATGCAACTCTTGAATGAGCCTTGCCCTGGTAAGACGACCTTGTCGCTTGAATTTATCTTTTTTAAATCAGAGGTAACCTCAATTTTAACTTTTTCTTTCGCCACTTCTTTAAATGAGTTTATAACAGAACTTATGTTCCCTGATTTGTAATCAACAATTGTTACATTCATTAATTTTTATAAAGAACCTTTAGTCGATGGTATTATGTTCTTATTTCGTGGGTCAATCTCAAGTGCACTTCTTAAAGACCTCGCTAGGCCTTTAAAACAAGACTCCACTTTGTGGTGACTGTTATCACCATATAAATTCTCTATGTGTAATGTTATTCCAGCTGCTTGCGAAAATGCTTGAAACCATTCTTTAAATAACTCTGTATCCATTTCACCAAGCTTTTCTACCTTTAAATCTACTTTCCAAATTAAATAAGGTCTATTCGATACGTCCAATGCGACCCTTGTTAATGTTTCGTCCATTGGTATCATTGCATGAGCATATCTTTTTATACCTAAAAATTTTTTTGATGCTTTTTTTAAACATTCACCAATTGCAATACCTGTATCCTCAGTTGTGTGATGAAGATCAATGTGTGTATCTCCCTTAGCTTTTACTTTTAAATCAATTGAAGAGTGCTTTGATAGTTGTTCTAACATGTGATCTAAAAAACCAATGCCAGTATCAATTTTAAATTTACCTTTACCATCGATGTTTATAGCTACATCGATTTTGGTTTCCTTAGTTTTTCGACTTATTTCTGCTTTTCGCTTCATATTAGGTTAGATATATATGCATTATCTATTGATATCAATAACAGTTAATTTAGCACTTGAACATTTAAAATTAATATCCATTTAACTGAGATGACAACGATAGTACTAGTAAGAAAAAATAATGACGTAGTTGTGGCAAGTGATGGTCAAGTAAGTATGGGAAATACAGTGATCAAAAGCAATGCTAACAAAGTTCGTAAAATTGAGAAAAGAAATGTGATCGCTGGATTTGCTGGATCAACAGCTGATGCATTAACTTTATTTGAAAGGTTAGAGGCTAAACTAGAAAAACATGCAGGAAATTTGACAAGAGCAGCTGTTGAGTTAGCTAAAGATTGGAGAACAGATAAATACTTAAGAAGATTAGAAGCTCTTATGGCAATCGGTGATAAAGAAAAAAGTTTTATTATTTCAGGTACTGGAGACGTTCTAGAGCCAGAAGGAGATGTTATTGGAATTGGTTCAGGAGGAAATTATGCATTAGCTGCTGCAAAAGTATTAATGGATACTGAATTAAAAGCTGAAGAAGTTGCAAAAAAAGCTATAAAAGTTGCGGCTGATATATGTGTATTTACAAATAACAATATAAGAGTTGAAAAAATTTAATGGAAAAATCAAACATAAAAACATTCCCAAAAAAAACAGAGGAAAAAAAACAAAATTATATTGACTCATTATCACCGAGAGAAATTGTGTCTGAGTTGGATAGGTATGTTGTTGGTCAGAATAAAGCTAAAAGAGCTGTTGCTATTGCGTTGAGAAACAGATGGAGAAGACAAGCTTTGATAGGAGATATGCGTGATGAGGTGCTTCCTAAAAATATTTTAATGATTGGTCCAACCGGAGTTGGTAAAACAGAGATATCCAGAAGATTATCAAAATTAGCTGAGGCACCTTTTGTAAAGGTTGAAGCTACGAGATTTACTGAAGTTGGATATGTTGGAAGAGATGTTGAACAAATTATTAGAGATTTGCTTGAAATAGCTATAGCTATGGAAAAAGTTAAAAAAAGAAAAGAAGTTCATGCTAAAGCTCAAAAATTAGCTGAAGAAAGAGTTTTGGATGCTTTAGTTGGAAATAAAGCGTCTGTTGCAACAAGGGAAAGTTTTAGGAAAAGACTTAGAGATGGAGACCTAGATGATAATGAAATAGAAATTGCAACTAACGAATCCAACAACATGCCAAGCTTTGAAATACCAGGAATGCCAGGGGCAAACGTTGGAATGATAAATATTGGTGACATTTTGGGAAAGTCTATGGGAGGCAAGGCAAAGAAGAAAAAAATGACTGTCAAAGAATCTCACGATATTTTACTAAATGAAGAAGCTGACAAACTAATTGAGCAAGACAAGATTATAAAATCAGCAAAGAATGTTACTGAGAACAATGGTATAGTGTTCTTGGATGAGATAGACAAAATTTCAGGTAGAACTGACAGAGTTGGAGGAGATGTATCTAGAGAGGGTGTACAAAGAGACTTACTTCCATTAATTGAGGGTACTACAGTTAGTACAAAGTATGGACCAGTTAAAACCGATCATATCTTGTTCATTGCATCTGGTGCTTTTCAATTAGCAAAACCATCAGATTTGTTGCCTGAACTTCAAGGAAGATTACCGATAAGAGTGGAATTAGATGCTCTAACAAGTGAAGATTTTAAAAGAATTTTAAAAGAGCCGGATAATAGTTTAATCAAACAATACAAAGCATTACTTAAAACAGAAAATGTTAACTTAGAGTTTTCTGAAGATGGTATTGAGACTATTGCTAATCTTGCGACTGAAGTAAACTCATCAGTTGAGAATATTGGAGCAAGAAGACTTCATACAATAATTGAGAGGATACTCGATGAAATAAGCTTTACAGCAACAGATAGATCTGGGGAAAAAATTGTTATAGATTCTAAGTATGTTAAAGAAAACCTTGGTCAGTTGGTTAAGGATAACGATTTATCAAAGTTTATTCTTTAATTTTAGGTAAATACAAAAAAAGCCTGAGTTTTTATTATCTGTTTGATCATCGATTCTTTTTATAATACTCATTAATTCGATATTAGACTTTATAAATTCAGGTACAGAATATTTAAGAATACCTAAATCTTTTGACTGATATGGGTTTTGATCAACTTTAGATCTAAGTCCTTTTCCAGTAATAATATTTAATTTTTCTATTTTTTTATCAAAACACTTGTATATAAATTTTTCAACTTTGTTATTTGCTTGATCTAAGGAAAAGCCATGAAGATCTATCATAGCTTCATTTTTATTTTTTCTGATATTTTTAAAATTATCTTTATTAGGAACACTTTGGTTACCTTCAATAAAATCTTTCCAATCTTTTAAATCTTTTTTAGATAATTTTTTATTCAATTAAACGTTTGTTTCAATCAATGACCAGTTTGGATCATTTGATTGTACATTTTTAGAAAATTTCCAGGTATCGTAAACTTTTTTGACTTTTTCTGGGTCGCCAGAAATAATTTTAGAATCTTTATCTTTTACGCAGGAAATAATTTCACAAACAAAATCCACTGTAACCTCAAGAAAGTTACCTTTTCTCTCATGTTGCTTAATTTCTGCCGAATTAATACCTATAAAAGTAGTTTCAGATATGTTGCCTTGTTTTTTTCTTTCGCTGATAGCATCCTCAAATTGCTTTAAAACCTTTTTTTCTAAAATATTTTTAATATTTTTTAAATTGCCGCTTGAAAAATCTGTTATGATTGTTTCATAAGCAATTTTAGCACCTGACAAAAATTCAGATTTTGCTTTATCATCAAAAACATTAAAGTTTGTTTTTTTAACTGGTTTAACATTTGGAAACTCATGTGGAAAACTCTGAGTTATATCTTCCTCAAATCCAGATTTTTTACCTAAAATACCTCTTAATCTTAAAAATATAAAACCAGCAATCATTGCTAGAAGTATTATATCTATATATTCAAAGCTATAATTCATAATATTATAATATTTACTCTATTGCTTAATTTCAACTAGCAAATTAGATTAATGACAAATGAACACACTTTTATTAATCATTCTATTTGTTCCTCTTATCGAAATATACCTTTTCATACAAATTGGGGGGCTAATAGGAGCATTTTACACTATTCTGATAATTTTACTGACTGCTGTTGTCGGCATCTTTTTTGTAAGATTACAAGGGATAAGCACTTTAAAATCTGGAGTTACTCAACTTTATCAAAACCAAATTCCTGTTTACGAAATGATGTCTGGAGCAGCGTTGGCTTTTGCAGCTTTGCTTTTAATTATCCCAGGTTTTGCGACTGACTTAATTGGTTTCCTTTTGATTATACCAGTTACCAGAAATATTATTTTAAAGTTTTTTAGTAAAAAATATACAAAACAAAAAGTTAAAGATGATTTGATTGAGGGTGAATATGAAGATAAGGATAATTAGTGGAAAAAAAATATAAAATTTTGGGCGAATTTATAAAAGACATTTCAGCTGAAACAAAAGATATCGAAAGTTATATTTATACTAAAGAAAATATTTCCAAGTATAAATTATTTATAGACATCAATACGAAACCTCTAAAAAATAAAATGGCCGAAGTCTCTATTTCCACAAAATTTAAAACAACAGATGATGTAAAAGAGCATGGTTATTTCGAAATGATTTATGCAATAATTGTCAAAATCGATGAAGATGTGAATACAAAAGAAGTTTTAGAACCAATTTTTTTAAGAGATGTTCCGACTGAAATTTATCCAAAAATTGAAAAAATATTTTTAGATCTATTAAGCCACTCTGGGTATCCAAATGTTAAATTTGAAAATAAAGTTGACTTCAATCAACTATACAAAAAAAGAAAAAATTAAACATTTCTTTTTAAAGATTTTTTTATAAAAATTTTATGACTTTCATATTCCTCTGATGTAGGTTCGATAATTTTTTTGCAGTAATCAATTTTTTTACTCGTTTGGAGATTTTTTATTTCTTCTGTAACAAAGTCTAATTTTGGCTCTTTCTGATCTATTAGATTTATGTAAACTTTAGATAAAAGTTCACAATCAATCAATGCTGTGTGAAATTTTCTTCTAGAATTATCTATACTAAACCTTTTACAAAGTGCATCTAAACTAATTTGAGAACCAGGATATTTATCTCTTGCTAGGTCTAAAGTATCTATTACATTCTTCCTATCTAAAATTTTTTTACCAGCCAACTTAAGTTCATTATTTATATGTGAAATATCAAACTCGGCATTGTGGATTATTAATTTTTTGTTTTCGATAAAATTTAAAAAATCATCTGCTACGTCCTTAAAAAGTTTTTTGTCAGCCAAAAACTCATCGGTATAACCATGTACTTTTATAGCATCTTCTGAAACTTTCCTTTGTGGATTTAAATAACTATGGAAAGTTTTAGATGTTGGTATTTGATTTTTGAGTTCAATGCACCCTATTTCAATGATCCGGTGTCCTTTTGCAACGGAGAGTCCTGTTGTTTCTGTATCAAGAACTACTTCTATCATTTAAAATTATAAGCTTTAACATATTAACCTTCTTTTTCATAATTGCACTATTATAATCATTTATTAACACATAATTTGATTTAATTTTTTTTTTAATTAATGAGAATTGAGACTCTCTAAGAATGTTTAAAAGTTTTTTGTTGTAATTTTTTCTTTTTCTTAAATTTTGTTCTACATCTTTTTTTTTAGTTTTTAGAAATACAATAATATCATTTTTTTTGTTCATTTTATTTTCTAAGTATAATGGTATATCCAAAACAACCATTTTTTTATTTTTATTTTTTTTTAAAAATACTTTTAATTTTTTTCTAATATAAGGATGGACTATTAATCCAATTTTTTTTAAATGAGATAAATTGTTTTTTATTAAATTTGATAACTCTTTTTTTTTTATTGGGAATGTACTAATAAATTTAGGAAATTTTTTTTTTAATGCATTGAAGCAGTTTTTATTATTTTTATATAATTTTTTTACCTCTATATCTGCTGAAAAACGTGGTATTTTAAATAATCTTGAAACATAAGTTTTTCCTGAACCAATATCCCCTACTATACTAACTATTATCATCCCAATATTTTTAAAACCTCATCGTCAATTTTAGGTATTACATTGTTCCATATGGAGAAAGATTGATTGGCTTGATACACAAACATAAATCTGCCATTTTCAATTTTGTTGCCTTTCTGTTTCGCTTTTATTAAAAACTGAGTTTCTTTAGGATTATAAATTACATCATAAAAAATTTTGTCTTTTACATTAAATTCTAAGTCTAAACTATCGCCTTTTAAACCAACGCTAGTAGCATTTATAACAATGTCAAAATCTGGTATTTCGCCCCATTTTAAGATTTCAATTTCGTTAAATTTTTTTTTTATATTCTCAGCTTTTTCAATAGTTCTATTTGATAAAAAAATTTTCTTGCATCCCATGCCCAATAAAGAATATACGATTGATGGAACTACGCCACCTGCTCCAAGTATAAGAGCAGATTTATGTAAAACGCTGATTTTAGAATGTCTTAAACCTAGCTCAAACCCAGCCACGTCAGTATTATGACCGATTATTTCATTTCCATTTTTATAGATAGTATTAACAGAGTCTGTTTTTTCAACTTCTAGACTAAGTTTATCTAGATATTTAATAACTTTATTTTTAAAAGGGACTGTTACATTTATCCCGTGAATCTTATCGTTTCTTAAATTATCAATAAAATTTTTTAGTTCTGTTTCTTCCAATTTTTTCTTTTCGTACACAGCATTAATATTATTTTTTTTTAGCCAAAAATTGTGCAATTCAGGTGATAAAGAATGACTTATCGGGTTACCTATTACAAAGAATTTTTTCATTTATATTCCTGTAAGTAATGTTTAATTTTTTTAATTGGAAGTCCCATTATAGTATCTTTATCCCCTTTTATTTCACTAAACAGTTTAAGGCCCTCACCTTCGATTTGGTAAACATTATATGCATATAGACTCTTATCTGAAATTTTAGATAAATAATCTTTGAGTTCATTATCACTAAAATCTTTCATCACCAGTTCTGCTTTGTCGGTATGATTCCAAATCATATTTCCTTTTTTTGAAATACAAACTGAGCTGATTAAATAGTGAGCTTTTCCACTCATCCTTCTCAAAATATTAAAGGCCTCATCTCTTGATTTAGGTTTTGAAATTATTTCACCATCTAAATCTATTACGCTGTCAGCTCCTAGAACAAGCTCCTCTGGCATTTTATTGCTTATTTTATTTGCTTTTAATTCTGCGAGATTTTTAGATATTATTTCTGGTGTTGCACCCTCTTTTAACAACGATTGCTTTATAATGTCCTCATCAACTTTTGATGGCTCAACGGCACAGCTTATACCGTTATCTAATAAAATTTTTCTTCTTACTTCACTTTTTGAGGCTAATATAATTCTATTCATTTTTATTAAATATATCGTGGATTTTAAGTATAGAGGCCGCTGTTTCTTCAACTGATTTTCTTGTGACGTCAATAGTCGGCCACTTATATTTCAAAAATAGTTTTTTTGAGAAATCAATTTCACTTTTGATCTTCTCAAAGTCTATGTAATTTGTATTCTCATTTTCTTTGATGGTTTGCATTCTATTTTTTCTCAAATCAACTAGTCTATCTGGCTCTGCTGTGAGACCAACAATGCACGTACAATCTGGTTTCTCTTTTAAAAAATTGGGAACAGACTTCTCATTTATCAGAGGAATATTTGAAATTTTCATACCTTTGTTTGCAAGATAAATTGATGTAGGGGTTTTACTAGTCCTGCTAACACCTAATAAAATAATGTCTGATTTGACAATATCCTCTAATGAGTTTCCATCGTCATGATTCATTGTAAATTGTATGGCTTCAATCTTTTTGTAATATTCTTCATTCATAACATGTTGACCGCTCGGAATATGGCTTGCTTCTTGATTCAGTAAGTTTGAAAAAGTTAAAATAAGATCTCCTAATACACCAAAACAAGGTATTTTTTTTTTGTTACACTCAGAGGATAAAAATTGAGCCAGTTTATTATCAACTATAGTGTATAGAAAAATAGGATTTTTGTTTTTAGTAGAATTTTCTATAATTTTTAAAATTTGGTTTTCTGTTCGAGTGAAAGAAAAGTAATGGGTTTTGTAATTAAAGTTTTTAAATTGAGCTTTAATGGCTAGAAATATTCTTTCCAGTGTCTCTCCGGTTGAATCCGAAACTAAGTAAATTTCATATGTATTGCTCATGTATAACTAAAAAAGATTTTTGTATTAATTTCAATTTATAAAATAAATTTATTAATTCCATCATTCAAAATCAAAAAAAGGCTTTTTAATAACATTATTAAACATGTTTATAACCAATATACCGCTTTTTGAACAAAATTTATATTATTCAAGAACTCCTTAATTCTTTGATTTATTTAAGCAAACTAACTGTGAAAAAAATGTTATAAAAGTGTTAGAAAATAGTAATATTCAATATTAACAACCCTAATACAAATAATATAAATATTACTTATTCTATTATTATGACTGTTTTAATGGATTGTATAAATAAAAAATCTAATACTAATTGTATATGGCTAATGAGACAAGCAGGCAGATATTTACCAGAATTTAGGAAAATAAGGTCTAAAAATCCAGATTTTATAAAACTATGTTTGAATGAAAATTTATCATCTGAAATTACAATTCAGCCTTTAAAAAGATTCGATATAGATGCAGCAATAATTTTTTCCGATATTTTATTGTTACCTTATGCATTAGGTCAGCCCGTAAATTTTAAAAAAAATTTTGGACCAGAATTAGGAGAAATAGATTTTAATAAAATTTCTAAAATTAGTGAAAGTGATTATATTAAAAAATTACAACCAATTTATAATTCGTTAAAAATAACCAAAGCGAAAAAAGAGTTGCAAAACAAGGATCTCATTGGATTTGTTGGTGCTCCCTGGACAATTCTTGTTTATATGTTACATAAAAGATCTCCTAAAAATAGTAATTTTAAAAAAAGCATAAAAGATAAAATATTTGCCAATGAATTATTAGAAATAATTATAAAATTTCTTAAAATACATATAGACAATCAAATCAAAAGTGGTGCAACAATTATCCAAATTTTTGATAGCTGGGCTGGCCTTTTAAATGAAGAGGATTTAGAAAATTATGTTTATGAACCAACAAATAACCTAGTTAATTTCATTAGATCTAAAAGGATTCCATCAATATGTTTTCCGAAGGATATCAAAGATTATAAAAAATATGTTGCATTAGTTAGGCCAAATGTTGTCAGTATAGATTATAATGTAAATCCCGTAGAAATTGCTAATACGATAGATATTACAGTTCAGGGAGGCTTAAATCCAAATTTATTACTAGGAAATAAAGAGGATTTAAAAAAGAATACTCTTAAATATTTAGATATTTTTAAAGATAAACCTTATATTTTCAATCTAGGACATGGTGTTCTTCCTAATACAGATCCAAGTATGGTAGATTATTTGGTGAAATTAATTAAAAATTATTAATGAACAGTAAACATCCAGAAGTTAAATTTGGAAAAACAGGCATACTATTAATAAACCTTGGTACGCCAGACAGCACTGGCTGGTGGGATATCAGAAAATATCTGAAGGAATTTTTGTCAGATAGACGAGTCATTGAGGTCAACCCTTTTGTATGGAAGATAATATTAAATTTATTTATTTTAACATTTAGACCATCCAAAACTTCTAAAGCTTATAAAGAAATCTGGATGAAAGACAAAAACATGTCGCCGCTCAGATACTACACAATTATGCAGACACAAAAACTATCTGAAAAATTAAACAACAAAAATAAAATTGTAGACTATGCTATGAGGTATGGATCTCCAAGCATCAGAAGCAAGATCAACGAGCTTAAAGATAAAGGTTGTGAGAATCTTGTTATTCTACCCCTATACCCTCAGTATGCAGCAGCTACTACTGCAACAGTTTGCGATGAGGTTTATAAAACTTTGATGCAAATGCGCTGGCAGCCAAGCTTGCAAATTATTCCACATTATGAGTCTGAACCACTTTATATAAAAGCACTTGCAAAAAGTATTCAAAAAAAATTATCAAAAATAAATTGGAAGCCTGATTTAATACTTGCATCTTATCATGGTATCCCAAAAAAATATTTCGATAAAGGCGATCCTTATCAGTGTTATTGTCAAAAAACTTCTAGACTTTTATCGGAGAGTTATATGGATATAAAAATTTTAACAACTTTCCAATCGAGATTTGGACCACAGGAATGGTTACAGCCATACACAGATAAAACTTTAGAGAGTCTGCCCAATGAAGGAATTAAAAATTTACTAGTTATTTGCCCTGGATTTTCATCAGATTGTGTAGAAACTTTAGAGGAAATTTCAATACAAGGTAAAGAAAGCTTTCTAAAAGCAGGAGGATTAAATTTTGATACTGTGCCTTGTCTAAACGATGAGCCTGATCACATAGACCTATTTAATCATTTGGTTAACAAATACACTATAAACAGTTAATGAAGTCCTTAATAATATATTCAAGCACAGACGGTCAAACTAAAAAAATTTGTGAGGCTATTAGAGAAAATTTCAATAATAAAGAATTTATAGAAATATTACCTTTAGAAGACGCCTTTCATCTGAATATTAATAATTATGATCAAATTATATTGGGCGCAAGTATAAGATATGGAAATTATAAATCAAATTTATTCAAATTTATAAAAAACAATATTGAAATATTAGAAATTAAAAATAATGCATTCTTTTCAGTGAATGTAGTAGCCCGTAAAAAAGAAAAAGATACACCAGACACAAATCCTTATATAAAAAAATTTTTAAAAAAAACAGATTGGAGACCTAAAAAAATAGAAGTATTTGCCGGAAAAGTAGACTACCCAAATTATAACTTTTTTAATAAATTAGTGATAAGGCTTATAATGTTTATAACGAAAGGTCCGACTGATATTAGCCAATCTTATGAATTTACAGATTGGATAAAGGTTAAAAAATTTTCTAAAGAATTATCTAATTTTTAATTTGTTCTTTTGCCATTTTTCGTGCGTACCTAAATGACATAAAACAAAAATAAACAAATAAAACGCCTGTGATTAACATCATTATCTTAGACATATCCGCCCAGTAATTATCAAACAATTTACCATTTGCCGTTGTCCGTATTACATCTAGTCCTCCAAGCACTATTAAAACTCCTGTCAGAGCCACTATGTGCATGAATAATTTCTTCCTATTGCTAAATTTTATAGATAGATAAGAAAATAAGATAACAACACTTCCGATATAACTTGGGATATAAGATGTAAAAGATGTGCTGCCAGATATGAGACTTACTATCACTCCCCACAAAAATAAAAAAAAACCATAATAAATAGATAATTGCTCTATATTTTTACCTAAAACTGTAAATTCTATTTGTTGTTCCATTTATTAAAGATTAGTATGATTTTATCAGAATTTTTATTTTCTTCAAAGGTTGAAAAAAACACAATAAACATATATATTAGTTTTACCAAATCTTAAAAAAATCCTCATTATGAAAATTGAAGAACTTAAAAAAAATCCCCCAGCACAGCTTATTACACAAGCAGAAGAGCTTGGAATAGAAAATGCCAGCACTTTACGAAAACAAGAAATTTTATTCGCTATACTTAAAAAACTTGCTGAAAAAGGCGAGGAAATAACTGGTATGGGTGTTTTACAATTATTACAAGATGGCTTTGGTTTTCTTAGAGCACTGGAGTCAAATTATTTACCAGGTGCAGATGATATTTATGTAAGCCCTAGCCAAATAAGAAAATTTGGTCTTAGAACTGGAGATACCGTGGAAGGCCCTGTGAGAGCCCCTAAAGAGGGTGAAAGGTATTTTGCTTTATTACAAGTAAGCAAAATTAATAATGAAGATCCCGCAAAGTCTAGACATAAAATAGCTTTTGATAATTTAACTCCTCTATATCCTAATAAACAATTAGTTATGGAAATTGAAAGTAACAAAACTGAAAAAAAACCTGATTTAACATCAAGATTAATTGATTTAGTGAGCCCCATAGGGAAAGGCCAAAGATCATTGATCATCTCTCCACCAAAGGCTGGGAAAACCATGATACTCCAAAGTATTGCAAACTCAATAACCGCAAATCACCCTGAGTGTTCGTTGATGGTATTATTGATCGATGAAAGACCAGAGGAGGTTACAGACATGCAAAGAACAGTCAAAGGAGAAGTCATTAGTTCCACTTTTGATGAACCAGCACAAAGACACGTTGCTGTAGCAGAAATGGTAATTGAAAAAGCTAAAAGACTAACAGAGCATAAAAAAGATGTGATTATATTATTAGATTCCATTACTCGTTTGGGTAGAGCTTATAACGCAGTTGTGCCAAGCTCGGGTAAAGTTTTAACAGGAGGTGTTGACGCTAATGCCCTTCAAAGACCAAAAAGATTTTTTGGTGCCGCAAGAAATATTGAAGAAGGAGGATCTTTAACAATTATAGCTACAGCACTAATTGATACCGGAAGTAGAATGGATGAGGTAATTTTTGAAGAATTTAAAGGAACAGGTAATAGCGAAACAATACTTGATAGAAAGATTTCAGAAAAAAGGATTTACCCAGCCATAGATATAACCAAATCAGGAACAAGAAGAGAAGAATTATTATTTGATAAAAATGATCTTCAAAAGATGAATGTATTAAGAAGAATAATTGCTCCAATGGGGTCAATGGATGCTATTGAGTTTATAAACTCTAAGCTAAAAGCTACTAAATCTAATTCAGAGTTTTTTACCTCAATGAATAAACCAGCATAAAAATTATAAATATCCTAGTTCGATCATTTCAGCTTCAAAAGCCTTCTCAATTTTTTGAGACTGGTTTTTGGTTAATTTCTCTTTCCAGTCTCCAACTTTGCCTTTTCTAAAAAAAGGTTTCTTTGACGGATTTACTTTAAAACCTTCATTTATTTCTAATCTTTTAAGATTTTCAAATGATGTTTCCTCAATCGCACGGTTTATTTTATTTTGATTAATTTCAACTTTAGTAATTTTTTTAAGGTAATTTAAAACTTTTAAAAAAGTCGAATTTGATTTATTTATCATATCTTCATATTTTACTAACAATATTTCTTTTGATTTATAGTTTTTCCAAGAATTATAATGACTAGACCAACTTCCCATTAAACTTCTCCTGTAAAACTTCTCTTCAAAGTTAGCATACTCGTAAGAGTCATCTGAAAGTAAAATTTCCAAAGTTTTATCAATACTTTCACTTTTATAACTAGAATATGAGACTAAAACATCTCTAGGATCTCTAACAATATGAATTGCACCTTTTGTATTTTTTATATCTGTAAATTTATTATTATTAACTGTACACATTGCATTATGTGTTTTTAAATAATTTGTTCTATTGTTTAAATTTATCAAAGATTGTAAATTTATCCAATTTTTTGAGATATCAAAGAAATTTTGATAATCTATTTTTAATTCATTAAATCTTTTTTGTGTAGGAAAAGTTTCCAATAGATAGGGATCGTCTTTATCGTGATTTAAAGAAAATTTTTTGTTTGGAGGGTTAAAATAAGATTTTATAAAAAACCACATCCATGTATTTCCACTTTTAGGGTATGAAGCTAACCATATAATCATACTACATTTTAATTATATCCATTGATAAATTTAAATATATAATAATGATATGACAATATGTGCTCTATCTTCTGCTTCAGGCTCTTCGGGTGTAGCAGTTATCAGGATATCAGGTCCGGAAACAAAAAATTTAATTAAAAAACTTATCAAGAAGGATTTACCAAGACCAAGGATAGCAACCCTTCTAGAATTATACAATATTAACAATTCTAGCCTAATAGATGAGGGTATAGTTTTATGGTTTCCTGCCCCAAATAGCTACACAGGTGAGGATATGGCAGAACTACATGTTCATGGAAGCATAGGTGTAATTAGAGAAATACAAAACAATCTTTTGAGTACTAAAAGATGTAGAATGGCCGAGGCAGGAGAATTTACAAAATTAGCTTTTGTTAATGGTAAAATAAACCTATTAAAGGCAGAGGCAATAGGAGATTTAATAGCTGCAGAAACACAAATTCAGATTGATCAAGCACAGAGTATTATAAGAGGAAAAAGCTTTTTAAAATTTGAAAGCATTAGAGAAAAAATTATTAAAATATTGGGGACTATGGAAGCTAAAATTGACTTTCCCGAGGAAGATATCCCTGAAAATGTTACCGCAGATATAAAAAATGAAGTCGAAAATATCGAAATAGAAATAAAAAAAATTCTTGATGATAATAAAGTTGGTGAGAAGATTAGGACTGGTTTTAAAATTGCTATTGTTGGTCCACCGAATTCAGGAAAATCAAGTTTAATGAATTACTTTTCGAAAAGAGATGTTTCAATTGTTTCTGAAATAGCTGGCACAACTAGGGATGTTTTAGAAACCCATTTAAACTTTGATGGATATCCAGTCATAATTTCAGATACTGCAGGTATCAGGGCCTCAAAAGATATAATAGAGAAAGAAGGTATAAAACTAGCGTTTAAAAAAGCAGAGGAAGCCGACCTTAGAATAGTAATAATAGAGCCAAAAAATGTTGAATTCTTTGGTTTTTTGAATGATTTATTCGATAAAAGCTCAATTTTATTAGTTAATAAAACAGATTTATATAATTTTAAAGTTCCTGAGCAATTAAAAAAATATAATCCTTTTCCTATATCTGTTCTTAAAGAAACCAATGTTGATAAAGTAATATCGGAAATTAAATATATTTTAAAAAAATCATTATACACAACTAATGATGTTTTTATTACTAGAGAACGTCACAGGACTGATTTAAATAACTGCATTCTTTCTTTACAGGATTTCAAAAATAAAAATTTAAATGAAGAATTTGATAAAGCTACTGAGGATTTAAGATTTGCTGTAAGAAATTTAGGCAAGGTTGTTGGAAAAGTTGATGTAGAGGAGATTTTATCGAGTATTTTTAATGATTTCTGCATAGGCAAATAAACCCCTAATTACCTATTAAATTAGCTTATTTTACAATAAATTAATAAAATTCAAGATAGTCTTGTAAAAAAAGATTTCAAATATAAATTCAGGTAATGGAAAATAATAAACAGTACGAAGTCATAGTAATTGGTGGAGGTCATGCAGGCTGCGAGGCTGCTGCGGCTTCTGCAAGATTAGGAGTAAATACAGCTCTTTTTACTAATGATAAATCGTCTATTGGTGAGATGTCGTGCAACCCAGCAATTGGTGGTTTGGGTAAAGGCCATTTAGTTAGAGAAATAGATGCTTTAGATGGTGTTATGGGAGATGTGGCTGACAAATCTGGTATACAATTTAAGCTATTAAACAGAAGTAGAGGACCAGCTGTAAGAGGACCACGGACGCAAAGTGATAGATCACTGTATAAAAAATATATGCAAGAGAAACTTGTAAACTACTGTAATTTAAGCATTTTTTCCGACTCTGTAATTGGTTTTATATTTAATAAAAATAGTATAAACGGTATATTAACTTCCTCTGGAAAAGAAATTCACTCTAACAAGGTAATACTCACAACTGGCACATTTTTGAATGGATTGATACACATTGGTGATAAAAGAACGCCTGCAGGTAGATATAATGAAAAACCTACTACTGGTTTAAGTGAACAGTTACAAAAATATGATTTTAAAATTGGACGGTTAAAAACTGGGACTCCACCTAGGTTAGATGGTCTTACTATTGATTACTCAAATTTAGAAGAACAGTACCCAGATGACGAAGCATCTTATTTCTCTTTCTTAACCAAAAAAAATATTAACAAACAAATTAGTTGTGGAATTACTTACACCAACGAAAAGGTTCATGAGTTGATTTCTAAAAATATTCAACGAAGCGCAATGTACTCTGGCAGGATAAAGGGTGTAGGACCAAGGTACTGTCCTTCTATTGAGGATAAAATTTATAAATTTAAGGATAAGGCTAGGCACCAAATTTTTCTTGAACCTGAAGGGCTTGAAGATAACACGGTGTATCCCAACGGAATTTCAACATCACTTCCAGCTGAATTACAGCAAGAAATATGTAATAATATCATGGGTTTAGAGCATGTAAAAATATTACGTCCGGGGTATGCAATAGAGTATGATTATGTTGATCCTAGGGAACTTTTTTTAACACTAGAGACGAAGAAGATAAAAAACTTTTATTTTGCTGGTCAAATTAATGGAACAACAGGTTATGAGGAAGCTGCAGCTCAAGGACTAATAGCAGGAGCAAACGCTGCATTATCACTCAAGGCTAAAGAACCATTAATCTTAGATAGGTCTCAAGCGTATATAGGCGTTATGATAGATGATTTAGTTACGAAGGGAGTTGCTGAACCTTATAGGATGTTTACATCAAGAGCTGAATACAGATTATCCTTAAGATGCGATAATGCTGATTTAAGACTGACCCCTATTGGAATTAAATTTGGCTTAGTTAAATCTAAGAGGAAGGATTTGTTTGGTGATAAGTCAATAAAATTAGAAAAATTGAATAGAAAAATGGATGAATTAAAGATATCACCGTCAGAGGCAGAAAAACACGGAGTTAAAATCGCAAAAGATGGAGTTTACAGGTCAGCAAACTCTATTTTAGCTCAAAAAGGGGTAAAATTTAACAAAATTAAGGATATTTGGCCTGAAATAGGTGATTATAGCACTGAAATCGAGGAGCAGGTTGAAATTAACGCTCACTACAAAGGTTATATGAAGAAACAAAAGGCGGATATCTTAGCTTTTAAAAGAGACGAGAGCCTTAAAATACCATCTGATATTAATTATGACAGTTTTTCAGGGCTTTCTAATGAAGTTAAGTCTAAATTCAAGCAAATTAAGCCAAAAACAATGGGCCAGGCTTTGAGAATAGATGGAATTACCCCTGCAGCAGTATTTATTCTATTGTCACATCTAAAAAGAAAGTCTATTAAGCATATAGCTTGATCGAATCAAACTTTAAAAAATATTCTCAATTAGAGACTTTAAACGTTTCACGTGAAACATTTCCTGCCTTAGAAGAGTTCAGGTCATTATTATTAAGTGAAAACAAAAAATTAAACTTAATAAGCAAATCAACCGAGAAAGACTCAATAAAAAGACATATAATAGACTCAGCACAAATTATTGATATTATTGATAAAAATACTAAAACTTGCTTAGATATAGGCTCAGGTTCTGGTCTTCCAGGCGTAGTTCTAGCAATTATATCTAAAAAAAAGGGATCAAAAATAAAATTTGAACTTTATGAAAAAAGTCAAAAGAAAAGTAATTTTTTAAGAAAGATGATCAAGCACTTTGAATTAAATGCTGAAGTAAAACAAAAAAATATTTTTGAGGAGAAAGAATTAGAAGCGGACATAATAGTTGCTAGAGCATTTAAACCACTTCAAAAAATATTAGAATTAATAAACAAAAATTTTGCTCATTATAACAGATTAATACTTTTTTTAGGAAAAAGTGGTAGGGACAACATTAATGAATGTCTAAAATTATGGAAGTTCGATTATGAAATTGTAAAAAGTTTAACAGATGTGAATTCGGTTATTGTAAAAATAAATAATTTAAGAAAAACATGAAAGAAAAAATTATTTCAATAATAAATCAAAAGGGTGGAGTTGGCAAAACAACAACTGTAATAAATTTAGCTGCAGGACTTTCTTTAAGTAGTAAAAAAGTTTTGGTAATTGATTTAGATCCCCAAGGAAATGCTACAACAGGGTTAGGATTATCGAACATAGATCAAACATCTAATTCCATTTATCAAGTATTGATTGGAACAAAAAAAATTAATGAAGCAATCTCCAAAACTAATTATTCTAACCTGGATATAATCACTTCAAATGTAGATTTATCTGGATTGGAGGTGGAAACAGCAGATGATGGTCGTAGAGCTTATATTTTAAAAGAGAAATTAACCGCATATTTTAATAATTCTAGAGACTCATACGATTATGTGTTAATAGATTGCCCTCCATCCCTTAGCTTGTTAACTGTTATGGCCTTAGTAGCTTCTCATTCTCTTTTAGTCCCTCTCCAAACAGAATTCTTCGCTTTGGAGGGTATAACGCAACTGATCAAAACTATCGATAGAATTAAAATTGGATTAAATCCAGATCTAACAATTAGAGGAATACTGCTGACTATGTATGATAAGAGAAATAAACTTTCAGGTGAAGTTGAAACTGAAGCAAGAAATTATTTTAAAGAAAAAGTTTACAAAAATGTTGTTCCAAGAAATGTAAGATTATCAGAAGCACCATCGCACGGGATGCCCGTTATATTTTATGACAAAACTTGTCCAGGCAGCAAGTCATATATCAATTTTACAGAAGAGTTTTTAGTTCAGGAAGAAAGTTTTGTAACAGCGGCATGATCAGTTTTAAAAATAAAAAAGGACTTGGTAGAGGTTTATCATCTCTAATTGGTGAGGGCAAAGTATCATCTAACATTAAAGCTAGTATAAGTGATCTTACAAGAAATAAATATCAACCAAGAAAAAAGTTTGATGAAACAAGTTTAAATGAATTATCCGAATCTATAAAATCAAGAGGAATTATTCAGCCTATAATTGTCAGGAATTCAAGTGGCGATACTAAATATGAAATTATTGCTGGTGAGAGAAGATGGCTTGCTGCCCAGAAAGCTGGATTACATGAAGTCCCTATAGTTGTTATAGATGCTGATGACAAAAAAGCCTTAGAGTTTGGAATAGTTGAAAATGTGCAAAGACATGACCTAAATGCAATAGAGGAAGCAGAAGGATACAAAAGGCTTATAGATGAGTTTTCTTATGATCAAGAACAGGTTGCCAAATTTATAGGCAAAAGCAGAAGTCATATTACAAACTCTCTTAGACTTCTTAGTTTACCAACCGAAGTAATTGAATTTATCAAGGAAAATAAAATATCCCCTGGACATGCTAAAATTTTAGTTGGTTTAGAAAATTGTCTATTGATATCAAAAAAAATTATTTTGAAAAAATTGTCAGTGAGACAAACTGAAAGTTTAGTTAGAGCATATAAAACACCTTATAAAAAACTTTCAAATAATAAAGACCCAAACATTAAAATATTAGAGCAAAGTCTTATGGAAAAAATTGG
>CACABD010000011.1 GCA_902530715.1 uncultured Pelagibacteraceae bacterium
AAATTACCACTGAGTCTAATAAATTTATTGAAAACTCGTTTAAAAAAGCACTTGAAATAATAAAAAAAATAAAATGTTTAGGTCTAATAAATGGGCCTATTTCTAAAAAAACTTTTTTGAGAGGCAAATACAATGGTATCACTGAGTATTTAGCAAAAAAATCTGGTACAAAAAATCCTGTAATGTTGATATATAATTCTAAACTTAGTGTAAGTCCATTTACAACACATATACCACTTTCTAAGGTTTCTAAGCAAATAAATAAAAAGCATATAATAAGTAAAATAAAGAAAATTAATCAGTTTTATAAAAATGTGTTAAAAAAAAAACCAATATTTGCGATAACTGGATTAAACCCGCATTGCGAGAGTTTTAGTGGAGAAAACAAAGAGAAAAAAGAAATTATGCCTGCAATTCGTTATTTAAAAAAGAATAAAATTAATATTAAGGGGCCTTATGCATCAGATACTATTTTTTTAGAAGAAAATATCAAAAAATTTGATGTTGTGTTTGGCATGTATCATGACCAAGTGCTTGGTCCGATGAAAACTTTATATGGTTTCAAAGCTATAAATATAACTTTAGGTTTACCATTTTTAAGGGTTTCGCCTGACCATGGGCCCAATATTCAAATGTTAGGAAAAAATAAATCAGACCCTAGTAGTCTTATAGAGTCAATTAGATTTTTAAAAAATAATGCAAATTAAAGCAAAGAAAAGCTTGGGACAAAATTTTCTAATAGATAAAAATATTTTAAAAAAAATAGTAAGTGTCGGTGAAATATCCAGAGGTGACAATATCCTAGAAATAGGTCCTGGCACAGGAAATCTTACAGAATATATCATTAAATCAAATCCAAACACCGTAATCGTGGTTGAAAAAGATATTGGGCTTTCAAAAATTTTAGAAAGTAAATTTAAAAACCAAATAAAGATAGTAAATAAAGATATACTTAAACTCTCTGAAGGTTTTTATAAAAGGGAATTCTTAGCTTATGGGAATTTACCATATAATATATCAACACAAATACTTGCTTATTGGTGTTTGAGTAAAAAAATAAAATTTAAAAAATTAATACTTATGTTCCAAAAAGAAGTTGCAGATAGAATTATAGCTAAAGTTGATACAAAAAATTATAGTCGGATAACGATTTTAGCAAATTGGAAATTTAGTATTAAAAAAATATTTGATATTAATCCAGAATGCTTTTCACCTAAACCTAAAATTAAAAGTACGCTATTGGAGTTTAAACCTAAAAATAATATAGCAGAGATACAAAATCCAAAAAACTTGGAATATATTACAAGAATTTTTTTTGGCCAAAGGAGAAAAATGATAAAAAAAAATTTTAAAAAATTATTTAAAGACTTTAGCGACGTATCAAAATCAATTGATATTAAATTAACTGATAGACCACAAAATATATCGATTGATAAATATCTTAAGATAGTAAAAGAATTCGAGGGTAAATCAAATTAGATTTTTTATATGATTTTCAATAACAGTTTTATTATATGTATTTTTTTTACCATTTAATTCCGACTCTAATATATTAACAATTTTTTTATAACAAAATTTTAATTCATCGTTTATGACGACGTAATTATAATTTTTCCAATGTAATATATCTTTATCAAATTGATTCATTCTCTCTTCTACAATTAACTTATCTTTCATATCTCTGTTAGATAATCGATCGCGTAAAACCTTTTTGCTTGGAGGTAATATAAATATAGTAATTAATTTATAATTTAGTTTTTGTTTAATAATTTGTTCGGTTCCTTGCCAATCGATATCAAAAATAACATTTTTACCTTCTTCTAGCTTACTAATGATTTCTTTTTTTGACGTTCCGTAATAATTGCCAAATACTTTAGCGTATTCTAAAAATTCTTTTTCTTTAATCAATTTTTGGAATTGATTTTTATCTATGAAATAATAATCAATACCGTTTATCTCATTTGATCTTGGAGACCTAGTTGTATGAGATACAGATATATAATTATTTTTATTATTTGAAATTAGTTTTACTAGTGTTGTTTTACCCGCGCCAGAAGGGGATGAAAATACTATCATCGCTCCCTTCTTTTTTAAGGACATTTATAATTAGTTACTTTTACTCTCTATAAACTTTATAGCATCACCAACTGTTAAAATTTTCTCAGCTTCGCTATCTGAAATTTCAGAGCCGAATTCTTCTTCAAAAGCCATGACCAATTCTACAGTATCTAGACTGTCAGCACCAAGATCATCAATGAAACTTGCTTCATCAGTTACTTTTGCCTCATCTATACCTAAATGATCTGCTACAATTTTTTTAACTTTACTCGAAATATCTTCTGACATATTGAATCCTTTGTTTGATTTTTTCTTAATAAATAAAATAGAAGTTTTGTCAACCCAAATACATACCTCCATTTACATGTATTGTTTCTCCAGTTATATAATTAGCCATATCTGAAGATAAAAAAGCAGTAACATTTGCAACATCATCTGGTGTGCCAAGTCTATTGGAAGGTATTTTTGAAATAATCAATTCCTTAAATTTTGGATCAATTTTATCAGTCATTTGAGTTTCAATAAAACCTGGTGAGATACAGTTTATATTGATATTTTTTTTTGCATATTCTAAGGCTAAACTTTTTGAAAATCCGATTATACCTGATTTAGATGCTGCATAATTTGATTGTCCGATATTTCCAGTATGCCCTACTACAGATGTAATATTTACAATTTTACCGTATTTATTTTTAATCATTTTCCTTAAAGAAAATTTACAAAGCAAAAAGGTCGATGTTAAATTCAAATTTATCACTTCGTCCCACTCTTTATTTGACATTCTTAATGAAAGATTGTCTCTAGTTATTCCTGCATTGTTTATAAGTATATCAGGTCCTCCATCCAACATTTTTGTTGAATCCTCAACAAATTTTTCAATTTCTTGATGTTTAGAGATATCAAATTTAATAGTTAAAATATTACTATATTTTTTACTAAGAGATTTTAATTTTTCATCATTCGTGCCTGTTGCTAGTACTTTAGCTTGACTTTGAATAAAACATTTAATTATTGAATCACCAATACCACCTGTTGCACCTGTAACTATTATTTTTTTATTTTTTAAATTAAACATATGAGTTTAGCTCTTTTATATCTTCCTCACTATTAAGAGATTTAATATTAGCATTTTTATTTATTCTTTTAATTAGACCAGATAACACTTTTCCTGGACCAATTTCTATAAAATTTTTAGTTCCCTCGGTGATCATAAATTCTATACTTTCTAACCATCGCACTCTGCCTTCAATTTGTGAAACTAATAAATCTTTTATTTCTGAACCAGACATTGAGGGTTTTGCACTGAAGTTAGAAATTAGAGGTTTATTAATTTTATTAAAATTTAAATTCATAATTTTATCTCTCATATTTTCAGTTGCTTTTTTCATTAATTTACAATGAAAAGGGGCACTAACACTAAGTTTGATATTTTTAATTTTTAATTTATTTAAATCTTGAGAAAATAAATCAATGTTTTTTTTTAAACCACTTATTACTACTTGTTGTGGTGAGTTATCGTTTGCAATATAACAATCATGATTATTTTTTTTTACGATTTCCTCGATTACGCTCAAATCTTTACCTAATACTGCTATCATGCTTCCTTCATTAGTAGGAACTGCATCCTGCATAGACTTACCTCTATTTTTTAAAATTTTCAGAGTTTCCTCAAAACTTAGTGCACCGAAACAGCACAGAGCAGAATATTCACCTAATGAATGTCCTGCAATAAATCTAGATTTATCAAAATTAAAACCAAATTCTTTTTGTGCTACTTTAAAAATTGCATAACTAGTTAAAAATATTGCAGGTTGAGTATTTTCAGTTAGATTTAATTCATCCTCAGGGCCTTTAAAAATAATTTTAGAAATTGGTAACTCAAGTAAATCATCAGCATCTTTAAATATTTTTTTTACAATTTCAAATTTATCAAAAAATTCTTTAGCCATACCTATTTTTTGTGATCCTTGGCCTGGAAAAACTACAGAAAACATTTATCTTTATTATAATATTAACTCTTGTATTAAAACTATTTAAATAGTATATCAATTTTTTTTATAATTAAATTAATAATGAGTAATTACGAACATACTATTATAGCCAGACAAGATACATCTGTATCACAGATTAAACAAATCAAGGAAAAGTATTCAGATTTTATTGTAAAAAATAAGGGGGATATAGTACAAACACAAGACTGGGGATTGATGAATTTATCATATTTAATAAAAAAAAATAAAAAAGGAAACTATATTCACTTCAAAATAAAGTGTGATGGTACTCTGATTAAAGATCTAGAAAAAAATGAAAAGTTGGACAAAAATCTTCTGAGATTTTTAACAGTTAAAGTAAAAAAATTTGATCTTAAAACAAACTATTTTTCAAAAGATGAAAAAATAAATGAAAAATAAAAAAAATAATCTTAAGAAAAATAAATCAAGTAATTTTTCTAAATTAAGTATTTTCCAACCTAATAAATATAAATATAAAAAATCATGTCCATTATCTTCAAAAGGTGCACCTATAGTTGATTATAAAAATATTAAATTGTTAAGGAGATATGTATCAGAAAATGGTAAAATTTTACCATCTAGGATTACAAATATTTCCCAAAAAAAACAAAGAGAACTTTCGTTATCTATTAAAAGAGCAAGAAATTTAGCATTAATTTAAATATGAAAATAATATTACTAGAAAATTTGAAAAAAATTGGATCAATCGGAGAAATAATTGATGTTAAAAGAGGTTTTGCTAGAAATTACTTAATAGCTAATCAAAAAGCACTATATGCATCTAAAGAGAATATTAAGCAAGTTGAAAAAATTAAAACAGATCTTGGTAAAAAAGATTTAGAGAAAAAAAAGATAGCAAAACAATTAATGGAAAAAATCAATAATAAAGTATTAAATGTTAAGAGATTGGTAACAGAAAAAAAGGATCTATATGGATCCATCAAGCCGACAGAAATTTCTAAACTTATTTTCGAGAATGAGAAAATTGAAATCAAACCCTCGTTAATACAACCTTTAAAAGAAATCAAGTCTTTAGGTACATTTAAAGTTAAATTAGACTTGCATTCAGATGTTCAAGCTGAAATCAAAATAAAAGTCGACTCGTTGGATCAGGCTAAATAATTATACAGTTTTTTCCCCAGGAATTTATTTAATACAAATTTGTTTTTTAAACTTAATAAAAAATGTAAGCTATTTTGTGAATAAAAATTTTACTTTAATATCAAATGATATTAATCAATTACCTAACAATATTGAAGCAGAACAAGCCGTAATAGGGTCTGTCCTAACATCAAATGAGATATTTGATGATATAAGTTCTATAATATCTGAAAATAATTTTTATGATCCTTTGCATCAAAAAATATATTCAGCTATTAATAATCTAATTTATAAAGGAATGTTGGCCAATCCCATCACCCTAAAAAGCTATTTTGAAAATGAGAATGATGATATAAATGTGCCAGAATATTTAATTAAGATAACCAAATTTGCTACTTCATCACGTCAATCAATTGAATATTCGAAAATAATCTACGACATGTATGTAAGAAGAGAATTAATTAAAATTTCAGAAAATATCATTGATAGTGCAAAAATAAGTGATCTCAATGTAAGTGGACAATCAATAATTGAGGACTCAGAAAAAATTCTTTACGACCTTGCTGAAAAAGGATCATTTGGTTCATCATTAATAAAATTTGATGAAGCTGTTAAGCAAACAATAGATATGGCATCAAGTGCTTATAAAAACGAGGAAGGAATTGTTGGTGTACCAACTGGATTAAAGGATTTAGATGATAGATTAGGAGGCTTGCATAAATCCGATTTAGTCATAATTGCTGGTAGACCATCAATGGGTAAAACCGCATTAGCTACAAACATTGCATTTCATGCTGCAAAAAAAATACAAGAGAGTGGAAAAAAAGGTTCAATAGCCTTTTTTTCTCTGGAGATGTCATCTGAACAATTATCAACCAGAATTTTGGCTGAACAGTCAAGAATAAAATCAAATGATATTAGAAGAGGAAAAATTTCTGAAGAGCAGTTTGAACAATTTATAGAAACATCTAAGAATATTTCTGAACTTCCTTTATACATAGATGAAACACCAGCAATAAGTGTTGCTGCATTGTCAAATAGAGCAAGACGTATAAAGAGACTTAACGGATTAGATATGATTGTAATCGATTATATACAATTAATGAGAGCAACTTTTGCAGTTAAAGAGGGAAGAGTTCAAGAAATATCAGAAATTACTCAAGGACTTAAAGCTCTCGCAAAAGAATTATCTGTGCCTGTTTTAGCACTTTCTCAATTATCTAGAGCAGTAGAACAGAGAGATGACAAGAAGCCTCTACTTTCAGATTTAAGAGAGTCGGGTTCAATAGAACAAGATGCAGATGTTGTAATGTTTGTATACAGAGAATCATACTATTTAAAAGCTAAAGAGCCAAGGCCAGCAACTGTTGAACATGCTGAATGGCAGGCTAAAATGAATGAAGTTTCACATCTCGCAGAGTTAATCATTGGCAAACAGAGACATGGTCCAACTGGAAATGTAATGCTAGAATTTGAGGAAATGTTTACTAAATTTAAAGATGCTGTAAATAATTAATATAAAATAGTATATTTGCAGTCAAATGATCTCTAAATTTTATCAAAATTTTATACTAAGTAAACCCAAAACCATTTTATCGTTGTTAATATTGATAGCTATATTCTTTGGTTATCAATCTAAAGATTTTAGATTAGATGCTTCTTCAGAGACTTTATTAATTGAAGGAGATCCTGATCTCAAATATTTAAATGAAATTAATGAAAAGTTCGGTACAAAAGAATTTTTAGTTTTAACACTAACGCCAAAAGAAAAAGTAACCTCTCAAAATACTATTAACAATATTCTAAGTCTTAAATATAAAATTCAAAGTTTAAGCTGGGTTCATAATGTCATTACAATTTTAGATATCCCACTGCTTGATAGTTCTGATGAGCCTTTAATGGATAGGATTAAAAATTTTAGAACTTTAAAAGATGAAAATATTGATAGAGAAAGAGGTTTTAGGGAAATTTTAAACAGCCCCGTATTTAAAAACTTTGTTATAAGCGAAGACGCAAAAACAACTGGAATAATCATTAATATAAAAGAAAAAGAGAAACCTCAGTTTAGTGCATTTGATAATAAAAAAGAAATTGAGAATTACAAAGACTCTTTAAAAAAAGAGAGACATCAAAATATAATTGAAATAAGAGAAATTATAAAATCATTTGAAGATGTTGGAAAAATTCATTTAGGTGGTATCCCTATGATTGCAGATGACATGATGACTTTTATAAAAAATGATATAATTGTTTTTGGTTTTGGAGTATTTTTATTTATTGTATTTACTTTATGGTATGTTTTTAGAAAATTAATTTGGATTTTTATTCCTATCAGTAGTTGTTTTTTTTCAGTTTTAATTATGTCAGGGTTTTTAGGAATAATGAATTGGAAAGTAACAGTAATCTCCTCAAACTTTATTGCATTAATGTTGATATTAACTATGGCAATGAATATTCATATGAGTACAAGATTTCTACAATTAAGAAAAGAATTTCCGAATTTGTCTTTATTTGAAATTATTACATTGACTACGGAAAAAATGGTTTGGCCAATAATTTATACTGTTCTTACCACTATGTGTGCATTTCTATCTTTAATTTTTAGTGAAATTAAACCAATTATTGATTTTGGTCTTATGATGTCATTTGGATTATTAACTTCTTTTATAGTTACGTTTTCTCTTCTTCCAACACTACTAAATATATTTGACTATCAAAAAGTTGAGGTTGAGGAAAAATCATTTTCATCATTTACATATGCACTTTCAAAATATTCTACAAATAATATAAAATTAATTTTATCAATATCTATAGTTTTAATAATCTTAAGTATATTTGGAATTTTAAAATTAAAAGTTGAAAACAGTTTCATTAATTATTTTAGCAAAGACACAGAAATTTATAAAGGTATGAAACTCATCGATGAAAAATTAGGGGGAACAACACCACTAAATATAATTCTCAAATTTGACAATGAAGAGATAGAAGTAGTAAATGAAGACGAAGATCAATTTGAAGATTGGGATGAAGAAAGCAATGAAGACGACCAGAGTAAGTATTGGTTTACTAAAGATAAAATTGATCGAATAAAAAACGTTCATTTATATTTAGAAAAATTAGATTATGTAGGTAAAGTTTTATCTTTCTATTCTATTATAGAAATAGCAACTAAACTCAATAATGATAAGGAACTTGGTACCTTAGAAATGGGAGTTCTATATAGCAAACTTCCGGAAACAATTAAAAAAGAGATTGTCGATCCCTATATCTCAGTGAAAAATAATGAGGCTAGAATAAATTTAAGAATTAAAGACTCGTCTGAAAATTTAAGAAGAAACCAGTTAATAAATAAGATTAAGTCAGAACTTGTAAGTGAAATTGGTTTAAAAGATGAAAAATTTAAACTTGGCGGTGTGTTAATTTTATTCAATAATTTATTACAAAGTTTATTTAAATCGCAAATTTTAACACTTGGATTAGTTATGCTTGGTATTTTTTTAATGTTCTTAATTTTATTCAGAAACATAAAGATATCCTTAATAGGTGTAATCCCAAATTTTATAGCAGCTTTCGCTATTTTGGGTTTAATTGGATTATTAAATATTCCATTAGATATGATGACAATAACAATTGCAGCAATTACAATCGGTATTGCCGTTGATAATAGTATTCACTATATTTATAGATTTATTGAAGAATATAAAAAAAATAATAATTACAATGAAGTTATAAATACTTGCCATTCAACAGTAGGTATAGCAATATTAAATACTTCAATTACCATAGTTTTTGGTTTTTCAATACTCATTTTATCAAATTTTATTCCAACTATTTATTTTGGAATTTTCACCGGTATAGCAATGTTGCTTGCAATGATACTTGTTTTGACTTTGCTACCAAGTCTAATTATTTTAATGAAGCCCTTTGGCATTAAAATAAATGACTGAGCAAATTTTAGAAATATTAAATAAAATATTAATTTTTGATTTGATCTTTATCGTATTGATAATTTTATCTTTAATTAAGTGTACATCAAAGGGTTTTGTGTTTAGTTTATTATCTGCAAGCAAATGGTTATTAGCATATGTTTTAACGTTATTTTTTTTTCCAAAAACTAAACCCTTTGTAAATGATATAATTGATAATGAATACGTTTTAGATATTGCTTTAGGAATATCAATCTTTGTGATTATACTTTTTATAATTTTGATGATAAATAAGGGTATTGGTAGAGTGGTAAGTTATTCTGGAATAGGAATGTTAGATAAAATATTTGGTTTTTTCTTTGGTTTTCTAAGAGCGTATGTAATTTCTGTATGTATTTTCGCTACAATAGACATTGTTTATAATCATAAAAAATGGCCAATAAATCTTGACCATTCTTATACCTTTCCATATGTTCTAAAAGGTAGTAATTATTTAATTAAAGAATTTCCAAATGAAAAAGACTATCAAAAGACTAAAGAAAAAGTTCAAGAACTATAACCCAAAAATTAAAGAGGAGTGTGGTGTATTTGGTATTAGTAATAATGAAGATGCTTCAACTTTAACTGCGCTTGGTTTACATGCTTTACAACATAGGGGCCAGGAAGGTTGCGGAATAGTTTCATTCGATGGCAAAAAATATCATTCAGAAAAAAGGTTTGGCTTAGTTGGTGATAACTTTAATAAAGAGAAGGTTTTAAAGTCACTACCTGGAAACTATGCAATCGGCCATAATAGATATAGCACAACTGGAGGTACAACTTTAAGAAACATACAGCCTTTTTTTGCAGATACTAACACTGGAGGAATTGGAGTTTCTCACAATGGTAATTTAACAAATGCAATTACTTTAAGAAAAAAATTAGTCCAAGATGGAGCTATTTTTTATACAACATCGGACACAGAAACAATAGTACAATTAATTGCAAGATCTAAAAGAGTAAAAACCATGGATAAAATTATAGATGCATTATTTCAAATTCAGGGAGGATATGCTTTAGTAATGTTAACTCAAAATACTTTGATTGGAGTAAGAGATCCTTTTGGAATTAGACCTCTGGTTATTGGAAAATTAAATAATTCTTACGTTTTCGCATCAGAAACATGTGCTCTAGATATAATTGGAGCCAAATATATAAGAGATGTTGAAAATGGTGAAATTGTATCTATTCAAAAAGACAAATTGTTAAGCATAAAACCTTTCCCAGTAAAAAAAATAAGACCATGTGTATTTGAGTATATTTATTTTTCAAGACCAGATAGTTTACTAAATGGTAAATGTGCTTATGAATATAGAAAAAATTTTGGAGCTGAACTTGCAAAAGAAAACTCATTAAAAGCAGATTTAGTAGTGCCAGTTCCAGACTCAGGTAATGCCGCAGCGATAGGTTTTAGTCAACTAACTAAAATACCATTTGATCTTGGTTTAATCAGAAATCATTATGTTGGCAGAACTTTTATAGAACCAGCTCAAAAAATTAGAAGTTTAGGTGTTAAATTAAAACTTAATGCAAATAAAACTACTATTAAAAATAAAATAATTGTCCTAGTCGATGACTCTCTTGTTAGAGGAACAACATCGCATAAAATTGTTAAAATGTTGTACGACGCAGGCGCTAAAGAAGTACATGTTAGGATAGCGTGCCCTGAAATTAAATTTCCTGATTTTTATGGTGTTGATACTCCAACAAAAAAGGAGTTGCTTGCAGCAAATATGAACAACAATCAAATATGTGAACATATCAACGCTAAATCACTTAAGTTTTTAAGTATTGAGGGATTGTATAAAGCAATGGGATTTGAAAACAGAAATAAAACATATCCTCAACTAACAGATCATTATTTTACAGGCGATTACCCAGTGAAACTAATTGACAAACTTGGTGATAATAAAGTGACGCAGTTGTCATTATTAAGCACTGCATCTAATAATTAAATTATGAAAAAAGTAAATTTTACAGAAATGAAAAATGGTACTAAAGAAGACTACATGTTTTTAGATAAACTTGAAAAAGAATATGTAGGCGAAACTGCAGATAGAATATTGGGTTTTTTATCAAGAATGACCTCAACTTTAGAAGGTTACAAAATTTCAAGATTAGAACATTCTTTGCAAAGTGCTACTAGAGCCTATATAAATAAAGAAAGTGAGGAAATGGTAGTTGCATGTTTATTGCATGATATAGGAGACGAACTTGCTCCGTTAAATCATTCAGAGTACGCAGCAACGGTATTGAAACCATATGTTTCTGAAAAAACCCATTGGATAATAGAAAAACATGGTGAGTTTCAAATGTATTATTATGCTCACCATTTGGGCGCTGATCGATTTAAGAGAGAGAAATACAAAGACCACAAATACTATCAAGCAACAGTAGATTTTTGTGAAAAATATGATCAATGTTCTTTTGATCCAAATTATAAGTCTATGAGTCTTAAAGATTTTGAACCTATGGTTAGAAATATATTTTCAAGAAAACCATATTCTCACTATTAAATTGTCTAATAAATTAAAATCTGAAAAAAGTCCTTACCTTAAACAACATGAAAATAATCCAGTTAATTGGTTGGCATGGAATAAAGATAGTTTGAAAAAAGCACAAGTTGAAAAAAAACCAATTTTTTTAAGTATTGGATATGCTAGTTGCCATTGGTGTCATGTAATGGCACATGAAAGTTTCGAAAACATAGAGATAGCAAAACTAATGAATGATAATTTTATTAATATAAAAGTTGATAGAGAAGAGAGACCAGATTTAGATTTTATATTTCAAAGAAGTCTAGGGATATTAACTGGTGCACAAGGAGGTTGGCCGTTATCAATGTTTTTAGATGAAAATGGCGTGCCTTTTACTGGAGGAACATACTTTCCACCAAAAGAAATACAGGGCAGACCAAGTTTTAATCAAGTTCTAAACAATGTTTCGAATGTTTATAAAGAGAATAGAGAAAAAATTATAAGTCAGGTTGAGCAAATGAAACTAGTTTTTAAAGAGTTTAATTTAAAAACTGCTGTCATAAAGCAAGATGTTGAACCTCTAGTTGAAAAAATTTTACAATACATGGATGAAAAAAATGGTGGCTTTAAAGGAGCACCAAAGTTCCCACAATTATATATTTTTGATACGATATTTTATTTTTATAACAAGAATAAAAAGAATACTTTCTTAGATGTAGTTAGAAAATTACTATATAATATTTCATCTAAAGGTATTTATGATCACCTTGGTGGTGGTATTTCTAGGTATACTGTCGATGAAAAATGGATAGTTCCTCATTTTGAAAAAATGCTTTATGATAATATTTTGTTCGTAAGAACCGTAAATAATTATTTAGTTAATAAACAAGATAAAAAATTGAATGATAAACTAATCCAAACAATCAATTTTATAAATAATGAATTTCTTAATGACAAAAATTTATTAGGCTCTGCTTATGATGCTGATAGCGAAGGTATTGAAGGTAAATACTATGTATGGAGTAATGAAGAAATCAAAAGACTACTAGGTAATGATGTAGATATATTTAAAAAAAAATTTTTAGTTACAAAAGAAGGAAACTTTGAAGGTTCAAATATTTTAATTGAAAATGATAATTATGAATTAAATGAAAATGAGTTAGAAATTTTAAATAAAAGTGAAAAAAAACTTCTTGATGAAAGAAAAAAAAGAGTAAAGCCTTTTTTTGACGACAAAAGTCAAACTGATTTAAATAGTTTCTGGATATATACTTTATTACATTCATCTTTTGTGCTTAAGAATAAAATGCTTAGAGATAAATCATTTGAACTTTTTGAAATTTTACAAAAAACTCTTAAAAACAAGATTTATCATTGTTATGATAAGGAAGAAGAAATAGATGTATTTTTGGAGGATTATGCATATTTTGCGTTAGTTTTAGTAAGTTTTTACGAAGTGACAGGTGATATAAAATATTTAAATAAGAGTGAAGAAATATTAAAAGAAACTTGGAGTCTTTTCTACGATGAGGAAACAAAGACTTTGCAAAAAAATTCTCAAAAAACAAATGATCTATTCGTAAAACCTATAGATATAATTGACAATAATATTCCTAATGGAAATAGCATTTTTCTGCTAACTTTAAATAAAATTTTTAACATAACTGAAAATAAAATTTACAAAAATAAAATAGAAAATCTTACAAAGACCTTTTACTCCTTAATTGACAGAAATTATTCACAAATGTTTAGCTATTATAAAACTTTAGATATTTGTGAAAATAATATTACTTTTACATTTTGTGGTTTTAATAATGAATTTCAAAAGATTAGAGATTTTTTATTATTAAATTACTTCGAAAAGTCTACATTTATTTACAAAAAATCAAAAGATGAGCAATATATTTTAATTTGTAAAAATCAAACTTGTTCAAAAAAATTAAAAAACATTTCAGAAATTAATAATTATTTAAGTGAAAGATCTATCTAACCAAAAAAAAGGGTCATTGATGGCTTTTGTGGCTGTGATGTTGATCACGCCTGACTCTTTATTTATAAGATTATCATCAATTGATACATGGGGTTTAGTTTTTTATAGGGGGATTATCCCTTTTGGTGTCGTTTTTATAGGTATGATCATAATTTATCAAATTAGATTTTTTAAAATTTTATTTTCAAATGGCTACAAAGGGATCGCTTATATAATAACTTTTTCAATAACAAATATAGCGTTTGTGGTTTCAATTCAAAATACAAATGTCGCTAATACTTTAGTCATGATTGCAACAGCACCGATGTTATCTGCAATTTTGAGTAATTTTTTTTTAAAAGAAAATCCTGACAAAAAAACCTGGACAGCTATAATCATCACTTTTATTTCAGTAATTTATATTTTTTATGATTCAATTAAAATTGGTAACTTCTATGGAGATATACTTGGTTTTATTGCAGCGCTAGGATTAGCTATTGGTGCTGTAATAATTAGGTCTGCGAAAAAATTAAATTTAGTTCCGTCTGCAGTAATTGGAAAATTGGTTGTAGCATGCTTTGCTATAATTTTTATTAACGATTATTCTCTTATTGGAAACGATTTAATAATTGTTCCTTTAATGTGTTTAATGTGTGTTGCAATACCATTTGTTTTAGTCACTATCGCTCCAAGATTTATAACTGCAGCAGAGGTAAATCTTTTCTTTTTACTAGAAACTATTGTAGGTCCAATTTGGGTTTGGTTGATAATCAAAGAACAGCCAACAACTGAAACAATCCTTGGTGGTATAGTTATAATTGTTACAATTGCTGTTCACTCTTTTTTAAAGTTAAAAAAATCATAAGTTAGACATAATAATTTCTTGATTTAGTCTAAAATCACAAATAATAAGCAGGCGGTTTATGAATAAAATTGTAAAAAATTCTTGGGCACTATTTCTGGGTATGAGTATGATTATGTTGTCATATGGGTACCAAAGTTCTCTTCTTGGGGTAAGGGCTGTTGTAGAAAATTTTAGTTTAGCTTCTACAGGTTTTATGATGTCTGGCTACTTTGTTGGTTATTTTATTGGAGCTAGAACTGCTACACCTGTAATTTCAAGCGTTGGACACATACGAGTTTTTGCTGCTTTTGCTTCCATTGCCTCTTTATCGATTTTATTACACTCAATTTTTGTAAATCCACTCTCATGGTTTTTATTAAGAGTTGTGACAGGATATTCAATGGTTTTAATTTATACAATTGCAGAAAGTTGGTTAAACGATAGAGCGAGTAATAAAAATAGAGGAAAAGTCTTATCGATATATATGATCATTCTATACGGAAGTATGGGGCTAGGAATGTTTTTACTTAATTTTAGCAAACCAGAGAATTTCGAGCCATTTATTTTAATTTCTGCGATTATGTCTTTGGCGCTGATACCAATTTTGTTAACTAAAAGAAAGGCACCAACTTTTAAAAAAATTAGTACTATGTCTATTAAAGATTTATATAATTCATCACCACTTGGTACAGTGGGTGCATTATTATTGGGTACAGTTCACTCAGCAGTTTTTTTATTTTTTGCTGTTTATGCGGCTGAAATGAATTTTTCAATTCTTGAAATTTCAATTGTTACTTTTCTGTTAACAATTTCAGGAGCTGTTGCTCAATATCCTATTGGTTATATTTCAGATAAATTTGACAGAAGAAAAGTAATTGTTTTTACAACTTTTGGTGCAGCTTTTTTTGCATTATTGCTCATTTTTTCTAGTGGCACAATGTATTTACCGCAAGGGTTAGGCTCATCAAAAATTTGGTTTTATTTTTTCGTAGTTTTATTTTCGTTTTGTAGTTTGCCTTTGTTTTCTCTGATTTTAGCACATACTAACGATTATATAACAAAAGATAAATTTGTAGCAGCAGGGGCCAGCCTACAATTTGCTTTTGGTTTTGGCGCTATGAGCGGTCCCTTCCTCTGTTCAATTTTTATGAATTTTATTGGAAATAACGGTTTTTTTATATTTATTATTATATTTCATTCAATGATCGGGTTTTTTGGTATCCACCGAATGAAAGTAAGACCATCTTTAGATAATCCAGATTCTCAGTTTGTTCCTATGCCTCAGACTATAACGCCAGTTGGAATGGAATTAAATCCTTCAACCGAGCATATTGATGAACCTTACTCCGAAAAAATTGAAAAAATGCTTCAAAGAAAAGGTGTTATAATTAAAAAAAAAGTTGAAGAAAATAAAAAAGAAGACGAATCTAATTTTTAAAAAATTAATTTTCGCTTTAAAGTTGCACTTCATTTTGAACTACTAATTATAAAATTCTTGTTAAAAAACATTTATTTTGCTTTAATAAGTTTTTATGAAAAAAAAATCAAAAAATAAATTAGATAATGGGGCTATTGCTAAACTAGCATCTCTAACATCAAGCGCAATAACTACATTTAAAGAAAAACAAAAACAAAAGAAAAAAGAGTTAGCTCAAAAACGTAAAAAAGAAGAATTCAGTAAATTAAATTTAGAAAAAAGAGAAATTAACAAAAAAATAGACCAATTGAAAAAACAAGAAGATAAAATTTCGATGAAGTTTGAGGAATTAAGACTAAAGGAGAAAGAGTTAGATTTAAAAGGAGTAAGCTTAATAACTAAACAGGAGCAGTTGAAAAATAGAGAAACTAATTTAATAGAAAAAGAAAATAATATTGAACTTAGTCGTATTGAAATAAAAAAAATTGAAAAAAATTTACAATTAAAACAAGATGAGCAAAAAAGAAAAGATGTAGACTTAAAAGTGAGAGAAGATGAGCAAAAACAAAAGGAATTAAGAGATTCAAGGAGAAAGAAACGAGAACAAAAGCATTTAGAGCAAAAATATAACAATCAAAAAATGTTAGAAGAACAGAAACTCAGAGAATGGGAAGAAAAATTCGATAAAGAACAAAAAATTAGAGAAGATCAAGAGAGATTGAAAGAAGAAAAACTTAAACAATTAGATCTACAGCAAAGAAAAATAAAAGATCAAGATTATCAGAATTTAAGTGATGAAATTTCAACTCAACTTAAAGATTTAGATATAAAAAGTACTACTAAGAATTAATATTATTGATTGGGAAAATAATCCTTTAATTCGCCTTCTCGATAAACATCTGCAGTACAACAGTGCAGTCCGCCACCAAAGGCATATGCATCTCTAAGATCTATAGGAATTACTTCCATCCCTAGTTTATCTAATTGTTCTGCCTGATAAACTTCACTTTTTTCAACACAAACAGTTTTTGGATCTAATACAAGGACATTCATTGATAACCAAACTGATGAATAACAAAGTGTTGGTGGTGTATTATGCGCAGGTTGAGCAGAGTCTATAATTTCCCACCCATTATTTTCAAACAAGCTTCTTTGATCTTTTGGAAGTTTTCTTTGAGGATTGTTTATAATTAATCCTTCTCTAATAGGTGTAAAAGTTGCATCAATATGTATTGGGTATGGATCTCCTGGAAAATTAACTGTGTGTACTCTATGACTTTTAAAATGTCTTCTTAACCAATCAATACCTTTTAAATTTGTTGTGAAACCGTGTTGTACTACCAAATCTTTTCCAAATCTTAGTATATCTGCTGCATCAAACAAAGGTTCTTCCTCGGTAGTGACAAAAAACTTTTTTTCTGTCCACTCCAATCTTTTTTTATTTCCAATTTTATTAGATAAATAATCTTTCCTATAATCAAGATCAGTAAGTCTTGGTTTTGGGGCAGTCTCGTGTTTCATATTATTATCTTCATTAAAATATTTTTGTAAAAGTGGTCTATAATTTAAATATTCAAACCATCTACATCTATAACTCATAGTAGCTTCAAGAATTTCATTTCCGACTGTCAATAAAATATCCCTTGCGGGCATACAGCCGAACATACTTTCTACTTCCCAGTCAGGTGTTGAAATTTTTTGGTTATGATTAAGAGGTGTAGGTCTATCAACTTTAATTCCTCTTTTTTTTAAAATCTTTGAAAAATCATCTAACAATTGATTAGCTTTATCAACTGCGTCTTTTAATCTAGGTCCGTGAGTTCCTTTCATATCAGAGTCATCGGGAACTTTTGCATCTAATGCAGGTTCTGGGGCTGGAATACATGAGCCATCAGCCCTGCCAACTATAACATGTTTTAATGGATCCCACTCATTCCAGCTGTTTACGATTGTTTTTTGTGACATCTTTTTTTAATTAAGAGCAATAAATCTTTTATTACTTTTAATTATCAAACTGTAATAGATAATCGCAATAAAGATTAAGAAACCGCCGATGATTGTATTATTAGCTGGAATTTCGTTTATGCCCAAAATGGGTAACCAAACCCAGAAGATACCACCTATAACTTCTGTAAGTGATAGAAGAGTTAATTCTGCAGCTTGTATTGATCTTGAGCCTATAGAGTACAAAATTAAACCCATACAAACTAAGGTTCCATGCACAGAAAAAAGAGCTTGATTTGAGCTAGATGATAAAAGACTAGTATCTGTTTCTACCAATATAACTGTTGAAACAATTGCACATAATAAGCCAGCAATTGCAACTGTTGTGAATTTTGGTGTCTCCTTTCTCCATCTTAATGATACTGAGAAAACTGAGAAACCCACTGCTGATAGAAGGCCAAATAATAACCCTAAAAGGGTTCCCGCTGAAAGGTTTCCGTAGGCTATTATAAATATTCCAATTGTTGCCAGGATAATTGCAACCCATACATTAAAAGATATTTTTTCGTTTAAAAATAAAAACCCCAAAAAGGCAGTAATAAATGGCATAGCTGCAAGACATAATAAAGTAACAGCTGCCGATGTATTGGTGATTGACCAAATGAAAGTTATCATTGCTATACCTAAGCCTGTGCCACCTATTAGACCAGACCAGCCTATTTTTTTATAATTCTTATAAAAATCGATACCTTCTTCAAAATAAAGATAAAGATTTAATAATATAAATATGGTTACTCCCCTGCCCAATAAATATTGCCAAGGTACTAGCTCTGGTTGATCAATGTATCTAACTACTAGTGGTCCAAAAGACCAGAGAATTCCAGCGAATAAAACTACCGGTATTGCTATTTTCTCGTTTTTTAATTCTAGCATTCAAGATTCTTAATATTAATTAATATTTTAAACAACTAATTTTTAATGGTTATTACCCCTCATCTAAGTCATTTTGGGTTAATTTAATTAGCTTTTTTATTAAAATAGTCTAATCATAATTAAAAAATAAAAACTTCAGATGGATCTACATATTATAAAAATAGCTTCGGACAATAAAAACCAAAAAATACTTAAAAAATACACCCATGAGATTAAAAATAAAAATTCTATTTGCGGTGATGAGATATCTATAAAACTATTAATTAATAATAAAATAATTAAAGACATCGGGTACGATTGTAAATCTTGTGTATTTTGTCAAGCCTCAGTAAATTTATTAAGTAAGAAAATAATTAATATGAATTGTAATAATGCAATTGATTTATGTAATGATGCAATTGACTTTTATAAATCTAGAAATAATAATTTTACTCAAAAGTTGAGTTTTTTAAAAATAATTTTTACAGAAGATAATTATTCTAGAAAAGAATGCCTATTATTACCTTTTGAAACTTTAAGAAAAGGATTAAAATCTAATTATGGAAAAATTTAAATTATCATTTTTAGCAGGACTATTTTCTTTTTTCACAATTGGAGTTTTGTCTTTGTTAACTTACAAGACCGATTACGGTATTTTTTTAATAGCTTCATTTGGTTCAACAATGGTTATACTCTATGGTTATTCTGACAGCCCATTTGCACAACCAAAAAATATTTTTTTTGGTCATTTGCTAACTTCGTCTGTAGGAGTAATTTTTGTTTCTTTCATTCAATTACCATTATTCATAATTTTACCCCTTGCAGTAGGATTTGGAGTTGGTCTTATGATACTTTTTGATGTTCCCCATCCGCCCGCTGGTGGAAATCCCATAATAGTAATTCTTGGGTCTGTTTCTTTTAATTATCTTTTTAACCCCATAATGGTCGGTTCAATTATCATCATTATGTTTGGAATTATTTTAAACAGATTTATTCTTAAGAAAAAATATCCAAATAATAATTTGTTTGCTTGAATATCCTTTTTCGTGATAGACTTAATCATTAATAAGACGTTCTTAATAAGTTTGAGGAGAAAAAATGAAAATATTGTGTGTGTTATATGACGACCCTAAAGGAGGAATGCCAAAATCTTATCCTCTATCAGATTTACCAAAATTAGAAAAATATCCAGACGGAATGAGTTTGCCCACTCCAAAAGGTAGAGATTTTACTCCTGGACAATTATTAGGATGTTTGTCGGGAGAATTAGGACTTAGAAAATTTTTAGAAAGTAATGGTCACGAATTTATTGTTACGAATAGCAAAGATGGTGATGGATGTGAAGCTGATAAACATATAGTTGATGCAGATATAGTTATCTCACAGCCATTCTTTCCTTATTACTTAACTGCAGAGAAAATTAAAAAAGCAAAAAATTTAAAAATGGCAATTACTGCAGGTATAGGATCAGATCACGTTGATTTGCAAGCTGCGATGGATAACAAAATTGATGTAGTTGAAGTTACTTTTTGTAATTCAAGATCTGTTGCAGAACACATAGTAATGATGATTGTCTCAATGGTTAGAGATTATCACAACCAACACAGAATAGTAAACGAAGGTGGTTGGAATATAGCTGATGCAGTTCACAGAAGTTACGACGTTGAAGGAATGCATATAGGTACGGTTGCAGCTGGAAGAATTGGACTAGATGCACTGAGAAAAATGAAGCCATTCGATGTTCATTTGCACTATTTTGATAGACACAAACTACCAGACAGTGTTGAGAAAGAATTAAATTTAACATTTCATGACTCAGTTGAGTCAATGGTTAAAGTTTGCGATGTAGTTACAATTAATTGTCCGCTACACCCTGAAACCGAAAATCTTTTTAATAAAGATCTGATCAACAAAATGAAAAAGGGTGCGTATATTGTGAATACTGCAAGAGGAAAAATTTGTAATAAAGATGATATTGCAGATGCTCTAAAATCGGGACAACTAAGTGGTTATGCTGGCGATGTCTGGTTTCCGCAACCAGCTCCTAACGATCACGTTTGGAGAAGTATGCCTAATCATGGAATGACATCCCATACATCTGGGACATCATTATCAGCTCAAGCAAGATATGCAGATGGTGTAAGAGAAATTCTAGAATGTTTTTTTGATAAAAAACCTATTAGAGATCAATACTTAATAGTCAAAGACGGTCAACTAGCTGGAATGGGTGCTCACTCTTATAGTAAAGGCTCAGCAACAAGTGGTTCAGAGGAAGCTGCTAAATACAAAAAAAAATAAATTTGAAAATAAAAAAATTTTTAAAACCTTTTATTTTAACTTATTTATTTTTTAGTGTTGCGATTAGTTTCTATCCTAATTTTGAGTTTTACTCTTTCAAAGGACAAATTATAATAATATCAGTATCTTTATTTAATGGTATTCTAGGGATTTACGTTAAAAAAATTTAAAATTTTTTCCAACTGTTAAATGGTGGTGTCATATGCTCTAAAAAAGAGTGATCTCTAGCAAAAAAAGATATATCTGCAGATATGGATATTCTTTGTGAATTTTGTTTATTTTTTTCAGTGCTATGAAAAGTTTTTGAGGGAAAAATAATTATATCACCCTCCTTTGGCTCAATAGTAGCATGAGATGAATTTAACATATCTCTTTTTTTTATAATTTTTTTATTTTTTATAGTCGGAGAGTCAAATAATTCAGGTATGAATTCATTAGCTTTATGTGTATCCCAAAAAATTATCTTAGAGTCATTTTCGTTTTTTTTTAGATAATACGCAAAGGACAAATGAGATTGGCTATGGCTATGACGTCCTATGAATTCTTTTTCCTCAGAAATAGTTGCCCAAGATCTTTGAAAATAAATATCGAGTTGAGTATGATCAATAGATAATAAATCTAAATATTCTATAACTTTTATCTTTATGTTTTCGAATAAATTCTTAAAAATTTCTTGATTATGGATTTCTCCGTATCCTTCTTGATCTCCAGTCCAAGCAAAAGTATTTTCTTTATATCTTTTATTTTCTCCTTTTTTTTTACATTGTATTATATGATCAACAAGGTTTTTTTTTTCATCATTTGATAAAATAATTTTAGAATTATAAAGAGATAATGGAAATAAATTGGTTAAAGGCATTTTTTATAAAACATAGGGTTCGATTCTTTCCTCTTTTTTAAGAACCCTCTCTACAGAAAAACAAGCTAAATCAATTGTTTGATATGAACCAGTTGTAATTAATTCTGTCAATGCTCTCCCGATACCAGGTGCTTGCATAAGGCCTCTTCCGGTAAATCCAGATGCCATAAACACGTTTTTATATCCTGGATGTTTTCCAACTACTGCATTATTATCTAGTTTATTGCAATCGTAATAACCAGCCCAAGCACCAGTCATTTTAATTTCTTCAAAAACTGAAATCCTTTTTGCTAAACCCGGCCAAACTAATTCTTCAAAATCATTCCATTCTGGTTCCAAGTCTTCGGCATCCCATACAGGTTTCGGTGATCCAGCTAAATATTCTTTACCTTCGGGTCTCCAATATACGCCTGTCGTTAAATCACCTGTTAATGGCATTTCAGGAATATGTTTAGGACATTTAAATCTGAAAACAGTATGCTTTTGAGGAAAAACTGGTATATCATTTAAAAGTTCATTAGTCCAACAACCTGCGGCAGATACTATTGCATTTGCTTTAATTTCTTTTAAACTTTTAATATCTCCTTTAATAAATTCTGCACCCAATTCTACAGCTTTATTTTTCAAAGCATTATGAAATAAATATGGATCTATCCAACCTTCAATTTTTGAATCGGAATAAGTTGCTGTTTCAATACCCTCTTCACTTATATATGGAAACACTTTTTTTAATTCTGAACCTTTAATATTTTTTGTACCAGCCTCACAAGCTTTATGATTTTCTAAAGCTAAATACTGTTCTTGAGCATGTTCTGGTCCAAAAAGTAAAAGGTAGCCATTTGGTACCATACTGACTGTTGGGCTTGGATTATTTTTAGTTTTTAGATCACTAGGAACATTTAACAAAAATTCTCTAGAAAACTTGCCTAACATGATGTTCTCTTTTTGAAAAAATTGTCTTCTAAAACCACCTAAAGACAATGGAAATGAGGCTTTTTTATATGTTGGATCTTTCTCAATTACTTTTACTTTTCTTCCCTCTTTAGAAAGAAAATAAGCTGTAGATACTCCAATAATTCCACCACCTACAACTACTACATCATCCATATCAATTTAATAAAACTAAAGTAAAATTAAGAATTAGTGCATAACTGCTCCAAAGTAAATAAGGAATCATTAGATAAAAACTTAAATTATTTATTTTTTTATATTTAAGAGTTAATATTGCTATAAATATCAATATTATTATTAAATTTAATAATGCTAATTCAATGTTGTGGAAAACAAAAAAAACTATACTCCAAGTTGTATTGAAACATAAATGAATTAAGTAAATTAAAACTAAATTTATATTATAATTCTTATGCCAAGCTGACCAAATTGCTATAGCCATTAAAAGATATAAAGTTGTCCAAACCGGAGCAAATACCCAATCGGGAGGTGTCAAAACAGATTTATTTAGAGTTGAATACCAGGGCTCTTTGTAAGAAAATGTCGCTAAACTTCCAATAAATGACGCGGAATACGTAATTATTGCAAATATTGTAAAAGATATAAATTTATTTTTCAACATATTCATATTATACATCATTTTTATATGAATAATAAATCAATATGGATAACTGGAGCTAGTAGTGGAATTGGTAAGGCACTGGCATTAAAATTTGCAAAAGAAGGTTGGAAGGTAGCAATATCAGCGAGAAGAGGGAATTTGTTGAATGAAATATCTCAAAGTAATGAGAATATTACACCATTTCCTTTAGACGTAACGGATAGTGAAAAGTGTAAAAATGTGTTCGAAAATATTAGAGATAAAATTGGAGAGATTGATATATCCGTGTTCTGCACAGGAATTCATGATCCAAAATCCGAGAAAAGTTTAAATCTTGAGAAGGTTAAGAAAATTATGGAAGTTAATTTTTTTGGCACCGTACATTCAATAAATTCTGTTTACGATTACTATAAAAATAGAAAGTCGGGACATATATCTATAGTTTCTTCGGTAGCAGGTTACAGAGGTTTGCCTGCAGCAGGTGCGTATTGTGCATCTAAATCTGCTCTAAGTAGTTTCGCAGAAAGTCTATACTTTGATCTAAAAAGATTTAATGTTCGTGTTTCTCTTGTAAGTCCTGGTTTTATAAAAACACCTATGACTGATAAGAATGATTTTCCAATGCCAATGATTAAGTCTCCAGAGTTTGCTGCAGATCAAATGTTTAAAGGTCTAACAAAAAATAAGGGATTTGAAATTCATTTTCCAAAATCGTTTACATCCATAATGAAAGTTCTAAAAATAATGCCGAATGGTTTATATTTTAAAATAATTGAAAAAGGTATGAAAAAGATTGTTGACTAGTCTCTCATAAAAAAGACAGTCAACTCACCAACTTTAAAACCAAATTTAGTCAAAGTCGCTCTATTGATCGCAACTTTTTCATCTTGTTTAAATATCCAATCATCAAATGAAACTTTGATATTTTTATTTTTG
>CACABD010000012.1 GCA_902530715.1 uncultured Pelagibacteraceae bacterium
AAAAACTATTAAAACCAAAATTGGTTTCAATGGTATAGGTCTTCATTCTGGTAAAAAAGTTATTATGACTTTACTTCCAGCTCCACCAAACTCTGGAATTATATTTAAAAGATCTGATTTACAAATTAATAATTTAATTCACCCAAATGTATTTAATGTTTCTAGTGCATCTTATTGTACAAAATTAACAAACGAATATGGTGTAAGTGTTTCAACTGTTGAACATCTAATGGCGGCACTATGTGGATTAGGTATAGATAATCTTTTGATTGATTTAAATTCAGAGGAACTGCCAATCATGGATGGTTCATCTAAAAATTTTGTAGATGCAATAAAAAACATAGGATTTAAGATTAGCGATCAACCGATTAGAATTATAAAGATTAATAAAAAAATTACATACAAAAATGGTCAAAAGTTTATTTCTTTTGAACCAAATAAAATTAGTTTAGAGATTGATTTTGAAATTAAATACGAACAAAACTCAATTTTAAACCAAAGAAATAAAAAAAATATATATATGGATAACTTAACTGATATTTATAATTCTAGAACTTTTTGTTTATTTGAAGATGTTGAAAAACTAAAAAAAATGGGGCTAGCGCAAGGAGGAAGCTTGGATAATGCGATAGTTTTAAAAGGCAATGAAATACTTAATGTTGAAAAATTAAGAAACCCAAATGAATTTGTAAATCACAAAATTTTAGATTGCCTTGGAGATATTTATCTTGCTGGTTATAGAATGGTTGGTAAAATTACTTCAAGTCAAGGGGGTCATAATGTTACAAATCAAGGTTTAAGAGATTTACTAAGCAATAATGAGAATTATTCAATAATTGAATTAAAAGAAAAAAATATACCACACTCTTTTTTAATCAAAAACTCATTAAAATCTTCTGCTTAAATATTTAAGCTTTTAAAATTATCTGCTAATAATTAGTAGATGAAAAATTTAAACAAATTTATTTTATTAATTTTAATATTATTATTGTTTTCATGCTCAAGTGAAAAAAAAGTCTCTGTAGTTAAAGAAAAAAGTATTGATACCCAAATGATAGAAGCTTTTGAAGAAGGATACAAAGAATTAGAAAATGGCGATGTATTATTTGCTGCCAAAAAGTTTAATGAGGCTGAACTTTTATACCCACAATCTGAGTGGGCACCCAAAGCAGCATTAATGGCGGCTTACTCGTATTATTCTCAAGATTATTATTTCGATGCTGAGTACGAACTTAATAGATTTTTAAAAGTTTATCCTAATGAAAAAAATGTACCATACGCCCACTATTTATTAGGTATGGTTTATTATGAGAGAATTGTTGATGAAAAAAAGGATTTAAAACCTTTAGTTATGGCGGAGAAAAAATTTAGATTTATTGAGAAAAATTATCCAAACACTGACTTTGCATTAGACTCATCATATAAATTAGATTTAATTAAAGATTATCTTGCATCTAAAGAAATGTATGTTGGAATTCATTATATGAAAAAAAATAAGTGGATTGCAGCAATCAATCGTTTTAAAAATGTCGTAGATAAATATGATGAGACTTCTTTCATAGATGAAGCCCTTCATAGATTAGTTGAACTTCATTATAAGTTAGGTCTTTTAGAAGAGTCTCAAAAATATGCCGCTTTACTAGGATATAACTATCAATCAAGTGAATGGTATACAAAAAGTTATAAAATTTTTAATCAAGATTATAAGTCTAAACTTGAGTTAAAAAATGAAAAAGAGGGGATATTTAAAAAATTTAAAAAACTTCTTTATTAACAAATGAAAGAACCGTTTTCTAAAGAATATATAAAAAAAATAAAATTATTAGATAAATATAATAAGCACTATTATCAAAATCAAAACCCATTAGTATCTGATAAAGAATATGATGAATTAAAAAATGAAATTTTACAATTAGAAAAAAAACATAATTTTAACAACTTAAAATCGCCAAGCATTAAAGTTGGCTACAAACCCTCAAAAAAATTTGAAAAATTTAAACATAGAGTTAAAATGTTATCATTATCAAATGCATTTAATAAAGAAGACTTAATTAATTTTCAAAAAAAAAATGTAAATTTTTTAACTTTAAATAAAAATTATGAATTTGAATATAGTGCCGAACCCAAAATCGATGGTATTTCAGCATCTCTTAACTACAAAAAATGGGGAATTAATTAAAGGTCTTTCAAGGGGAGACGGTGAGGAAGGCGAAGATATAACTGCAAATTTAAAAACTATTAAAGACATACCTTTAAAAATTTCTCACAAAGATTTTCCAAATGACATAGATATAAGAGGTGAGGTTTTCATAGAAACTAATGATTTTAAAAAAATAGAAAAAGATTTTGCTAATCCAAGAAATGCAGCATCTGGTTCATTAAGACAAAAAGATCCAAAAAAAACAGAATTAATCCCTTTAAAATTTATCGCTTACACTTTTGGTTTTAGCTCAGAAATGAAAATTGACAAACAAAGTGATTTTATAAAAACTTTGGATAAATGGGGTTTTAAAACATCTGAATTAAATAAAACAATTAAAGGTATTGATAATTTAGTGAAATATCACTCCAAAATAGAAGAAAAAAGATTTAGTCTGAACTATGATATCGATGGCATTGTATACAAGGTTAATGACCTTACCTTACAAAAAAGATTAGGTTTGATGGCTACAGCACCTAGATGGGCTGTAGCTCACAAATTTTCTGCTAATTATTCAATAACTAAAATTTTAGACATTGATATCCAAGTTGGAAGAACTGGCGCTTTAACGCCGGTTGCAAAAGTCAAACCTGTTAACATAGGCGGTGTAATGGTTTCTAATGCAACACTACATAATGAAGATGAAATAATTAGAAAAGATATTAGGATTGGTGATACTGTTAAAATCGAAAGAGCTGGCGATGTAATTCCACATGTAATAGCTGTAGACAAACAATTAAGATCATCAAAATCAAAAAAATACGTGTTCCCAAGCAAATGCCCTTCATGCGGGTCTAAAACTATTAAAGATTATAACTTTGTCACAAAAAAAATCGATGCAGTTAGAAGGTGTAGCAATGAGGGATTTGGATGTGAAAAAATATCCATTGAAAAATTAAAACATTTTGTCTCAAAAGATGCCCTAAATATTGAGGGACTTGGAAAAAAAGTTATAGAAAAATTCTGGGATTTAAAATTTATAAAATTTCCCGACGATATATTTAATTTAAACTTTCAAACTATATCCAAATTAGATGGGTGGGGATCTCAATCAGCAGAAAATCTTAAGAATTCAATTAATGGTTCAAAAAAATTAAAATTAGATAGATTTATTTATTCCCTCGGCATTAGACATATAGGACAAGAAAATGCAAAGTTAATCGCTGAATTTTTAGGGGATTATTCTAATTTTATAAAATTAAAAGACAAAAAAAATATTGAGGATCTATCAAATATTGATGGCATCGGAGATACACAGATCTCATCTTTAAAAAATTTTTTTCAAAATAAACTAAATTTAAAAGTTCTTTCATCTTTAAGCAAAATTTTAGTTTTTGAAAAGAATATTACAAAAAAAACAAAAGGAGAATTTTCCAATAAAACATTAATGTTTACTGGAAAATTAAATAACATTAGTAGAGCTGAAGCTAAATCAATTGTTGAAAATAAAGGGGGAAAAATTGTAAGCAATGTGTCGAAAAAACTAGATTATTTGGTAGTTGGTGAAAAACCTACCTCTAGAAAAGTTAAAATTGCAAGTGATTTAAAAGTTAAAATATTAAACCAAACCGATTTTGAAAAAATTTCAAAATTGAGACAATAACCAAAATTTTTCCTCATAGGTTAAGTATTTTTTAACATTAGAGTAAATTTCCAAATTGTAATTCATTAAATAATCTTTTTCTTTTTTAGTTAGAAGTTTAAAATTTATTAACTCTTTATCAAAAGGGACCATAGTTAAATTTTTGAAATACATCTTATTTTGTGATTTTTTTACATATATCATGTTTTCAAGCCTAATGCCAAATTTACCCTTCTTGTAAAATCCTGGTTCATTACTTATTACATGACCTGGTCTTAACATTATTTTATAACCCCTAGAGATTGCAATCGGACCTTCATGCACATTAAGAAAATAACCCACACCATGTCCTGTACCGTGAGGATAATCTAAACCGTCTTTTTTTAAAAATTTTCTAGCTAGAATGTCTAACGAATGAGCACTTTTTAATTTATCTAAATTCGCACTAGCGACAGAAATGTGACCTTTTAAAATATTTGAAAAAATATTTTTAATTTTTTTTGATTGTTTTCCTAAACTTATTGTTCTTGTAATATCAGTTGTTCCATACTTATATTGACCCCCTGAGTCAAATAAGAAAATATCGTTTTTTTTTATAAGTCTATTCGTTTTTTTATTTGCCCTATAATGAATAATTGCACCGTTTGGTCCGGAAGCAGCAATTGTGTTAAAGCTTGGAAATAAATAATTTTTATTTTTTTTTCTAAAATAATTTAGTTTTTTTTCAGCATCTAATTCAGAAATATTTTTTTTTAAATTCTTAATCCAATACAAAAACTTTATTACTGCAATACCATCTAAAATATGTGATTTAATAAAATTTTTAATTTCAATATTATTTTTAATAGACTTTAAATTATAAATAGGATCACTTTTATACGATATATTGATTTCATTCTTTATTATGTTTTCGTAAGCTAAACAACAACTCAATCTATCTAGAATAATTTTTTTAGAATTAAGTTCTTTCAAAAAAATATGTATATTATTTTCATCAATTACTTTTATTTTTTTTAAATTATCGTTTGAAAATAAATCGCGTATTTTTGATTTATTTGCAAATAAATATATTTTACCATTTTTTTTTAAAATCAACCTACAATTAGGAATTGGACTGTGTGGATTATCTTCACCTCTTAGATTTAACAACCAAGCAACATTTTCTGGCGCCGTAACAAAAAGACAGTCCGATTTATCTTTACGAAGAAATTTTAAAACTTTGCTAATTTTAGATTTGAAATTTTCTCCAGATATATTATCCTCTAAAAAATAAAATTTTTTATTGGTTTTTCTTTGTTCTTTTTTAATTATTAAATCACTGTAAATTGGCACAAGCACAAAGTAGTTTTTGAAATATCTTCTTAAACTTAAGCTGGTAAAACAATATGGATTATAACCTATTTTGATTTTATGTTTTAAAACTTTCCAAGGTAATTTTTTGTGAATTTCAACAATTTTAAAGTTTTTACCAGACTGAGATTTAGCTTGTATTGTATACCTACCATCAACAAATAAATAATTTTTGTCCCTTAAAATTATAGCTAAACCAGCAGATCCATTAAAATTAGATATAAACCTTAGCCTGTCAGGAGATGAATATTCATTAAAATACATATCGTTTTTTGGAACAACATACCCGTCAATATTAAATTTAATAAATTTATGTCTTAACTCTTTAATTTTATTTGAGATCATTTTAATCGTTTTTGATATCTCAACCAACCTGGACTTCTATAAATATCTTCCTCATTTCCTAAGTCTTGATTAAACTCAAAAAAATCCTCTTCATCTTTTTCATAATTATTAATTTTTTTAATATATTTTTCAGGCAGCTCATCTATAAATCTTGAGGAAATACTATCGATCCAATCTCCTTGATAAAATCTGTTAAGTGAGAATGAAATGTATACATCATGTATGGCTCTAGTAATTCCAACATATGCAAGTCTTCTTTCTTCCTCAAGGCCCTGCTGACCTTTTTCATCAATTGATCTCTGATGTGGAAATAATCCCTCTTCCCAACCCGGAAGAAAAACTGCATCAAATTCAAGTCCTTTAGAAGCATGCATTGTCATCAAATTGACTTTTTCTCCATCCCAATCATTATCTATTGATGTTGCTAGAGAAACATGTTCTAAAAAACTTTCCAGGTTGTCAAATTCTTTCATAGCATTTAAAAGTTCTTTTATATTTTCAAGTCTATTTTCATTTTCCAAATCTTTTTTGTTCTTTAGTAATAGTGAATAACCTGACTCGTCTAAGATTATTTGAAGTAATTTTATATGATCAATTTTTTTATTAAAATGATCGTTCCTCCATTTTTCTAATGAATTTAGAAAGTTAAATAAACCATTTTTTGCTTTTGGTTTGATTTTATTTAATTCGATCAAATTCCTTGATGAATTTTCAAGGGATAAACTATTTTTTTTTGCGTGTTCACTTATCATTTTAAAAGAAGTATCTCCAATTGATCTTTTAGGTACATTAACAATTCTCTCAAAAGCTAAGTCATCTTTATTCTGATAAACTACTCTAAGATATGCGATACAATCCTTGATTTCAGCTCGTTCATAAAATTTAACACCCCCTATTATTCTATAAGGCAAACCAATTTTTAAAAACCTTTCTTCAAATTCTCTGGTTTGATATATTGCTCTAACCAATATAGCTACATTATTTAATCTATATTTTTTTGAAACTTGATTCTCAATAATTTTTGAAACATATATTGCTTCATCTTTTCCATTTTTAAAACAATTAAGGTTTACCAGATCGCCCTGATTTTGATTTGATATAAGTTTCTTGCCTAATCTATTCTCATTTTTTGAAATAAGTTCAGATGCTACATTCAAGATATTCTGAGTAGATCTATAATTTTCTTCAAGTCTAATAATTTTTGTATTTTTAAATTCTTTGTCAAACTCTAAAAAATTTTTAATCTCAGCACCTCTCCAACTATAAATAGATTGATCATCATCACCAACACAGCAAATATTATCGTGAGTTTTTGTTAAAAGTTTTAACCATTTACTCTGGATAAAATTTGTATCCTGATATTCGTCTACTAATATATATTTAAAATTTTTAGAGTACATTTCGTTTATATCTATATTTTTCTCAAAAATAGACACACAGTGCAAAATTAAATCTCCAAAATCACAAGCATTAAGATTGGTTAGTTTTGTTTGATATATTTTATAAATTTTTAATAAGTTTATTTCAAGATTCTCACCTTTTTTCAAAACAACATCATCAGGATACCATCCAAAATTCTTCCATTTGTTAATCAGCGAAATTATAAAATTCGGTGAGATTTTTTTTATATCTATATTTTCAGCATTACATATTGATTTAATAAGTCTTACTTGATCGTCTTGATCTATAATAGTAAAATTTTGATTTAAATTAACTGCTTTTGCGTGTCTTCTTAAAATTTTAGCACATATAGAATGAAAAGTTCCAAGCCAAGGTAGGCCTACTGTTTTGTTGTTAAGAATTTTACTAATTCTATTTTGCATTTCACGTGCAGCTTTATTTGTAAAAGTTACAGATAATATTTGATTTGGAAATGCTTTTTTTTCTTTTAAAATATGCGCAATCCTCGAAGTAAGAACTTTAGTTTTTCCAGATCCAGCACCCGCAACAATTAAAAGCGGTCCAGATATACATAAAACTGCATCCTTCTGAAATTTATTTAAATTATCTAAATATTTAAGATTTTCCATTTAAATTGTAAATTAAACTTATATAAATTATTTAACACATTATGAAAAATTTTAAATTGAAATTAAATTTTTTATCGAGTTTTTTAAAAAAAAATAAAACACTCAAAAAAACCATTAATTTTTTAGAAAGCCAAAAAAACCACTTTAATATACAAAAACTTAAAAAACAAATTACTGACGCGTATAAAGATTTTTATATAAATAAGTTTAAGATAAATTACTTAATCTTTTTAATTAGTTTAATATGTTTTTATTACCTTATTTATTTATCCTTTCCTGGAATTTTACATAATAAATCTGACCAAAATTATTTTACTGAGGAACTTAAAAAACAATATAATTTGGAATTTTCTCTAACACCTGAAATTACATATTCTATACTTCCAAAACCGCATTTTCAAATAAATGATGTTATAATATACAATAATAAAAATATTTTTCAGAAAGAAATTGCGCAGGTTAAAAAGTTAAAAATATTTCTTCACCAAAGAAATTTTTTTAAAAAAAGAAAACTAGAAATAAAAACCGTTGAACTTTTTGAAACAAATTTTTTTATTAATAAAATGGATTTAGATTTTGTACAAAATTATCTCTATAAGGGATTTATTGATAATCCATTGATTATAAAAAGAGCAAATTTATTTTACCAAGATATAGATAAAAGGACTATATCGTTTTTAAATTTAAAAAAAATTAACATGGAGTTTAATGATAAAATTGATAATGATATAGTAACTTCAAATGGTGAAGTTTTCAACATTCCTTTTAGTGTAACCTGGAAACAAGATTTAGAAAAACAAGTGCAAATGTCTAATATAAAATTTAAAAAAATTAATTTAAATATATTAAATTCGACTAAGTTTGTTAATAAAAAAAAAAAAAATAAATTACAGGTTTATTTAAATAGATCAAGATATATTATTGATTATGATCTAGATAATAAACAAATTAATTTTGTCTCAAATAATTCTTTTATTGGTAATGATAAATTAATTTTTTCTGGGAAAATATATTTAGATCCTTTTAATTTTAATATTACCTCGTCATTAGATAGTCTTAAACTTAAAAAATTATTAACAAATAGTGTATTTTTAAAAGAGATCTTATCTAAAGATTTTTTTTTAAACGAAAATTTTAACGGCAACATTAATTTGATTATTAAAAATTTAGAAAATAATCCACTTTTTAATAATTTAAATATAAAACTAAATTTCAAAGGTCAAACGTTGGAATTTAATAATACAATTTTTTTAAATGAAAAAGTTGCTAATTTAGTTATTAAAAAAGGTATTTTGTTTGAGGAAAAAAATAATTTATTGTTTAAGAGTAATTTGGATTTTGCAATTAACGATATTAACAAATTGTATAATAAATTTGTTGTGCCAAAAAAAAATAGAAAAGATTTTAAAAAAATAAATTTTGAAATACTAGTTAATTTTACAACCAATGAATTTAAAATTTTGAAAATAAAAAATGATAGTTTTAAAGATAAAGAATTTAAAGAAATTGATGAATTAATCTACGAATTTAATAATGGAGGTATCAAAATTTCTAATTGGATAGAATTTAAAATTTTTGCAAATAAAATAATTTCATCCTACGCAGGCTGAATCATCTTTCTTGGATCTACAATTTTGTGATATTCACTTTCATTCATTAATCCACTTCTAATAATTTCATCTTTAAGACTAGTATTGTTTTTTAAAGCTTTTTTTGCAATTTCCGCGGCTTTATCATAACCTATTTTTGGTGCGAGTGCTGTAACCAACATTAAAGAGTTATCTAAATCTTCCTTTATTTTCGTTTTGTTTGCCTTTATTCCTTTAACACAATATTTAGCAAAGTTTTTGGAGCTGTCAGAAATAAGATCAATTGATTGTAAAATATTGTACGCAATCAGTGGCTTGAAAACATTAAGTTCAAATTGACCTTGAGAACCCGCAATCGTTATACCAGTATGATTGCCAATTACTTTCACGCAAACCATTGTAACTGCTTCAGATTGAGTTGGGTTTACTTTACCAGGCATTATTGAGGATCCAGGTTCGTTAGAAGGTAAAGATAACTCACCGTAGCCCGCTCTTGGTCCAGATCCAAGAAACCTAATATCATTTGCAATTTTTAAAAGACATACAGCAGTGGTATTAAGTGTACCGGAGAAATTTACTATTGAGTCATGTGCAGCAAGTGCAGCAAATTTGTTATTGGATGGCTTAAAATTTATGTTAGTCAAATTGCTTATTTCTCTACAAATTTTTTTGTCAAAATTCTTCTTTGTATTAATTCCAGTGCCTACCGCTGTGCCACCTTGAGCCAAAAAATATATTTCTTTAATTGCTATTTTAATTCTATTAATACAATCTTGTAACTGTGATTGATATCCAGAAAATTCTTGTCCAAGTGTAAGAGGTGTAGCATCCTGTAAATGAGTTCTTCCAACTTTAATTATCTTATTAAATTTTTTAATTTTTTTTTTGAGTTCTTTATTTAAAAGATTTAAGCTTGGTAAAAGCTTTTTATTTGTCTCCAAAGCCACAGCTATATGCATTGCAGTAGGGAAAACATCATTTGTAGATTGAGATTTGTTTACATGATCGTTAGGATGAACTGGTTTTTTTGAACCCAATTTGCCTCCCAAGAATTTGATAGCTCTATTTGATATTACCTCATTAACATTCATGTTTGTTTGAGTACCCGAACCTGTTTGCCAAACTTTTAAAGGGAAGTTATCCTGTAACTTGCCAGATATTATTTCATTCGATGCCTTTATAATTGCATTTGCAATTTTTGAATTTATTTGCTTATCTTTTCTATGAACAATTGCAGCAGCCTTTTTTATAATTGCAATAGATTTAATCAAAATTTTTTGTACATAAATTTCGCCAATATCAAAAAATTTTTTTGATCTTTCTGTAGAGGCGCCCCAATATTTGTCATTAGGAACTTTAATATTTCCTATGCTATCGTATTCTTTTCTAAATTTCATTTGGATAATTTTATTTATCTTATACATTAAAAATTAAAAGAATCATATAGGAGAGCTATGACAAATTTTGAGAAAGTTGGATTGTTTATGAAAACATTTGGACAAGAAGTTAAAAAAAAACCAAGTTTAAGCAGTGACAAAATTAATAATTTAAGAATTAATTTAATTCGAGAAGAGCTTGATGAATTGATGGAAGCTATATCAAATAAGGATTTGAAAGAAGTGGCTGACGCATTAACAGATATTTTGTATGTTACTTATGGCGCAGGACATGCATTTGGTATAAATCTTGATAATTGTTTTGATGAAGTTCAAAGATCAAATATGAGCAAATTAGGTAATGACGGGAAACCAATCTATAATGAAAATGGAAAAGTAATGAAAGGTCCCAAATATTTTAAACCAAATTTAAATAAGTTTTTGACATAATTTAATTATTTAAAATAAACATAAGAACATCACTTATTAAATACATAGAAACAGTAAATCCTATAAAAAAATTCCAATACATAAATGAAACAGTTCTATTTCTAATTCTTCTTTTTCTCACAAATTCTTTATCATCTAAATCAGAGACATCTCTAACTCCTTTTACTTGATAATCATATGACCATCGCCAAACAGAATTACCGAATCTTTCATCCGTTTGGTTGTAATATTTGATCCAAGCAGTTATATATTTATGTAAGAGATAAATTATAAATAAAGTTATAAAACCTAAAAACATACCTTTAACTTATTAAATTATTAAACAAAAAAAAAGGGGCGTTCTGTTGCCAGGTGCCCCAAACCCCGTAACTTAATTAAAAAATTAATTAAGCTGCAAGTGCAAATTTATTATTTGCAATTATAAATAGCCCGTCACGGTGGAACAATTCCGAACGAAAGAAAGACTTTTAGACATCCGTCGATCCTAGTTCACCCCCATAAGTTGTAAATTTGTGGTGGAGGTGGTGGGTACTGCCCCCACGTCCGCAATGTTTATTACGAAATTCGTTTATCGTCGTAGTTGGAAAACCAACACTAATAATATAAAACCAATTATATTAGATTCAATAAATAATTCATGAAACTTACAAATGAACAAGCTCAGGAAATAAGGGATTTACAATCTCAAGAAAACAAAACTAAAAGAGTAGTCGCTCCTGAGCTAGAAAAAATACTTTACGATGCAATTTCAGTTTTAGATCATGGATTTGTTAGAGTTATTGATTACATGGGTGATGATACCTCAATTGTTCAAGCTGCAAGAGTATCATACGGCAAAGGAACCAAAAAAGTTTCAACAGATATTGGACTAATAAAATATTTAATGCGTCATTGGCACAGTACTCCATTTGAAATGTGTGAAATTAAATACCATGTAAAGCTTCCTATATTTATTGCAAGACAGTGGATAAGACATAGAACAGCAAATGTTAATGAATACTCAGCACGTTATTCAATTTTAGACAAAGAATTTTATCTCCCAAAAAATGAACACTTAGCAACACAATCAAAAATTAATAGACAAGGTAGAGGAGAGGTTCTTCAAGGTGAGCAAGCTAAAAAAGTTTTAAGTCTTTTAAAAAATGATGCTGAGAGAACATATGAAAATTATGAAACGATGTTAAATGAAAGATACGACGGCTCAGTAGTTGATGAAAAAGAAACTGGACTTGCAAGAGAACTTGCTAGAATGAATCTAACTTTAAATACTTATACACAGTGGTATTGGAAAACAGATCTTTTAAATTTAATGAATTTTTTAAGACTAAGAGCTGACCATCATGCTCAATATGAAATTAGAGCTTACGCGGATGTAATGCTGGATACTTTAAAAAGATGGGTGCCAACAACTTACGAGGCGTTTATTGATTACAGAGTAGGTGGCACCGAGGTATCATCTAAAGGTAAAATAATTATCCAAAAACTAATAAGTGGTGAAAAAGTAGATCCTGAACAGTCAGGCCTTTCAAAAAGGGAGTGGAACGAGCTTATGTCAGCCCTAGAACTTAAAGACAAATTGATTTAAATTATAAATATTTCTTGTTATATCAGTAATTAAAATGAGATGGTTTAAAAAAGTTTTAATATTTAAGTTTTTTAAAATACTTACTATTTTTTTTTCCATTTTTTTTAATTCAATTGCATTTGGAGCAGTTTCATCATTTGTAAACTCTTTTGAAGTTGGCCTTAATGATTCTGGTAATGGTCAGAACCAACCTACCGGGGTGCAATTTAACCCTGATGGAACAAGAATGTATGTTAGTGGTATATCTGGGAATTGGATTTTACAATATTCACTAGATACGCCTTTCGATGTGTCCTCAGTCAATAATGATTTAGCTGGTCAGATTTGCAATTTTGGTGAGTCGATAGCAAAAGATGGTGCAAATTTAGAATTCAATTCAGATGGTACAAAAATTTTCATGGCTGATAGAGATCAAGAGGTTATAGAACAATTTAAATTAACAACTGCATATGATATCTCAACTTGTGTTCATGAAGATGAAATAGATTTAGGAATTACAACTTTATCTGACTTAGCTTTTAGCCGAGATGGCATGAAACTTTTCATTTACGATCAAAACGTAGGCGCTGGTCAACAATATACTGTTGAACAGTTCGCACTAACAAGTCCATACAACTTAACTAATGCTAATTTGGTTGCAACTTATACAGGACCGAATGGCAGTATACGAACTAATATCCAACAGTTTGCTCAAGCAATGGTATTTAATATAGAAGGCACAAAAATGTACATTACAGGAGCGAGGGCAACTGCCACAGCAACTCATGGAGGAGTATATGAATTTACACTTTCATCCCCGTTTGATTTAAATGGCACCATAACCTACGAGGGTGAATTTGATGTAAGTGCACAGGTAGGAGAAATAGCAGGTCTAACATTTAGTGCTAATGGTTCAAAAATGTATATCACAGATTTCACACATGGTGGGGATGAACCAGGAGATCGAGGTGTTTATGAATATAATTTAACATGTAGTTTTGGAGTTATTAAATGTATTGACCCATCCAAAAATAAAGATGACGTTGCAACAATGCAGTCTCAAACTCAAAGTGTCAAAAAATTAATCAAACACTCAACAAGTCCAGTTTTAAATCGAATGCAATGGCTTAGAAGAAATGAAAACAAAGCAAACTTAACAAATCAAAATATCAAGTTTCAATTCAATAACGAAATATTAAATTCACTATCAAAGACACTAATTCCTGTTTTTTTCTCAAATGACGTATCTTCTAATCTAAACTCACAAAATTCAAATTGGTCTATTTGGAGCGAGGGCACAATTAGCATAGGCAAATCAGGAGATAACACCTATTCATCTGCAAAAGATATTAGCACAACAGCAATTACTTTTGGTGCAGATAAAAGAAATGAAAATAATATTATGAGGGGTATCGCTTTAAGATTAGGAAGCGATGATGTAGATGTAGGCGATCTCGGTAGTGCCTTAGATATGAGCACAATCAGTCTAACATTATATGGAACTGATCCAAAAGGTGATAACAAATTTGCCGATACTTTAATTGGAGTAAGTATTTTAAACTCTGACACTATTAACAGCGATGGATCTAATACTACTACAAGTGAAAGAAATGGAATACAAATATATGGTTCCTACAATTTTAGGAATACATATAATTATGATCTTTTAAATTATACACCTAAAATCAAATTTGATTTAGGCGGAACACATTTAGAGGGATATTCTGAAAAAGGCTCAGATATTTTAACTTATAGATTCCAAGATCAGTTTATTGGTCATTTAATGACAACAGTTGGAACAAGCCTTGATAAAAATTTTGAATTTAATGACAAGTCTTTTGTGCCTTACTTAGATCTTAATTATACCGCAGATATTAGTCCATCCTCTTCTCAAAAATTTACACATATATCTACAGGAGAAAAGTTTATATTAGAAAATATTAATAACACTACCCATAATTTTAATGCAGGCATAGGTCTTGATTTAATTACAGATAAAGGATTAAATTTGATGTCAAAGTATACTATAGATCAATCAAAACAGGAAAATAAAAAAAATTTTGTTATTTCTGCAGATTACAGAGCATCATATAAATCATCTTACGCTCTTTCCGTCCATGAAACCTCCACTGAGATATCTTATAAAAGTAAGCATAATAATTTAAATTTTGATGTAACTAGTAATTTAGATTTTTTTGCTGATGATCCCGAATATGGTATTTATTTAAAAGTTTATGCTTTAAAATAAAATTAATTTTCAATGAAAGAAGATTTGATTTTTTTTGCTATATCTAAATAAATTTTTGAAATTTCGTTATCTGGACTGCTCTCAACAATTGGCTTTCCTTGATCACCTGACTTACCTACCTCTGGATCAATCGGGATTTCACACAAAAATTCTTTATTAAATTCGTCTGCAGTTCTTTTAACCCCACCTTCTCCAAAAATAGGGTATTTTTTTCCGTCTTCCCCCTTAAAAAAACTCATATTATCTACAAGACCTATAATTTTAACACCTAATTTATCAAACATTCGTATTCCTCTTTTAACATCCTGAAGTGCAAGTTCTTGTGGAGTTGAAACTATAATTGCTCCATCCATTTCTATCTCTTGTGCAAATGTTAGTTGAGTATCGCCTGTTCCAGGAGGCATATCTACAATTATAAAATCTAAATTATTCCAACTAACTTTTTGAGCAAAAGTTTTTATAGTACTAGTTACCATAGGACCTCTCCAAATCATTGGTGTTTGCTCATCAGTTAAGAAACCAATCGACATACATTGTATGTCATATTTAATAATGGGTTTTAAATTTGAACCATCACTTTCGGGTTTTTGATTAATTGAAAAAAGCTTTGGTAAAGATGGTCCGTAAATATCAGCATCTAGCAATCCGACTTTGCAACCCAAATTTTTTAACGCTAAGGCCAGGTTTGTAGCAAAAGTAGATTTTCCTACACCTCCTTTGGCACTCGAAATCGCGATTGTAAACTTAGTGCCTGAAATTGGGTTTTTAACAAAGGTTTTTTTATATGGTTTTCCTATCATTGCTACATTAAGTCCGAATTATTAAGGGTACTTTTAACATACTAAACTTGTTTTTCCCAACAAAGACACTATATAAAGTGCATGGTCGACGATTTTAAAAGTAGGGGTGGTAGCCCATGGGGATCTCCCCCTGGAGGCGGAGGCAATGGTTCAGGAAGAAGAGGTCCAACTCCCCCGAACATTGATGAGATAATCAAAACCTTACAAGATAAGATTAATAAATTTTTACCTGGCGGTGCATCAAAAGGCGGAAAACCATTAATTTTTGGGATTTCAATTTTATTGATAATATATGCTTTGAGTGGTTTATACCGTGTTTTACCAGATGAGCAGGGAGTTGTTTTAAGATTTGGAAAATTTGTTACAACAACTCAACCAGGTTTGAATTATCATATACCTTTTCCTATTGAGAGCGTACTTACTCCAAAAGTTACAAAAGTTAACAGAATTGATATTGGTTTTAGATCAGAAAGAGACTCAGGATTTAGCTCAGGTGTAGTAGCAGATGTTCCAGAGGAAAGCCTGATGTTAACCGGAGATGAAAATATTGTTAACATTGATTTTTCAGTATTTTGGGTAATTAAAGATGCTGGAAAATTTTTATTTAAAATTCAAGATCCAGAGGGAACAGTAAAGGCTGCAGCAGAAACGGCAATGAGAGAGGTTATTGCTAAGAGCAATATTCAACCAATTTTAACTGAGGGAAGATCAGTAATAGAGCAAGAAACAGAGACTATTATTCAACAAATTTTAGATGAGTATCAAAGTGGAATTCAAGTAACACAAGTTCAAACGCAAAAAGCAGACCCACCAGATCAGGTTATCGATGCATTTAGAGATGTTCAAGCGGCAAGAGCAGACATGGAAAGATCGAAAAACGAAGCTGAAGCATATGCTAATGATGTAATTCCAAGAGCAAGAGGTGAAGCTGCAAAAA
>CACABD010000013.1 GCA_902530715.1 uncultured Pelagibacteraceae bacterium
CTAAAGAAAAAATTAAAGCCTCATTAAATAGAGAGTACTCAATCCCATTATTATTTGAGGGTTCAAAATCTGATAAAACAGATCTCTTTAAGTCTGTAAATGATATTGGTTTATCATTACAGGAAGGGGGAAGAGTGATTAATCTTTGTGATAAAGTCAGTAAATCTCAAGCAATGAAAAATGTTGTAAAAGTATTTAAAAAAGTAACTAAAGAAAAATTGTTCACAATTGGTGTTGGTGATAATTACAATGATTTAGATATGCTCAAAAATAGCGATATACCTTGTTTAGTCTTTAATGATAAATTTACACTAGAAAAGATAAATATTAATAACTGTTTAGTATCAAAAAAACCTGCCCCAGAGGGTTGGAAAGAAGTTGTCAAATTAGCGCTAGATAAAATAAAATAATGTTACTAGAATAAGTTATGGGTGATTTTTCTCAAAATGGAACAGTTTCTACACTGCATGATTTTGGTACAAAATCTACCACAGAGATTGAAAAAGATTTATTGAACTTTTCTAAAGAAAGAAAAATGGAGTTAATTCTTCCTTGTCTATTCTCAGAATTGGAGGGTTCTGCGTTACCTAATATCATAGATCAAATAAGTAAGACAAAATATTTAAATCATGTAATTATAGGATTAGACAAAGCATCAGAGAGTCAAGCAAAGAAAGCTTGGAAATTTTTTAAAAAAATAAATGTTTCTTTCACAATTTTATGGAACGATGGACCTAAACTTAAAAAATTAGATAATGAGTTAAAAAAGAAAAATTTAGCTCCAAACCAAATGGGTAAAGGTAGAAATGTTTGGTATTGTATTGGTATGTGTATAGCTAGAGATACAGCAAGATCTGTTGCATTACACGATTGTGATATCAAAACTTATGATAGAAGAATGTTGGCCAAATTATTTTATCCAGTTGTAAACCCATTGTTTAACTTTGAATTTTGTAAAGGCTATTATCCACGAATTGCAAATAATAAAATGAATGGAAGAGTAGCAAGACTTTTGGTTGGGCCTTTGTTAACAGCATTAGAAAAAACTATAGGCCAAAGTGATTATTTAAATTTTATGAAATCATTTAAATATCCTTTAGCTGGAGAATTCTCGTTTAGGCGTAACGTGCTACCAGAATTAAGAATTTCATCAGATTGGGGTATAGAAGTTGGAATTTTATCAGAAATGCAAAGAAGTTTTTCACCAAATAATATTTGCCAAGTTGATTTAGCAGACACTTATGATCATAAACATCAGGATCTCTCTATCGATGATGAAACAAAAGGTTTATCAAAAATGTCTATAGATATTATTAAGACATTTATTAAAAAATTGGCTACTCAAGGAAACTCATTTAGTAGAGAAACATTCAGATCTTTAAAAGCGACTTATTACAGATCGGCCTTAGACTTGATTGATATTTATAGAAGTGACGCTGCAATGAATGGACTAAAATTTGATTCTCACAAAGAAGAAGAGGCTGTTGAATTATTTGCTGTTAATATAATGAAAGCAGGAGAAGCTTTTTATATTAACCCAATGGACACACCATTTATTCCGACTTGGAGTAGAGTAAAAAGTGCAATACCTGATTTTCTTGTAAGATTAAATGAAGCTGTTAGTGAAGATAATAAAAAATTTATTTAATGTTATCAAGCACAGTAAAAAGTCAAATAAATTCTAAGCTAAAAAATATTTATAGTAAAAATTTTAACAATAAAGACTTGAAAATATTTTCCAATGAAATTTTTGAACTAGTCAAAATTTCTAATAAAAAAATATTAAAAGCAAAAAGTAAAAAATTAAAAATATCCGAAGATACCACGGTTGTGATTTGTTATGGTGATAGTGTTTATGATAACGGAAAAATAAATTCAATTAGAACATTTAAGAATTTTTATAATAAAAATTTATCAAAGTATTTTAATACAATACATTTTTTACCATTTTATCCATCAAGTAGTGACAGCGGATTTGCTGTTAAAGATCATTATAAAATTGATAGTAAATTAGGTTCTTGGGTAGATATAAATAATTTTTCAAAAAAAAATAATATTATGGCTGATATAGTAATTAATCATGCGTCATCTAAAGGTTTGTGGTTTAAAAATTTTCTGAGAAATAAATCACCAGGCAAGGATTACTTTATAAAAGTTAACAAAAAATTTGATATCTCAAAGGTTGTTAGACCTCGTGAAAATAAGTTACTAAAAAATATTAATATTTTTAATAAACCTGATTTTATATGGAGAACATTTAGCCCTGACCAAATAGATTTAAATTTTAAAAATCCAAAAGTGTTGATGCGATTTATCAAAATTATGATCAACTTAGCATGTCATGGAGTTTCAATTTTTAGACTAGATGCAATTGCCTATTTATGGAAAGAAAGCGGTACTAAATGTATAAATCTCAAGCAAACACATGAAATAATTAAATTACTAAGAATAATATGTAACTCTTTACGAAATTCTCCTTATTTAATTACTGAAACTAATTTACCTGAAAAAGAAAATTTAAGTTATTTTGGAAAAAAAAATGACGAAGCTAATTGGATTTATAACTTTACTTTACCTCCCCTTCTAATTCATGCTTTTCTTTTTGAAGATAGTTCAAAATTAAATCAGTGGATGAGTAATTTACCAACTACAAAATTAAAAAATAACTATTTTAATTTTATTGCTTCACATGATGGTATAGGAATGAGACCTGCTGAAGGTTATTTAAACAAGGGTACCCTTAATAACTTATTTAAAAGATTGAAAAAAAACGGGGCTCAGCTTTCTTATAGAAAAATAAATAAAACACAAAAAAAAGTTTATGAAGTCAATATAACTCTCTTTAACGCTTTCAAAAATACAGATTTTGATAAAAAAGGATTATATTCGTTAGAAAGATATATCTCTGCACATGCAATAATGTTTTCCATTGAAGGTGTACCTGCTGTTTACTTTAATTCAATATTTGGCAAGGCCAATGACGAATATAAATATGTTATATCTAATAATAAAAGAGACCTTAACAGATATAAATGGAACAAAGTAAAATTAGATAGATTTTTAAAAGATAAAAAATCCAAACAGAAAATTTATTATAATCATATTACATATTTATTAAAAATAAGAAAAAAACAAAAAGCATTCCATCCAAATGCGTCTATGCAATGTTTATCGTTTGGTAAAAAAATACTTGCATTTAAAAGAGTGAGTTTAGATAAAAAACAAACTATTATTTGTATTACAAATATGTCTTCAAAATCACAAAGTGTTTTATTAGCTAATAAAAAAAAATATAAAAACCTTTTGAGTAAAAATGTTAATATTATTAGTAAAATAATAATCTTAAAACCTTCTGAAACAGTTTGGTTATCTAATTAGAAAACAAAAATAACAATCCAATATGAGGATAGCCCTGATACAATCGTCAAAATAACATTTCTTGTAAAATATCCAATTACTAAAGCGGTTATTGCTCCAAATATTTTTGGATCACTTATAGTAACGAAGGCTCCAAAATCATCTAATAAAACCCCAGGAAATATTATTGATGGGAAAACTACAGATGGGACATAATTTAAAATCTTTCTTAAATTATCACTAATCATCTCTTTTTTAATTAACGTAACCATACTCATTCTTGTAAAATAAGTTAAAATTCCAGCAATAAAGATTGAAGTCCAGGTCATTTTTTTAATTTATTAATTATCATTGCTGCAAAAAGTCCGACCAATGGTGAAATTATTATGTAAGTTTTGAATGGAGCATTATAAAAAAAAGTAGCTACTAATCCTGAAATAATCATAACAAAAACATGATCAAATTTTCTCAACTCGTTTACTATTATTGCAATGAAAGTTAAAGGAATTGCAAATTTTAGTCCGAGTTCCTCTGGTACAATAGAACCTAAATAAATTCCTATTATTGTAGAAATTTGCCAAATAAACCACAATATTATTCCTGAACCAATTAAATGATAATAATTAAATTCTTTAGCTGGATTTTTTTTAAAATATTGATTTGAGACTGCAAAACCTTGGTCGACTATAAAATAAGAAATAAAAAGTTTTTTTATTAAAGATAATTTTTGCAAGTATTCAGATAACACTGCACCATATAAGAAGTGTCTCGAATTTATTACTCCAACAGAGGTTATTGCAATTAATGAAGATGCGCCACCAGATAAAAGTTGTAGAAAGACTATTTGCGAAGCACCACCGAAAATTATTAATGAAGTTGCATATGTAAATAATGGACTAAAACCCAACTCAATACCAATTGCACCAAATATAATTCCAAAAGGAAAAACTGATAATAAATGTGGCGCAACATCTTTTATTCCAATTTTAAAAATTTCGTACTTTGAACGCATTTAAAAATTTCTAAGAGCTTTTTCTAAATATTTGATATCTAATTCACAGTCTTTGTATCCTTTTTTAATTACATCAAGATACCTTTTGCTTGGGTAAATAAATAAACTCTTTTTAACCATGCTGTATGCCATAATTTTTTGACTATCATTATCAAAATATATCTTTTTATATAAGATTGGAAAATCCTCATAAATGTCAAGTCTCTGTTCATCTGATTTAGATATTTCATAAAGACCACCTTGTATTAAATAATTTTTTTTACTCTCTATATCTGCAACACCATATTTGCTTCTGAATGTAAGTCTAAAATCTTTGATTTCAAATTTCTTTATATATTTAGAGTCCTTGCATCTTTTTTTCATTTGAAAATGATTTAAGTTACTACCGTAAGCAAAATATAACATTTTGATTTAAACTATTTGAATTTCTTTATCTTTTACAAATTTTATTATTTCTGATTTACAAAATTCAATTTTATTTTTATCTGTTGATCTGAGAACAATTGCCACTCCAAGTTTACCTGCTTTAAAAAAGGGATAGCTACCAATTTCAACATCAGTATTTTTGTTTTGTACATCAGTTAAAGATTTTGCGATTTCACTTTCAACAGTCCTTAAGTTTATTGTTTCACTTAAGATAGGTTCACCGCCTGCAATTTTATTTGTTAGACTACCAAGCATTGACTGCATTATTGATGGTACTCCAGGTAAACAAAAAACATTTTCAACATTAAAACCTGGCGATCCACTCGAGGGATTGTATATCAAATTAGCAGTTACAGGCATTTTTGCCATTTTTTGTCGGCCGTCATTAAACTCGCCTGGTTTATAATAACTTTCTAAAATTGAATATGCCTCTTTGTGAAAACCATATTCTATATCAAAAGCTTTTGAAATTGACTCTGCTGTTATGTCATCATGTGTTGGACCAATTCCACCAGTAGTGAATACATAATCATAAGTTTTACGATATTGATTAACAGTATTTATAATTGTTTGTTCATCATCTGGTATAATTTTTACTTCTTTGACTTTTACCCCTAAAGAATTTAGCCATGTGGCGAGCGCGCTTGTATTGATATCTTTGGTTCTACCAGATAGTACTTCATTACCAATAATTATAATTCCAGCAATTATTTCTTTCTTATTTGACATATACAAATATAAATTTAATATTATGAAATTTACCAATACTTTAATTAAAGGCAAATTAATCAAGCGATATAAAAGATTTTTTACAGATATAAAAGTAAATAATTCAATAGTTACAGCTCATTGTCCTAACACAGGTTCCATGAAAGGTCTTTTAGATAAAAATAATACAGTATTTTTGTCTAAAAGTGATGATCCAAAAAGAAAGTTGAAATTTACTTTGGAAATTATAGAAGCTAATAAAAAATTAGTTGGAGTAAATACTCACAGAGCAAATAAAATTGTTGCTGATGGATTAAACAAGGGATTGATAAACGAATTTAAATCCATCAAAAATATTAAACCTGAATTTAAGTTTTCAAGTGATACTAGGTTCGATTTTTTATGTGATAAAAATATAATTGAAGTTAAAAATGTTACTCTTTTTAGGGACCAAAAAGTAGCTGAATTTCCTGATGCCGTAACTGAAAGAGGCACTAAGCATCTAAAAAAGTTAATTGAAGCTTTAAAACAAGGTTATAAACCATTTGTCTTATTTTTAACTCAAATACAAGGTATTAATAACTTTAAAATAGCTAAAGATATAGATTTAAATTATTACAAAAATTACTTAATAGCTAAAAAGAGTGGTGTTAAGTTTTTAGCTTATAGATGTTTATTGAGCAGAAAAGAAATTAAAATTGAAAAAAAAATAAATATTATCGATGAATAATTATTCTGAGAAATTTGAAAAAATGAGAAATGCTGGATCACTTGCATCTAGTACTCTAGATATGATTACGGATTATATTAAACCTGGTTTAAGCACTAACAAAATAGATGAGTTGTGTTATGAATTTATCAAAGATAATGGTGGACACTCTGCTCCACTTTATTATCGTGGATTTAATAAATCTATATGCACGTCATTAAATCATGTTGTCTGTCACGGAATACCAAGTGAGAGAGTTTTAGAAGAAGGCGATATATTAAATATAGATGTGACCGCAATACTTCACAATCATTACGGTGATACAAGTCGAATGTTTACAGTAGGAAAACCTTCGGTCAAATCAATGAATTTAATCAAAGTTACTTATGATTCTTTAATGAAATCAATTAAAATTTTAAAACCTGGAAAAAAATTAGGTGACATTGGTTATGAAATACAAACACATGTGGAAAAAGCAGGTTTTAGTGTTGTAAGAGATTTTTGTGGACATGGTATAGGTGATGTATTTCACCAAAGTCCGAATGTATTACATTATGGAAAAAAAAATACAGGACCTGAATTACAACCTGGGATGACATTTACTATAGAGCCAATGATTAATGCTGGTAAATATGAAGTTAAAATTTTAAATGATGGATGGACAGCCGTGACTAAAGATAAAGCTTTATCTGCGCAATTCGAACATACGGTTGGTATAACTGATAATGGATATGAAATTTTTACAGAATCTGTTAAAAACTTAAAGAGGCCTCCTTATAATTAATGATATCTAGATATTCCAGAAAAGAAATCACGAGTATTTGGTCTGAAGAGAATAAGTATAAAATTTGGCTTGATATAGAAATAGCTGCGGCAGAAGCAATGGAAAAGCTTGGTCAAATACCTAGGGGTGTATCATCAATTGTAAGAAAAAAAGCAAAAATTAATGTAAAAAGAATTCATCAAATTGAAAGGCAGGTTAAACACGATGTAATTGCTTTTTTAACTTCTGTTACTGAAAAAGCCGGTATAAAAGCAAGATATCTCCATCAAGGTATGACTTCATCTGATGTTTTAGATACTAGTTTTAATATACAATTAGTTCAGTCTGGAAAAATAATTCTTAAAGACTTAGATCAAATTTTAAAAGTTTTAAAAAAACAAGCTAAGAAATACAAATTCACACCTTGTATGGGTAGAAGTCATGGTATTCATGCAGAGCCTATTACATTTGGTTTAAAGTTGGCATCTTATTATGCAGAATTCAAAAGAAATAAAAAAAGATTAGAAACAGCAATTGAAGAAGTATCTACATGTGCAATATCAGGTGCTGTTGGCACTTTTGCAAATATTAATCCAAGTGTTGAAAAACATGTTGCAAAAAAACTAGGTTTAAAAATTGAACCAGTTTCAACTCAAGTAATTCCTAGAGACAGACATGCGTTTTATTTTTCAGTTCTTGGAATAATAGCAGGATCTATTGAGAGAGTTGCAACGGAAATAAGACATTTACAAAGAACTGAAGTTTATGAATTACAAGAATTTTTTTCAAAGAAACAAAAAGGCTCATCTGCTATGCCACACAAAAAAAATCCAATATTAAGTGAAAATTTAACAGGGCTTGCAAGAATGGTTAGAAGCTTTGTTGTACCAGCACTTGAAAATATAGCCTTATGGCATGAAAGAGATATTTCACACTCAAGTGTTGAGAGAAATATAGGGCCTGATGCAAATATAACTTTGGATTTTGCATTGGTAAGACTTACAAACTTATTGGATAACATGATTGTTTATCCAAAAAAGATGCTGCAAAATTTGAATATCACAAAAGGCTTAATCTTTTCTCAAGAACTAATGTTGGAGCTTACGAAAACTGGTTTACCAAGAGAAAAGTCATACAGAATGGTACAAAATTATGCAAAAAAATGCTTTGCTGAAAATTTAGATCTGTTTAATGTAATACAGTCTGACAAATATATAATGAGTAAAATTCCATCTAAAAAACTTAAAACTATTTTCAGTTATTCTAAACATTTTAAAAATGTAAATTTAATTTTTAGAAGAGTATTTAAATAATGAAAAAAGGTAAAAAACTTTACGAGGGTAAGGCAAAAATAATTTATGCAACTTCTGACAAAAATTATGTAATTCAATATTTTAAGGATGATGCCACTGCTTTCAATAATCAGAAAAGATCAGTGATAGATGGCAAAGGTGTATTAAATAACAGAATATCTGAACATATATTAAAAAATTTATCTCAAATCGGTATCAAAAATCATTTAGTGAAAAGATTAAATATGAGAGAACAATTAATCAAGTTTGTGGATATTTTACCAATTGAATTTATTGTAAGAAATATTGCAACAGGCTCTCTTACTAAAAGACTTGGTATAGTTGAAGGAACAGTCTTAAATGACCCATTGATTGAATACTGTTTAAAAAATGATGAGTTGGGAGATCCTTTAATTTCAAGAGAACATATTTACGCTTTTAATTGGGCAAAAAAGAATGAAATAGAAAAAATTAATAAGCAACTTCTAAGAATTAATGATTTTTTAATCGGTTTGTTTAGAGGAGTTGGTATCAAACTTGTAGATTTCAAAGTTGAATTTGGAAAATTGAGAAACTCAACTAGAAATGAAATTATTCTAGCGGATGAGATAAGTCCTGACACATGTAGATTATGGGATGCTAAAAGTGAAAAAAAATTAGACAAAGATAGGTTTAGAAAAGATCTTGGAAATTTAATTCAAGCTTACAAAGAAGTCGCATCGAGACTTGGGATTTTATATGAAGAATCAAATATAAGAGAAATTAATTTCAAAAAACCAAAAGCCGTTAAATTAAAAAAAAATAGATGAAAATCAAAGTTATCGTTACACCAAAAAACGGTGTTCTAGATCCACAAGGTAAAGCTATACAACAAACATTAAATAGTATGAATTTCATAGATGTAAGTGAAGTTAGACAAGGAAAATACTTTGAGATTGAGACAGATTTAAAAGATGAGAAAAATGCAAAAAAAAATGTTGAAGATATGTGTAAAAAACTTTTGGCAAATCTTGTGATTGAGGATTACAAAATCTTATAAAATGAAGTCATCTGTTATTATATTTCCAGGATCTAATTGTGATAGAGATATGGATGTGGCTCTAAAAAAATTTGGATTTAAAAATAAGATGGTATGGCACAATGATAATGTAATACCCAAATCGGATTTAGTTGTGTTACCAGGTGGTTTTTCATATGGTGATTATTTAAGATGTGGAAGTATTGCTGCAAAGTCAAATATAATAAATTCAGTTGTAGAATTTGCTAATAAAGGTGGTCTGGTTATTGGTATTTGTAATGGTTTTCAAATTTTAATAGAAACTGGTCTTGTTACTGGAGCTTTATTAAGAAATAAATATTTAAAATTTATTTGCAAAAATATTTTTGTAAAAGCAAATAAAACACACAACAAATATTTTAATAAAATTAAAAAAGATATTCTCGAACTACATATAGCTCATAATGATGGTAATTATTTTTGTTCAGAAGATGATTTAAAATCAATGCAAGATAATGATCAAATTGCAGTCAGATATTGTGATAGCAATGGAGAGATATCAGAAAATTCTAATCCAAATGGATCAATTCAAAATATAGCTGGTGTTTTTAATGAAAAGAAAAATATTTTGGGTATGATGCCTCATCCAGAGCGTGTTATTGATAATTGTTTATCAAGTAATGATGGATCTTATTTTTTTGAAAATCTTTTGAGTAATATGAAATGATTGAAGTAAATGAAAAAATTGCAATAGATCACGGTCTAAAAAAAGATGAATATAAAAAGATATGTGAACTTTTAAAAAGAAATCCAAATCTAACAGAGTTAGGGATTTTTTCTGCAATGTGGAACGAACATTGCTCATATAAATCATCAAAAAAACATTTAAAAAAACTTAATACAAAAGGTAAAAAAGTTATTCAAGGTCCTGGAGAAAATGCAGGTGTAATCGATATTGGTGATGATGATGCAATAGTATTTAAAATTGAAAGTCATAATCACCCTTCATTTATTGAACCTTATCAAGGAGCAGCAACGGGTGTTGGAGGAATTCTTAGGGATGTTTTTACAATGGGAGCGCGGCCAATAGCTAATTTAAATTCTATTCATTTTGGTTCTACATCTAATAAAAAAACAAAAAGTCTTTTAAGAGGAGTGGTTCAGGGAATTGGTGGGTATGGTAATTGCATAGGTGTGCCAACTATTGCTGGGCAAACAAGTTTTGATGAGTCTTACAATGGCAATATTCTTGTTAATGCAATGACCCTTGGTCTAGTGAAAAAAGATAAAATTTTTTACTCCAAAGCCGCTGGATTAAACAAACCGGTTATTTATGTTGGTTCAAAAACTGGAAGAGATGGAATTCACGGTGCAAGTATGGCTTCAGCAAAATTTGACGACAAAATTGAGGAAAAAAAACCTACAGTTCAAGTAGGTGATCCATTTACAGAAAAATTATTATTAGAAGCATGTCTTGAGCTAATGCGAGATGACTCAATTATTGCAATCCAAGATATGGGTGCAGCTGGCCTTACTTCCTCAAGTGTTGAAATGGCCTCTAAAGGAAAACTTGGTATAGAATTACATTTAGATAAGGTTCCATGTCGAGAGGAAAACATGTCTCCATATGAAATCATGTTATCAGAAAGCCAAGAAAGAATGTTGATAGTACTTGAAAATGGTAAAGAAAAGAAAGCAAAAGAAATTTTTGATAAATGGAATTTAGATTTTTCTATAATTGGAAAAACAACAAACTCAAAAAACATTGAGCTGTATTTTGATAAAAATAAAGTTGCAAATATTCCAATTAATTTACTTTCAGAAGAAGCTCCTGAATATGATAGAAAATGGAAGAAAAGTAAATTACCTCAAAAAATTAAGTTTACAAAAAAAGATTTTAAAAATTTAAAAATTACTGATGTACTAAAAAAAATATTAGCAAGTCCAAATGTTTGTTCAAAAGAATGGATCTGGGAACAATATGATCATACTGTGATGGGTGATACCATTCAAAAACCTGGGGGTGACGCTGGAGTAGTAAGAGTTCATGGGAGTGGAAAAGCTATTGCTGCTACAGTAGACTCTTCAGCATCTTATTGTTATGCACATCCATTAAGTGGTGGTAAACAAATTGTATGTGAAACATGGAGAAATCTAATTTGTGTAGGAGCTGAACCGATAGCAATAACTAATTGTTTAAATTTTGGAAATCCAGAAAAACCTGAAAATATGGGTGAGTTTGTAGAATGTGTAGAAGGCTTAAACGAAGCTAGTAAATATTTAGACTTTCCAGTCGTTTCTGGAAATGTCTCTTTTTATAATGAGACTAAAGATAAAGGTATTAAACCAACGCCTACTATTGGCGGGGTGGGTTTAATTAAAAATTATAAAGACATGATAACAATGGATTTAAAAGAAACTGGAAATATAATTCTTGTAGTTGGAAAAACTGAAGGTCATTTAGATCAAAGTATCTTTGCAAAAGAAGTTTTAAATGAAAAAAAAGGTCCACCTCCAGAAATAAATCTTTTTAACGAAAAAAATAATGGGGAAACGATTTTAAAATTAATTAAAGATAATTTGATTAGTTCAGCTCATGATGTCTCTCTTGGTGGAATAATTACAGGAATTGCAAAGATGTGTATTAAAGGAAAAAAAGGTATGAATTTTTATAAGTACAAAGGGCTTCTAGATAAATTTGAGTTCTTCTATTCCGAAGACCAGGGCAGATACATTATTGAAGTTAAAAAGGAAAATGTCGATAAAGTTAAAAAAATACTTCATAAAAATTCAAATCATTATGATCTAATTGGCGAGGTAATTGAGGATAATATTTTAATAAATGATGAGCCAACTTTATCAGTAGACAAATTAGCAGAATTGAATAAAAATTGGTTAAATAAGTACATGGTAAATTAATGGCGATGAATTTAAAAGAAATTGAGAGCATGATTAAAGAAGCTCTGCCTGATGCTATAATAGATATTCAAGATTTAGCCGGTGATGGGAATCATTACTCTGCCACTATAACTTCATCAGCATTTAATGGTAAAAGTAAAATTGAGCAACACAAAATGATTTACAATTCCTTAAAAGGTAAAATGGGAAATGAGTTGCATGCTCTTGCTTTAAAAACAAAGGAAAAAAATGGAACAACAAACTAAAGAATTAATTGAAAACAATATTAACACAAATGAAGTCTGCTTGTTTATGAAAGGTACACCTGATGCTCCAGAGTGTGGTTTTTCAATGGCAGTTGCAAATATGTTAAAAATTTTAGAGGTCAATTTTAAAAGTGTTAATGTGCTGAGCGATCAAAGTATTAGAGAGGGTATAAAAAAGTTTAGTGAATGGCCGACCGTACCACAATTATACGTTAAAAAAGAATTTGTTGGTGGGTGTGATATTGTTAAAGAAATGTTTGAAAACGGGGAGCTAAAAAAGCTTTTTGAAGATAAACAAATTAAATATAAAAAATAATTTTATCTAGAGTAATATTCAATAACTAAGTTAGGTTCCATAACAACTGGATAAGGAACTTCTTCGAATTTTGGCGTTCTAACAAATTTAATTTTTCTATTTTTCTCATCAACTTGTAAATACTCGGGTGTCTCTCTTTCTTTACTTGCTAATGCTATATCGATGATTGCTAATTGTTTTGATCTATCTCTTATTTCTACAGTATCTTCGTCTCTTAATTGATAGCTTGATATATTAACTTTTTTACCATTTACTCTTACGTGACCGTGATTGATAAATTGTCTTGATGAAAAAATTGTTGTTGAAAATTTAGCTCTGTATACAACTGAGTCTAATCTTCTCTCTAATAAACCGATTAAGTTTTCAGCAGTATCACCTTTCTTCAAAATAGCTTTCCTATACATATTTCTAAATTGTCTTTCATTTAAGTTTCCGTAATAAGATTTTAATTTTTGTTTTGCTTGAAGCTGGATACCATAATCTGATGGTTTTGAATTTTTAGTTTGACCGTGTTGTCCAGGGGGATAAGCTCTTTTATTGAATGGACTTTTAGGTCTTCCCCAAAGGTTGACTTTTAATCTTCTATCAACTTTATGTTTAGATTTTAATCTTTTTGTCATTTAATAAGTGGGTCTTATAAAGATACATAAAATTTTGTCAATCAGCGTTTTTTTCCTAAACTTGCAAATACACTTGATAAAATACGTGTTTCTTTATCAGATAATTCCATCTTGTAAAAAATATTTCTTAAATTTTCAAGCATTATAGGTTTCTTTTCTTTTTGTTTAAAAAAATTTATTTGACTGAGATGTTTTATACAAAGATTTGTCATTGCTAAAATTTCTTTTTTAGACGCTGCTTTAAACTTTTTAGTTTTTTTTAGTTTAAATTTCTCTTTATATAATAGATTTGAAATGTATTGAGCTATAATAATAAGGCTATGAGATAAATTTAATGATTTAAAATTTTTGTCAGTAGAAATATTTAGAGTGTAATTTGTGTAAGTTATTTCATTATTTGATAAACCAGATGCCTCTGAACCAAACAAAAATCCAACTTTTTTCTTAAAATTTATTTTTTTTAAATCTTTTAATTCTATATGTTTAATATTCTTGTTTCTAATTCTTGCAGATGTTGCAATCAAAATATCAATCTGACTAATTACGTTTTCAAGGTTTTCATATACCTTACTTTTTTTAATAATATCTTTTGCCCCAACTGATGTAGCTATTATTTTATCATTAGGAAATAAAGGCTTAGGGTCTATTAATATAAGTTTATTGAAACCAAAATTTTTTATACCCCTTGCACATGCTCCTATATTTTCAGAAAGCTGAGGCTTATGTAAAATAAACGTAACATTGCCTTTAGTCATAAGTTATTTAATTCCGTGATTTCTGTTGTAACTTGATGTTTTTGAAAAACTTATCCCATTTAAATACTTTTTATCAACATCCCAAATAGATACTTTTAAAGGATAGCATATAGCAACATCAGAAGAATGTTCTGAACCACAATCTCCACCTGGGCATGCAGATAGAGCACCTAATAAGTTTGTTTCTGCAAAAAACTCCAAA
>CACABD010000014.1 GCA_902530715.1 uncultured Pelagibacteraceae bacterium
TGATGAGATTAAATCTAAGGGAGTGAAAGTTAGTCCAGAAAATTTAATAATATCTGAATCTGCAAATTTAATATTACCATTTCATAAAGAAATGGATGAAATTAGAGAGGACGCTGCAGGAAATGCAAAAATCGGAACTACCAGAAGAGGCATTGGACCGGCATATGAAGATAAAGTTGGCAGAAGATCTATAAGGGTAATGGACTTAGTATCTGACGAAAATTTAGACCATAGACTTGAAACTGTATTGTTGCATCATAACGCCATAAGAAAAGGACTGGGGAAAACAGTCTACAAAAAAGACAAGTTAAAAAAGGATTTGTTAAAAATTGCTCCAGAAATTTTAAAATACTCAAAACCAGTATGGAAAAAAATAGATGAATTTAAATCTCAAAATAAAAAAATCTTATTTGAAGGTGCGCAAGGCGTTCTTTTGGATGTTGATCACGGTACTTATCCATTTGTAACTTCTTCTAATACTGTTGCATCTTCAGCAGCAACTGGTTCAGGTTGTGGGCCCAATTCTATAAATTATGTTTTAGGTATAACAAAAGCTTACACAACACGAGTTGGCGAAGGACCTTTTCCCACAGAGTTAAAAGATGAAATTGGTGAGGAACTTGGTACTAAAGGTAAAGAGTTTGGAACTGTAACTAACAGAAAAAGACGTTGTGGTTGGTTTGATGGGGTTTTAGTTAGACAAACAATTAAAATTTCAGGAATTAATGGAATAGCCCTAACCAAGCTTGATGTTTTAGATGATTTAGATCATGTAAAAATATGTGTTGCATATGAATTAAATGGAAAAAAAATTGACTACTTGCCAGCAGCAGTTGACGATCAACTAAAAGTGAAGCCAGTTTATAAAATTTTTGAAGGCTGGAAAACTTCTACAAAAGGAATTAAAAATTTTAAAGACTTACCTGAAAATGCAAAAAAATATATTCGTGAGTTAGAGCAATTTATAGAAACTAAAGTATCAAGTATTTCAACTAGTCCCGAAAGAAATGATACTATCTTAATTGAAGATCCTTTTAAAAATTAATTAGCAGGTAACAAATTTTTAGAGTTAGCTGAGTTAAGCATATGTTTTTGAAGTTTTTCAAATGATTTATTCTCGATTTGTCTTATTCTTTCTCTACTGATTTTAAATTTTTTACTTAAATCCTCTAAAGTTTTTGGACTATCAGTCAAGCGTCTTGAATACAAAATTTCTTTTTCTCTATCATTAAGAATTTTTATTGAGTCTTTTAGTAGATCTTTTCGTTGCTCCATTTCTTCTTGATGAGCAATTTTTAGATCATGGTCCATAGTTTTATCGACCACCCAATCTTGCCATTCGTCCCCATCTTCACCAATTGGTGCATTTAAGGATTGTTCTTTGCCTGACAATCGTCTATTCATTGAAACAACCTCATGTTCACTTACATTTAAAGTTGATGCAATTTTTTTAACATCTTCATCTTTCAAATCTCCTTCATTTTTAGGAGCTATTTGATTTTTTAATTTTTTTAAATTGAAAAATAACTTTTTTTGAGCTGTGGTAGTACCTATTTTAACTAAACTCCAAGATCGCAAAATATATTCTTGTATAGCAGCCTTTATCCACCACATAGCATATGTTGCAAGTCTAAAACCTTTTTCGGGTTCAAATTTCTTAACAGCTTGCATTAGACCCACATTACCTTCTGATATTATTTCATTTAAGGGTAAACCATATCCCTTATAGCCCATTGCAATTTTAGCAACTAATCGTAAGTGACTTGTAACTAATTTTTCTGCAGATTTGACATTACCCGTATTTTTCCAATTCTTTGCCAACATGTACTCTTCTTCTGCATCTAGCATAGGAAACTTTTTGATTTGCTCTAAATATAGCGACAAACCACCTTCGTTTGTTAGAGCTGGATATTTAAATGTTGAACTAGTCATTTGAGAGACTTATTTAATTAATTTTTTTAAATTTACAATGTATAAAATTTTAAGCATTTCTAAGGCTTTTTAGAATATTTTCAAGATCATTTGGTAATTTAGATTTAAAATTCATTCTTTTATTTTTAATTGGATGAGTAAATCCTAAGCTGACAGCATGCAAAAATTGTCTGTCTAAACCCATGATTTTTTTTTTCAAGTCTTTATTTATATTTTTTATTTTTTTAAATTTTTTTTTATATTTTTGATCGCCAACTATATTATTACCTTTATAACTCATATGAACTCTTATTTGATGTGTTCTTCCAGTTTCTAATTTACACTCAATTAAACTAAAAGTGGGAACTGTTTCTTTTTCGAATATTTCAAGCGTTTTATAATTTGTAATTGAATTTTTTCCTTTCGACAAACTAACGGACATCAATTGTCTATTTTTGGAGCTTCTTGTTATTAAAGTTTCTATTTTACCATTACTGGGTCTAAGTTTACCCCAAACTAAAGTTTGATATTTTCTTTCAATTGTATGTTCACTGAATTGATTTGACAAATTATCATGTGTAAAATTATTTTTTGCAATTACCACTAATCCTGAAGTATGTTTGTCAATTCTATGAACAATACCTGGTCTTAGCTCACCATTAATATTTGACAATTTTTTTTTATAATTAATTAATGCATTGACAAGTGTTCTGTCCTTATTTCCCGCGCCTGGATGCATTGAAATGTCTGCTTTTTTGTTTAATACTAGCAAATCATTGTCCTCATAAATTATCTCAATTTTATATTCAAATGGTTTGAGTTTTACTTCTTCAGGCTCAGGAATTATTAAGCTAATTTTATCGTTTATTTTGATTTTTTTAGATGGATCATCATTAAGTATATTGTTTATACTTAAATTTTTTTTAAGTATTAAATTTTTGATTTTAGATCTACTTAAATCTTGTTCATATTTATTTATAAATTGGTCTACTCTAAGAATATCATCCTGTGTCCCTACTAATAAATTAATGATTTTTTTCATAAATTACTATATTAATACTTTATGCGCTCGTAGCTCAACTGGATAGAGCGCCAGATTTCGGCTCTGGAGGTTCAGGGTTCGACTCCTTGCGAGCGCGCCAACAATTATTCACCTATATTAATTAATGTCCCTTTATCACGTGCCCTATTAAAAGAATAGTAAAATAAGGAAATACCTAAAAAAAGATAAAAAATGTTTAAATATATTGCAGACATTATATTTGAATAGTCCACAGTATTATTTACTAAAATTGATCTTGCCTCCTCAAAAATGTAAACCAAAGGTAATAACTTTGCTACAGTTTGAAAAAACTCAGGCAATATTTCAATTGGATAATAAATACATCCTAAAGGTGCTAATAAAAAAAGTGATGACCATGCAATATTTTCAAACGCTGGCCCATAACTTAGTAGACCTGATGAAACGAATAACCCTAATGTAATCCCAAATACATATAAACTAAAAAACAATAAAAAAAGAGGCATACCAAGATCTAAAATTGATATACCAAATAATGGTGAGGTTATTAATATTGCAGGTACCAAACCTATCAAGGTTCTTAAAAGAGCAGTTAAAACTAATGATATAATTATTTCGCTTACACGAAGAGGGGCAATAAACAAATTTGTAAAATTTCTACTCCAAATCTCCTCTAGAAACAACATATTGAAACTTATGCTTGATCTAAATAAAAAATCATAAAGAATTGCACAGCTTAGTATGACCCCAACAGTATTATTGTAGTAGTCACTATAAACCGTAAAAAACTTTGAAATAAACCCCCAAAGAATTATTTGAATTGTAGGCCAATAAATTAAGTCTAAAATTCTTGGTAGTGAACCCTTTATTAAAAAAAAGTGTCTTAAGAAAAGACCTAAAATTCTATTATAACTCATTTTTAGTTCTATTAAGTTTTAAAAAAACTTCTTCTAAGTTTTTTTTACCATGTTTATTGATAATTTCTGACGGCGTACCCCTATCTATAATTTTTCCGTCTTTCATCATTAAAATACTTTTGCAAAGCCTTTTTACTTCATTCATGTTGTGGGAAGCAAGCAAGATTGACATTTTTTTTTCTGATGAAATCTTTTCTATAAAAGTTCTTACAAAATCCCCTGTTTCTGGATCTAATGAAGCTGTTGGCTCATCTAATAATAAAATGTCTGGATCATTAACTACCGCTTTTGCAAGACTAACTCTATTTTTTTGGCCTGAAGAAAGTTCACCAGTTTTTTTATTTATGAATTCACTCAACCTTAATGTTTCAGTAAGATAATCAATCCGATTATTTATACCATTGATAGAATATAATTTACCATAAACCATCAGATTTTCTTTTACAGTAAGTTTTTTTGGTAACTCAATATAAGGAGAAATAAAATTCATTTTTTTTAGAAGATTTATTCTATTCTTTTCAACATTAAGACCATTTATTATAACCTCACCACTTGTTGGTTTTAATAAGCCTAACATCATTCCAATTGTTGTAGTTTTACCGCAACCATTTGGGCCTAGTAAACCCAGGATTTCACTTTCGTTTATACAAAAACTAATTTCTTTAACAGCCTCAAAAGTTGAAAATTTTTTAGATAGATTATTTACACTTACCAAAGTATTCATTTATTTTTTGTTGAGGCCTTTTGCAACCTGTCATTTATTGCCAACCCGATCCCTTTATTTTCTATTTTTTCAACAGCAATTTTTTTATATCCTTTTTTTTTAATCATTCTTAAAATCGAATAAAGTTTTCTTGCCGCCTCTTTTAAATTTTTGTTTTTACTAAGATAAAAAAAATTTTTATTACTATTATTTCTTTTTTTCACTAGTATAAATGCCTCATCTAGACATGCTTCTTTACAATTCATTCTTAATGGTATTCCTGGAGAATAATGTAATCTATTTTGACCTGGTACTTTCATATAATTTTTTTTTCTGTAGATTAATTTTTTTTTTAATACTTTACTTAATTTATCAATATCTATACTACCAATACGAAGGATTTCAGGCTTATTTGTCAAATTTATAATAGTAGACTCTAAACCAATCTTAGAAAGACCTCCCTCAATAATATATTTTATTTTTTCGCCAAACTCTTCTTTTACATGGTTTTTTGTTACAGGACTTACTCTTGATGAAATATTTGCGCTAGGGGCAGCTAATGGATAATTTAATATTTTTAAAAGACCTCTCGCTTTAGGATGTGAAGGAAATCTAACAGCAAGTGTTTTTTTCTTATTTGTTACAAATTTTGAAATTTTACTATTCTTTTTTAATTTTAAAATAAAAGTTAGCGGACCTGGGCAAAATTTATTATAAAGATTGGTAAAATTCTTGTTTAAAATACAATCTCTTTTTAACATTTCAAGACCGCTATAATGAACTATTAATGGATTATTTTTTGGCCTTTTTTTTAATTTAAATATTTTTGATACAGCCTTACTGGAGTAAGCGTTAGCAGCTAGTCCATAAACAGTTTCTGTTGGCATACCTATACAATTGTGTTTATCAAGGAAATATTTACCTTTTTTAATATTTGAAAGATTATTATTCATGTAATAATAAAACTAATATATGAAAGATAAAAATTTACCAGATGATATTAAAGCAAAGTCACTAGATGAATTAAGAGAAATTCTCAATAGTTTATTAACTAAAATCGAAACATCCTCAAATCTGGAAAATTCTGATGATGATTATCAAAAATTAATTAAAATTAACAATTTAATAGAAAAAAAATTTCAGTCTCTATCAAAAGAAATTAGTAATAATTCAAAATCAAAAATTGACGAAATTATAAAAAAAAATGAAAAAAAAACTAAATAAAGTTGCAAAAGATACCAATACTTTCTTAAAAAATTACCTCAGAAATCAGAAAAAAACAAAATTAATAGATCCAATCAAATATGGATTGTTTCCTGGTGGAAAAAAAATAAGAGTAAAAATTTTAGTTGATATAGGTAAGATTTTAATGGTTCCTTACAGACATTTAATCAGAATCGGAGCTGCAATAGAGTGTATTCATGCATATTCACTAATTCATGATGATTTACCATGTATGGATGATGATGATATAAGAAGAGGTAAATTAACTGTTCATAAAAAATATGGAGAGTCAACAGCTGTCTTGGCAGGTAATTCACTTTTAACAATGGCTTTTGAAATAATTAGTGAAAAAAAATTCCTAATTCAAGATAAAAAAAAAAACCAGCTTATTAATATTCTTGCAGCTAGCTCAGGTCATACCGGAATAGCGGGTGGGCAATTTCTCGATTTGAGTTTTGAAAGACAAAGAATAGGAAAAAGTAAAATATTAGAAATGCAATTAAACAAAACTGGCAAGTTATTTATGTTTTCAACTTTAGCTCCAGTGATTTTGAGCAAAAAGAAAAATATATTTAAAAAATTTTCTAATTTAGGTCTAGAGATAGGTTTATTGTTTCAAATAATTGATGATTTGTTAGATTTCAAAGGAAATGCAAAAAAATTAGGCAAAAAAATTCATAAAGATAAGAAAAAAGGCAAAGCAACTTTAATAAGTTTACTCGGATACAAAAATACTGTTAAGTACTGTAATTTTAAAAAAAATAAAATATTTAATGTTTTAAAAAGCTTAAAGAAAAGCAATGATTTAAAAGATACGATTCAATTTATTGTTAATAGGGAAAAATGAAAAAATATATATTTTTAGATAAAGTAAAATTTCCATCTGATATTAGAAAATTAAAATTAAGTGAACTTAAAGTACTTTCTAATGAGGTAAGAGAAGAGCTGATTGATGCTGTTTCTGTTACCGGAGGTCACCTAGGAGCTGGATTAGGCGTGGTTGAACTTAGCGTGGCTTTACACTATGTTTTTGATACTCCAAATGATAAATTAGTTTGGGATGTGGGACATCAATCCTATCCGCACAAGATTCTAACAGGGCGTAAAGAAAAAATTAGAACTTTAAGACAAGGAAATGGCTTATCTGGTTTCACTAAAAGATCAGAGAGCGAATATGATCCTTTTGGTGCAGCTCATAGCTCTACATCCATTTCTGCAGCACTTGGTATAGCAACAGCTAATAAACTATCAAAAAAAAATGATAATGTAGTTGCAATAATTGGAGATGGAGCAATTAGTGCCGGCATGGCGTATGAGGCAATGAATAATGCCGGAACTTCAAAAACAAAAATGATAGTTATTTTAAATGACAATGATATGTCAATTGCAAAACCTGTTGGAGCAATGAGAACATATTTAGCAAAATTATTTACCGGCAAGATGTATTTTAGCTTTAGGGAAACTGTAAAATTAATTATTTCATCGTTTTCTAAAAGATTTAGCAAAAAAGCTGGACAAGCTGAAGATTTTTTTAGAAGCGCAGTAACAGGAGGCACTTTATTTAATTCATTAGGATTTTATTATGTGGGTCCAATAGATGGTCATGATATAGAAACGTTGGTTTCGGTTCTAAAAAATGCGAAAAACAGTAATTTTAATGGACCTGTAATGATACATATTAAAACTGAAAAAGGAAAAGGTTATCAATTTGCAGAGAAGTCAAATGATAAGTATCATGGAGTATCAAAATTTGATATCAAAACAGGAGTTCAGCAAAAGTCAAAAGCAACTATACCATCTTATACTAAAGTTTTTGCTGAAACACTAATTAAACATGCGGAGAGAGATAGTAAAATAATTGGAGTTACAGCAGCTATGCCATCTGGTACCGGGATGGATTTATTTGGTAAAAAATTTCCCGATAGAATGTACGATGTTGGAATAGCTGAACAGCACGCGGTCACATTTTCTGGAGGATTAGCAACGGAGGGATTTAAACCCTATGCCGCAATATATTCTACTTTTTTACAAAGAGCTTATGATCAAGTCGTACATGATGTTGCAATTCAAAGCTTACCAGTTAGATTTGCAATTGATAGAGCTGGATTAGTTGGAGCTGATGGCCCAACACATGCAGGTTCATTTGATATTACATTTTTATCTACATTGCCAAATTTTGTTGTAATGGCAGCTAGCGATGAGTCGGAGTTAGTTAAGATGATAAATACCTCAGTTGATATAAATGACAGACCAAGTGCATTTAGATATCCAAGAGGCACAGGGTTTGGAATTACGCTTCCAGATATAAGTGAAAAAATTAAAATTGGAAAAGGCAGAATAATTCAAGAAGGAAAAAAAATAGCTTTAATTAATTTTGGAGCACGATTAAATGAGTGCAAAATTGCAGCACAAAATTTGGAGAAAAAAGGCTTAAGCATAACTATTGCAGATGCTAGATTTTGTAAGCCACTTGATGAAAATTTAATGTGGCAAGTTGCTAGAAATCACGAAATACTAATTTCAATTGAAGAGGGCTCAATAGGTGGATTTGGTTCTCACTTAAGCAAGTTTTTATCTGATAAATCCTTATTAGAAAAAATAAAATTAAGATCTATGATTTTGCCTGATAGATTTATAGAGCATAATAATCCAAAAAAAATGTATGAAGAGGCTGGTTTAGATAGCCAGGCAATAGTAAACAAAATTTACGAAATAATTGACTCTAAAGTTCTAGCTCAAAAGCAGAATTAGTTACCGCACTGAGCTTTATTCATTAAATAATGATCGAGTAATACACAATGCACCATTGCTTCACCAATAGGGACTGCTCTTATTCCAACACATGGGTCATGACGACCTTTAACTGATATAGATGTATTTTTCCCAAATTTATCAATTGTTTTTCTTGAGGTCAGAATTGATGAAGTTGGTTTTACAGCAAAAGACACTATTATTTCCTGTCCACTAGATATACCCCCAAGTATACCCCCAGCTTTATTTGATTTAAATTTAATATTTTTTCCTTTTAAAATAATCTCATCAGAATTTTCTTCACCAGTTAATTGAGCTGAACTCATTCCAGATCCTATATTTACTCCTTTAACTGCATTAATACTCATCATTGCCGAGGCTAAATCCATATCTAGCTTTGCATAGATAGGTGCACCTAGCCCAACTGGCACCCCCCTTGCTCTGACTTCTATAATCGCACCACAAGATGAACCTGATTTTCTGATGTCCAACAAATATTTTTCCCATAACTTTGTAATTTTTTTATCTGGACAAAAAAATGGATTTTTCCCGATTTCTTTATCATTCCATCTAGTTACGTCACAACCTAATATTCCAAGTTGGGTAACTGCTCCTATGACTTTATATTTTTTCCCTATTTTTTTTTCTAAAACTTTTTTTGCTATGGCTCCAGCAGCCACTCTAGATGCGGTTTCTCGTGCTGACTGTCTTCCACCTCCTCGATAATCTCTAATCCCATATTTTTTAAAATATGTAAAATCTGCATGACCAGGTCTAAATTTATTTTTTATGGTTTCGTAGTCTCTTGACCTCATATCCTTGTTATAAATAATCAGTGATATTGGGGTCCCTGTTGTTTTTCCTTCAAAAACACCAGACAATATCTCAACTTTATCATCTTCTTTTCTTTGCGTTGTAAACTTTGATTGTCCTGGTTTTCTTTTATTTAGTTCTCTTTGAATATCTTCCTGTTTTAAAGCCACATTGGGTGGACAACCATCAACAACACATCCTATAGCTGGCCCATGTGATTCTCCCCATGTAGTAAAACGAAAAAACTTTCCAAAAGTATTAAATGACATTATTGTATTATATAAATTATTTTGTTTAAATTATGAATCAAAAAAACGCCCTAGGACTAGATATTTGCTTTAAGGATGAGAGTAATCCTTTTAAGTTATTTGAAGAATGGTTTAATTTGGCCAAAGAAAAAGAGCCAAATGACCCAAATGCCTTAGCGTTGGCAACATCTGATAAAGAAGGCAATCCTAATGTACGAATGGTTTTATTGAAAGACTTCAGTGAGAAAGGTTTTGTATTTTATACAAATTTAAATAGCCCAAAGAGCAAAGCTTTGTCTGCTAACCCCAAAGCTTCAATGTGTTTTCATTGGAAAAGTTTACTTAGACAAATTAGAATTTTTGGGTCAATAAAAAATGTTTCAGATAAAGAAGCTGATGATTATTATAATTCAAGAAAATATGGTAGTAGAATAGGAGCCTGGGCATCACAACAAAGCACAACATTAAAAAATAGAGATGAGCTATTATTATCCATAGAAAAATACAAAAAAAAGTATCCAGACGCAAATGAAGTACCAAGACCTGAATATTGGTCAGGATGGAGATTAATTCCAAATGAAATAGAATTTTGGTTAGATGGAGAGAATAGAATTCATGAAAGGTTAAAATATAAATTTGCGCAAAATAAATGGGATAAGTTTTTACTTAGTCCTTAAAAAGATCTTTCGATACTAAAAGACGTTAATTTTTTTAAAATATTCTTTTCTTCACAATCTTTAATAATATTTAAAGAATTTGAAGCTAAAGAAATAAAATAATCTGCCTTTTTATAACACTCCGATATCACTTTATATTTTGTAATTAAATCTAGTACAAGCTTAAATTCATTTTCATTACGATATTCTTTAGCAAACAATTTTTTTAATTTTATTTTTTCATTTAGATTACATTTTTGATTTAATATGATTACAGGAAGTGTTATTTTACCCTCGAAAAAGTCATTTCCAATTTTTTTTCCAAATTTTTGTATTTGAGAATTATAGTCTAAAGTATCATCTGCGATTTGAAATGTTATACCTAGATTTTTACCATATGAGTCTAGCGCATCTTTAATTTTTTCTTCTTGTTGACCAAGTATTGCACCAACCCTGCTAGAAGCTGAAAACAACGAAGCTGTTTTAGATGTTATTATCTTTAAATATGTTTCTTCTATAATATCTATTTCAGATTTATGTTGTAACTGTAATACTTCACCCTGTGCAATTTGAGCTGAAGTTGATGATAATAATTTTAAAACTTCTATGTTTCCATCCTCCACCATCATTTCGAAACATCTACTTAAAAGATAATCTCCAACTAGAATCGAAGCATTGTTTCCCCAAATTGATCTAGGAGTTTTTTTTCCTCTCCTAATTTCTCCATTATCAAGCACATCATCATGCATTAATGTAGCAGCATGAATTAATTCTACACATGCAGCAAGATTTACATCTCTTCCGCCTTTCGAGTAACCGCATAATTTTGCAGATCCTAGAGTTATTAAAGCCCTAATTCTTTTTCCGCCTGTGCTTAAGTTATAAGTTGTCATCTTTTCTACTAAAGAGACGTCGCTTTTTAGTTTATTTTTGATCTTATCTTCGACAAGTTCTAATTTATGCTCTACTGAGTTTTTTAGATCTAAATATGCATTATTAATTTTTGATTTAAATTGTATTACCGAACCCATAAAATTAAGTTAATATAATTAGGCATTAATCATACTTATCAATTGACGCACCCCAAACTTCAACTATAAGTAGACTTTATATTATCAAAAAAATTTTATAAGCATTAAACATGTTCTCTTTTTTCAAAAAAAAAAAAATTATTCCTCATATTAGATTAACGGGTATCATCGGCAGTGTTGGTAAATTTAAACAAGGAATAGACTTTAATGGCCAAGAAGAATTAATTAAAAAAGCCTTTGCAATTAAAAAGTCACCTGCAGTTGCTATATCAATTAATTCACCAGGGGGATCGCCGGTGCAATCCCATTTAATTTATAGTTTCATTAGAAGACTTGCTAAAAAAGAAAAAAAGAAAGTTATAGTTTTTGCTGAGGATGTTGCTGCATCTGGCGGATATCTTATAGCCTGTGCGGGTGATGAAATATATGCAAATTCAAGTTCTATTATTGGATCTATAGGAGTTATATATTCATCATTTGGATTTAAAGATTTAATTCAAAAAATTGGAGTACAAAGAAGAGTTTATACAGCTGGAAAAAATAAAAGTACTCTAGATCCATTTATGGAGGAAAAAAAGGAAGATATTGATAGACTTAAAAACATTCAATTGGATCTACATAAAGATTTTATAAATGTTGTTGAAACTAGCAGAGGATCAAAACTAAAAAAAGATTTAGATATTGAATTATTTTCTGGTGAATTTTGGTCTGGCAGCAAATCAAAAGAGCTAGGGTTGATTGATGGAATAGGTGATGCAAACCACATAATAAAAGAAATTTATGGTGAAGACGTTATAGTTAAAAAATTTGAGAAGAGTAAAGGATGGCTTGCTAAAAGATTATCATCAAAAAATTATATTGATAGTTTGTCAAATGTAATTGAGGAAAAATCTATTTGGCAAAAGTATGGCTTCTAAAAAAAAAACTAAAGTTCAAACTTTTCAAGATACAATTTTCGCTTTACAAAAATTTTGGTCAAATCAAGGGTGTGTAATTTTACAACCATATGATTTAGAAGTAGGAGCAGGAACATTTCATCCTGCTACAACCTTAAGATCACTCGGACCAAAACCTTGGAAGTCAGCTTATGTTCAACCATCTAGAAGACCAACTGATGGAAGATATGGAGATAATCCAAACAGATTACAACATTATTATCAATTTCAAGTAATAATAAAACCTTCACCAAAAAATATAAAAAAATTATATTTGAGTAGTCTTGAGAATCTGAGTATTAAACATAGCGAACATGATATCAGATTTATAGAAGATGATTGGGAAAGCCCGACCTTAGGCGCGGCTGGACTAGGCTGGGAGGTTTGGTGTGATGGTATGGAAATAACTCAATTTACGTATTTTCAAAAAATGGCCGGCATGGATTGCAAACCTATTTCAGTTGAACTTACATATGGTCTAGAAAGACTTTGCATGTTCACCCAACAGAAAAAAAATGTTTTTGATTTAGTTTGGAATAATGAGGGTATTCTTTACAGTGATGTTTTTTTGCAAGCAGAAAAAGAATTTTCAGCTTATAATTTTGAATTTGCAAATGTAGATAATTTGTTCAAAATTTTTGATATGGTTGAACAAGAAACAAAATTATTGCTAGAAAAAAAACTGCCGTTACCCGCTTACGATCAATGTTTAAAAGCAAGTCATGTTTTTAATATATTAGATGCAAGAGGAGCAATTAGTGTTGCTCAAAGAGCAGAATACATTTCAAAAATAAGAGACATGACAAAAAGCGTAGGAAAAGTTTGGGTAGATAACCAAAAGTAAAAAAATAAAATGCCAGAATTTTTTATAGAACTTTTTAGTGAAGAAATTCCTGCAAATTTGCAGAATAGGACAAGGCAAGATCTTTTTCAAAATATAAAAGAATTTTTAGAAAAAGAAGAGATCAAATATAGTGGTGAAGCCACAGCTTATTCGATACCAAATAGATTAA
>CACABD010000015.1 GCA_902530715.1 uncultured Pelagibacteraceae bacterium
TAAAAAAAGGAAATAACGTAGAGATAAAAACTTTTAATAGCAAGGGAGAAAAAAATTCGCACGATTGTGATGTTGCTTTAATTTCAATAGGTAGAAAGGCATTTACTGAAAATCTTAATTTAGAGAAAATTTACTTAAAAACTGACGAAAAAGGTAGAGTTAAAGTAGATAAAAATTTTAAGACGGAAAAAAAACATATTTTTGCTATAGGTGATGTAATTCAAGGACCTATGTTGGCGCATAAGGCTGAGGAGGAAGGTATTGCAGTTGCAGAAATTATTGCTGGTCAATCTGGACATGTAAATTACGATTTAATTCCTGGAGTTATTTATACTTCTCCAGAAGTAGCAACTATCGGAAAGACAGAGGAACAATTAAAAAAACAAAATGTAAGTTATAAAATAGGAAGGTTTCCATTCATGGCAAACTCTAGAGCTAAAGCAATTGATGAGCCCGAGGGCTTTGTAAAAATTTTAGCTGATAAATCAACTGACAAAGTGTTAGGGGTTCATATTATAGGCCCCCATGCTGGTGAAATGATTGCTGAAATGGCAGTTGCAATGGAATTTGGCGCAAGCTCCGAGGATATAGCAAGGACTTGTCATGCACATCCTACGTTTTCTGAGGCAATCAAAGAAGCTGCATTATCAGTAGATAAAAGACAGATTCATTCGTAAAAACGTATATAATCATATGTCAAAACGTACCCTTTCTAATATTAAATAAAACTGTATCAACATCTTAAATGTCAAATTCTAATAAAAAATTAAAATGTAAAACATCTGATAATGTTGATATCAGCAAACCATGGGATAAAGATAACCAAGCGTGGTGGGACTGGTATGTTAGTCTTGCAGATAATGATGGTAAACAAAGTGAAATAATTAATGCAGATCCATTACCAAATATTGTAATACCCAGTAATGATGAAGTTATCTCAGAATTAGCTGAACCTTACTATTTAACTAATGATCAAATTGATTTTTTTAAAAAAAATGGCTTCATAAAACTTAAGAGAGTTTTCTCGCCAGGAGCTGTGTTAAAGCTTAGAGCTGAATTAATAAATTTATTAAAAGAAGAATTTAAAGTTCATCCAGATAAAGGAGCAAAAGACCGTTTCCTAAGTCTTGAAGTAATTTGGCCTGACAACGCGCTTCTTCGTGCTTACGTATTATCACCACGATTAGGTCAAATTTCAGCAGATCTTCTTAAAGTACCAGCTGTTAGACTTTACCATGATAATGTGCTGGCTAAACAAACCGGTTGTGGTCGTACACCATGGCACTTTGATGATCACCACTTTCCGCTTGATACTAATGATGTAGTTACTGCCTGGATTCCTGCACAACCAATCCCTCTTGAGATGGGACCACTCTCTTTTGCCTACCCACTAGATGTCCATAAATTAGTTAATGCTGTTACTTTTGAAAAGACTGGCACTGGATATGACCGTAGGGTTTCAGAGGTTTTTTTGAAAAATAATGTCAGTGTTAATGAAACTCCATTTGAATTAGGTGAAGTGAGCTTTCACCATAATTTAAATTTTCATACTGCCTCAAGCAATCGTACAAATCGAAGCCGTGTAGCCCTAGCCAATACTTATTACCGAGATGGAGCGAGAGTAGTTCATGCACCTACAATGGTGTCAGGTGATTGGCAGAAGTTTATGCCTAATGTGAAACCAGGAGATATAGCTGCTAGTCCACTTAATCCAATTTGTTGGCCAGTTAAAAACAAACCATGAAAGATATAAACAATCATAAAGGGCTAAATTCAATCTGGACTGACAGTCTTGCTCGTAATTTACAACCTGATAGCAATGCCTTAGTTGATCATTTAAGAATTGTACACCAAGAACATACTGGATTTACTGAGGTGTGCGCAAGCTCTTGTCGTGATGAAAATGGACTTAATAGTTACGAATGGCTAGCCAAACTTGTACCTAATAATGAGCGTTTAAGTGTATTAGACCTTGCCTGTGGGTCAGGACCTTTATTAAAAATCTTATTTGATCACAATAAAAATTTAAATTTAAAAGGCATAGACATGTGTCCTGAAGAGTTAGAATTGGCTAAGGCTCGTCTTGTTGATAGTGGAGTTAGTCTGTTTGAGTCAAAAGCTCAAAATTTGTCAGTAATCGACGATAATTCTATTGATATAGTTCTATGTCATTGGGCTTTAACATTAATGGATCCAATAGCCCCTGTATTAAATGAGGTCAAACGAGTTTTAACCTCTAAGGGAAGGTTTGCGGCATTGGTAGATGGACCAATGAATGCGGCACCAGGTTACAAAGAGGTGCACGATTTAATTTATAGTTATGTGCAAGAAGAAATACCTAATTATGGCGAGATTGATTTAGGTGATCCTAGAGTACGCGGATCTGAAAGTCTTAATAATCTCGTACGTGAGGCATTTCCAAAATCAAATATAGTTATCGAAACAAATGTTGTATCTATGAAGGGACCAGTCACCCAAGTAGCTGAAATTACTGCAGGATTTTTTTACGCTTCATTTATTTTGAAGCCGGAGAAAAAAAAATTAATGTTAGCAAGTTTATCTAAACTGCTAGCAATATTTAAAAAAAGTGCTGATGCTGAAAGACAGGGACAATTTTCAATGCCAATCAGTCGTGTTTTAGTTATGCTTGATTCGAAATGAAATCATTTTTACAAGAAGTAAGTTACGGTTTAAGCAAAAAGAATAAGAAGCTGAGTTCTAAATGGTTTTATGATTTTCATGGATCAAAACTTTTTGAACAAATTACGAGGTTAAAAGAATATTATCCAACACGAACTGAAAGAAAAATTCTAAAAGATAACAAAATTGAAATTGCACATAAAATAGGTAAGAAAGCTATTTTAATTGAGCCCGGTGCAGGAGACATTAAAAAAATTGGTATTTTTCTCAGATGTTTAGATAAGCCAAAAAAATATATACCTTTAGATATTTCTGAAGATTATATAAATAAAATATCTAAGAGTTTTAAAAAAAAATTTCCAAAAATAACTATTACTCCAAAAGGATATGACTTCTCAAGAAATGATAAACTACCTTTAAAAATCAATTCATCAGAAAATATAATTATTTTTTTTCCTGGATCAACCATCGGCAACTTTGAAAAAAAGAATGCTGTAAAATTTTTAAAAATGCTTAAATCAAAATTTAAAGCAAAAAAAGTTATCATTGGCGCTGACTTAGTCAAAGATATTCCAACTCTAATTTCCGCTTACAATGACAAAAAAGGTGTGACCGCAAAATTTAATAAAAATATTTTACAAAGAATAAATACTGAATTGGGTGGGGATATAAACTTAAATTCCTATAAACATTTAGTAATTTACAATAAATCAAAAAAAAGAATTGAAATGAGGTTAAGGTCAAAAAAAAATAATAAAATCAAAATCAATGGTTCAAAATATTTGATTAAAAAAAATGAAGAGATACATACTGAAAATTCCCATAAGTATACGATAAAATCCTTCAAAAAATTAGCTAATGAGGCTGGATGGAAAATTGAGAAAACCTGGGTTGATGACAAAAAACTTTTTAGTGTTCATTGTCTAAATCTAGCTCTTTAGATCTAGGTTTAACTTCATTCTATTGAAAAATCAGTTTAGATGTTATTATAAATTTTATATTACTAATGAAGTTTCCAGTTCTCATCCCAAATATATTTGATCACCCATTTACTTACACCTCTGATATCAATCTAAATGTTGGTGATTATGTTGAAGTACCATTTGGAAAAAAAATAATTAATGGTGTTGTTTGGAATGAATTTGAGAAAGATCAGTCAAAAAAATTTCAACTAAAAAAAATATCTAAGAAATTGGATGTTACTCCATTAAAAAAAACCACTATAGATTTCTTAAATTGGTTTTCAAAATATAACTTAGTTCCAAAAGGAATGACTTTAAAACTTCATTTGTTAAGTAATCAAGCTATTGAAAATAAAATAAATAATAATTTTATGGAGTACGAGTCTATATTTGAAAAATCTATTTACAAATTAAACAAAGAACAACTTAAGTGTTTCTCCAATCTATCAAAAAAAAATAAAAAATTCTGTGTTAATGTGCTCCAAGGCACGACAGGTTCAGGAAAAACACTAGTTTATTTCAATCTAATCAATGATAAAATTAAAGAAAATAAACAAGTACTAATTTTATTACCAGAAATTGGATTAACAGGAGAATTTGAAAAAAAATTCATAGACTTTTTTGGTTTTAAACCCGCTATTTGGCACTCAGGTGTCACGCCTAAAAATAAAAAAAAAATATGGAACGGTTTAAGTAGTGGAAAAATAAAAGCTATTATTGGTGCAAGATCATCTCTTTTTTTACCTTTTAAAAAGTTAGGAGTGATTATTGTTGACGAAGAACACGATCAATCATTTAAACAAGATGAAGGAGTTTCATATAATGCAAGAGATATGGCTATTTCAAGAGCATCTTGTGAAGATATACCAATAAACTTAATTTCTGCTGTTCCCTCAATAGAAACATACAACAATATAATAAAAGGAAAATATTTTTCCCAACGAATTATAAAAAGATATAAAAATGCAAGATTACCAGAGTATGAATTAATTGATTTAACAAAAGAAAAAAAAATAAAAAACAATTTACTATCTGAAAAAATTATCAGCAAAGTCCAAAGCCATCTAAAACAAAATGATCAAGTATTATTTTTCGTTAATCGAAGAGGATACTCTCCTTTTGTTATTTGTAAAAAATGCTTTAAAAATTTTACTTGTCCTAAGTGTTCTATTAATCTTGTTTACCACAAAAAGATTGACAAAATTTTATGTCACTATTGTGGTTATAAAAATAATTTAGAAACAATATGTAAAATTGACAATGAAAAATGTCAATTTATTTACAGCGGGCTAGGTGTTGAAAAAATTTTGGAGGAAGTAAAAAAAAATTTTCCTGGAAAAAAAACTGCAATTTTTTCAAGTGATACAATTAATAAAAAAAATTCACAAATTCAGATACAAAAAATTATTGAGAATGAAACCAAAATTCTAGTAGGAACTCAATTAATATCAAAAGGTTTTCATTTTCCGAACCTAAATTGTATAGTAATATTAGACATAGATTTAGCTTCGAGAGGTTTTGATATAAGAAGTGTAGAAAAAACTGTGCAGTTATACCATCAATTATCAGGTCGTGCTGGAAGAGAGGGCAAACCATCTAAAGTATATTTTCAAACAGTTAATAAAAAAAATAATACAATTTCTCAAATTATAAACCCCGATCCATATATATTTTTAGAAAAAGAACTTGAATTAAGAAAAAAATTCAAATTACCACCTTTTGAGAGGTTTGTGTCAATAATAATAAGCTGCATAGATTCATCACTGTCAGAAAAAATTGCTTTTGATCTTGTGACATTACTTAAAAAAAAAACTCAGGGAAATATTTTAGGTCCTGTTAATGCGCCTATTTATAAAATTAAAGGTAAATACAGAAATAGAATACTTATCAGATCAAATAAAAGTATAAATATTCAGAAACAAATACAAAATACAATAAAAAATTTTAAACTACCGGCTCAAATAAAACTTTCAGTTGATGTTGATCCAATAAACTTCAATTAATATAGAAAAAAAAGGTATTTTTTTTAACCTCTAGCTTGATCGTATCTAGGCTATATGCTAATTAATTCGAAAATTTAACGATCTAATTATATTAACTTGAAAAAAATCACTTAACATGGCCTTTAACAGTTACTCAAAAGCTTTGTATGAATTATCCACCGAGTCCAATGTTGCTGATGAAATAGAGTTACAAGCGAGTTCTATATTAAAAGCTTTGGAAACAATAAAAGAATTTAATGCTTTTATCAAAAACCCTCTTTTTAAACAAAATGATCATATTGAAATGCTTAATGGTCTTTCGAAGAAATTTAACTTTAACCCAATATTAAATAAATTCTTAAATCTTTTGGTGAGTAAGCGTAGACTTTTTTATTTAGATAAAATTTTAAAGGATTTTGTTTCATATTGTTCATTTAAAAGAGGTGAAGTGAATGCAAAATTAATATCTGCTAAAGAACTTAAAGAAGATGAGGTAGAAAAAATCAAAAATGAGCTTTTCTCTAAGTTTGGATCAAAAATTAATTTAGATTATAAAGTAGACAAAGATCTTATTTCAGGATTAATAATTCAAGTTGGAAGTATTATGATTGATAATTCTATGAAAAATAAACTTAAACAAATTAAATCACAGATGATCGAGGTATAGATGGATATAAATCCTTCAGAAGTAACAAAAATATTAAAAGAACAAATTAAAAAATTTGGAGATAAGTCTGAGGTTAGTGAAATTGGACAAGTACTATCTGTTGGTGACGGTATAGCCAGAATATATGGTCTTGATAATGTCCAAGCTGGAGAGATGGTTGAATTCTCTGATGGCTCAAAGGGAATGGCATTAAACCTTGAAAGTGATAATGTTGGCGTTGTTATTTTTGGTGATGACAGAGCCATCAAAGAAGGAGATACAGTAAAAAGAACTGGATCAATTGTTGATGTTCCAGTCGGGAAACAATTATTAGGAAGAGTGGTTGATGGGTTAGGAAACCCAATAGATGGTAAAGCTAATCTTGAAAAAAATCTTGAAAGAAGAAGAGTGGAAGTAAAAGCGCCAGGTATAATACCGAGACAATCAGTAAGTGAACCAATGCAAACTGGTTTAAAATCGATAGATAGTTTAATTCCTATTGGTAGAGGCCAAAGAGAATTAATTATAGGAGATAGACAAACAGGAAAAACTGCAGTCGCAATCGACACAATTATTAATCAAAAAAAAATTAATGAGTCAGATGATGAAAGTAAAAAACTTTATTGTATTTATGTTGCCATAGGTCAAAAAAGATCTACAGTTGCGCAAATTGTAAAGACGTTAGAGGATGCAGGGGCTATGGATTATACGACTATAGTTTCAGCGACAGCTTCAGATTCGGCTCCATTACAATTCTTAGCTCCTTACACTGGTTGTGCTATGGGAGAATATTTTAGAGATAATGGAATGCATGCACTTATTATTTACGATGACTTATCAAAACAAGCAGTAGCTTACCGTCAGATGTCTCTATTACTTAGAAGACCTCCAGGTAGAGAAGCTTATCCAGGTGATGTCTTTTATTTACACAGCAGACTTCTAGAGAGAGCAGCGAAATTAAGCGACGCTAATGGCGGTGGCTCGTTGACGGCATTACCTATTATAGAGACACAAGCAGGAGATGTTTCTGCATATATTCCAACTAATGTAATTTCCATTACAGATGGGCAAATTTTTTTAGAAACAGAATTGTTTAATCAAGGTATTAGACCAGCGGTTAATGTTGGGTTATCTGTTTCGCGAGTTGGATCAGCCGCTCAAACTAAAGCGATGAAAAAAGTTGCAGGTTCAATTAAATTAGAATTGGCTCAATATAGAGAAATGGCAGCATTTGCTCAATTTGGTTCTGATTTAGACGCTTCAACTCAAAAATTATTAAATAGAGGATCAAAATTAACAGAATTATTAAAGCAAAAACAATATTCACCGATGACTGTTGCAGAGCAAGTTTTAACTATATTTACAGGTGTCAGAGGATACCTTGATGATATAAACTTAAAAAATATCGAAGATTTCGAAAACCAACTTTTAGAAAAATGCAAATCTGAAAAACCTGAGATTATTAAAAGTATTTCTAGCTCTGGAAAGCTTGATGAAGATATAGAAAAAAAATTAGCATCTCTGATAAATGATTTAAAAGAAAAGTTTAAAAATGCCTAGTTTAGACGATTTAAGAAAAAGAATTACGAGTGTTAAATCGACCCAAAAAATCACTAAAGCTATGAAAATGGTTGCTGCTGCTAAATTACGAAAAGCCCAAGAAAACGCTGAAAAAGGCAGACCTTATTCTGAAAAAATGAATAATATAATATTAAATCTTTCAGCTGGTGTCGGTGATCCTCAGTCAGCACCAAAATTATTAGTTGGTACAGGAAAAGAGGATGTTCATTTATGTGTCGTTTTAACTTCTGATAGAGGGTTATGTGGTGGATTTAACAGCAATATAATAAAAAAAGCAAAAAATTATTTTGAAAAGATTCAAAAAGAGGGAAAATCTCTTAAAATCATAACTGTTGGCTCGAAAGGATATGACCAACTAAAGAGACAGCATGGTAAAAGTATAATTGAAAATATTTCATTTAAAGAATCAAAAAATGTTAGTTATTTTGATGCATCTAAGGTTGGCAATTTAATAATCGAAAAATTTCAAAATGATGAGTTTGATTTTTGTACAATTTTTTTTAATAAATTTAAGAATGTTATATCTCAAATACCACAAGAACAACAAATTATACCTCTTGAAAATGAAAACAAAAACAAAGATGAAAATTTAGAATCAAATTATGAGTTTGAACCTGATGAAGATGAAATTTTAAGCAACTTACTACCTAAAAATATTTCTACTCAAATATTTAAAGCTATGTTAGAAAATTCAGCGAGTGAACAAGGATCAAGAATGACTGCAATGGATAATGCGACAAGAAACGCTGGGGATTTGGTTGATAAACTTACTATTCAGTATAATAGAAGTCGTCAAGCTGCTATTACAAAAGAATTAATTGAAATAATATCGGGAGCAGAAAGTTTATAATATGCGAAAAAAAGGAACAATTACCCAGGTCATTGGAGCAGTAGTAGATGTGAAATTTGATGACGCATTACCAGAAATACTCACAGCCTTGCAATGTAATAATGGAGGAAACAAATTAATCTTAGAGGTAGCTCAACACTTAGGTGAGTCCAGTGTAAGAACTATTGCAATGGATAGCACGGAAGGACTAAAACGCGGAGATGAAGCTTTAGATACGGGTGCTCCAATTCAAGTTCCTGTAGGCCCTGAAACTTTAGGAAGAATTATAAATGTTATTGGTGAGCCCATTGATGAAAAAGGCGATGTGAAAACTAAAGAAAGTTGGCCAATCCATAGGAATGCTCCAACTTTTAATGATCAATCAACCGAAACAGAAATTTTAGTAACTGGTATAAAAGTTATCGACCTATTAGCCCCTTACGCAAAAGGGGGAAAAATCGGTCTATTCGGGGGAGCTGGTGTTGGAAAAACTGTAATAATAATGGAGTTAATTAATAACATAGCAAAAGCGCATGGAGGTTTCTCAGTATTCGCTGGTGTTGGTGAAAGAACTAGAGAAGGTAATGATCTTTATCATGAAATGATAGAATCTGGAGTAATTAAACCAGAGGGCACAGGTTCAAAGGCTGCTTTGGTTTATGGACAAATGAATGAACCACCAGGTGCAAGAGCAAGGGTAGCTCTTACTGGGTTGACAGTAGCAGAATATTTTAGGGATCAAGAGGGTCAAGATGTATTATTTTTCGTAGATAATATTTTTAGATTTACACAAGCGGGCTCAGAGGTATCAGCTTTACTTGGTAGAATTCCTTCTGCAGTTGGATACCAACCAACCTTAGCTACAGATATGGGTAATTTACAAGAGAGAATTACAACAACTAATAAAGGCTCAATAACCTCAGTTCAGGCAATTTATGTTCCCGCAGATGATTTGACAGATCCAGCACCAGCAACATCATTTTCTCACTTAGATGCAACTACTGTATTATCAAGACAAATAGCAGAACTCGGAATTTACCCAGCAGTAGATCCTTTAGACTCAACATCAAGAATACTTGATCCAAGAATTGTTGGAGAAGAACACTATAGAGTTGCAAGATCTGTCCAAAAAATTTTACAAACATATAAATCTTTACAAGACATAATAGCAATTCTAGGAATGGACGAGCTATCAGAAGAAGATAAATTGACAGTAGCAAGAGCAAGAAAAATTCAAAGATTTTTATCTCAACCGTTTTTCGTAGCGGAAGTTTTTACTGGGTCCCCAGGAAAACTTGTCGATTTAGACTCAACTATCAAAGGATTTGATGCAATATGTAAGGGTGAATATGATCATTTACCTGAGGCAGCTTTTTATATGGTTGGTACAATCGAAGAAGCGGTTCAAAAAGCTGAAAAAATGGCCAAGGAAGCAGCAGCCTAAATGGACCAATTTAATTTGGAAATTATAAGTCCAGAAAAATCTTTTTTAACAAAAAATGATACTGAGGAAGTAGTTATCCCTGCTATTGAGGGTTATATGGGTATATTAAAAGATCATATTCCTTTAATTTCTTTCTTAAAGCCTGGAATTATTGACGTAAGGTCCAAAAATGAAACCTTAAACTTTTATGTAGATGATGGTATTGTTGAATTTAAAGATAACACTTTATCGATACTTACAAGTAATATTTTTGATTTAAAAGAAATAGATAAAAATAAAGTTGATAAAATCGTGAAAGATACGGAGGAAGCTTTAAAAAAGGTAAATATTGAAGATCATGATAAATATATATTAGATCAAAAAATTGAGGTTTTAAATTCTATAAAGTCTAATTAAAAATAATTTTTTTAACTTCAGTTTTTAAGTTTTTGTAAACATCAGTTTTAAAGTCCACAACTCGGTTGGTTATCTCATCCAATTCAATCCATCTCCATTCTGAAAACTCTGGTTTTTTTGTCTTAATATTGATCTCTGTATCGTCGCCTTTAAATCTCATACAAAACCATTTTTGTTTTTGTCCTTTGTATTTACCTCTCCAAATTATCCCAAGAAGATTTTCAGGTAAAAAATATGTTTGATAACCGTCAATCTCTTTTATTAAATCTACATTTTTAACACCTGTCTCTTCCTCAAGTTCTCTTAGCGCTGCATCAAAATATTTTTCATTTTCATCTACACCACCTTGAGGCATTTGCCAATAATTGTAAGGATTATCTAATCTTTTGGCTACAAAAACTTTATTATCTTTGTTTAAAAGAATAATACCTACACCTAATCTTAAAGGTAGATTTTTAAACTTTTCCTCCATAGGATTATCCAGTGAATAATTTTCTAGCAAATTTAAGTTGATTATCATTTTCTGAAAGAATTCTGAAATCATCAGTCTCTTCTTCCACAGTTATATCTGGCGTTACTCCAACTTCTGAAATTGATTTACCTGATGGTAAATAATATTTTGAAATAGTTAATCTAATTGCACCACGATTTTTTAAAGGTATAATTGATTGCACTGAACCTTTTCCATAACTTTTCTCACCAACTAATACTGCTCGTTTATGATCTTTTAAAGCTCCTGCAACTATCTCTGATGCCGAAGCAGAACCTTTATTAATTAAAACTACAAGAGCCTTGCCATTAATAATATCACCTTCTCTTGCAAACCATTTTTGATTTTCATTTTTTTTTCTTCCTTTGGTCGACACTATTTCGCCGTCATCTAAAAAAAAATCTGATATCTTGATTGCTTGACCTAGTAATCCACCTGGATTATTCCTTAAATCTAAAATATAGCCCTCTATCTTTCTATTTTTTTTAAATTCATTGATCTTCTTTTTAATTTGATCGTCACTATTTTCATTAAATGAAGTGAGACGAATGTACCCAATTTTTTCATCAAGCACCTCAGATTTAACAGATGCAACCTGAATAATCTCTCTAGTTATATTAAATACTAATGATTTTCTTAAACCGATTCTCCTTACAGTAATTTCTAAAGTTGATCCGACAGGACCTCTCATTAATTCGACTGCTTCATTTAACGTTTTTCCTTGAACTTGTGTATTATTTATTTTGACAATGTAGTCCCCAGCTTTAACACCTTCTCTTTCAGCTGGCGAATTATCGAGAGGTGATATAACTTTAACAACACCTGCTTCCATACCAACTTCTATGCCCAAACCCCCAAACTCACCTCTAGTTTCTGTTTGCATCTCCTGCAAATTTTTTGGAGACATATATGATGAATACGGATCTAATGACTGCAAAACACCATTAATTGCTGCATCCATAGTATCTGATTGATCTATTTCATCTACATATTCCTTATTTATTTTGTCTAAAACTTCTCCAAAAAGATCTATTTTATCATAAACTGTTTCTTCTTGAGCACCAACTTTTCCAAAATATAAAATAAAAAAAATGATAAGAGTAAATATTCGTTTATTGTTCATTAAACAATTACTCTTTCTTTAGGGATTAATTCAGACCATATTTTCTCAAGCTCATAAAATTTTCTTTTTTCTGGGTTAAAAATGTGAACAATGATATCTATACCATCAACAAGCTTCCACTCTGTACTGTCTCTTCCTTCAATTTTACAATGAATAAATCCATTTTCTTTAAATTTGTCTAATACCTGTTCCGATAATGACTGGATATGTCTTGATGAGGTTCCGCTTGCTATGATCATATGATCGGCAATTGAGGACTTATCCTTTAAATCAATTGAAACTATATTTAGCGCCTTACTCTTATCTAATGTTTCAATTATTAATTTTTTTAGATCGGTTTTTTTAACCATTAATTATTAATCATATCAAAAATTTCTAATTTTAGAAGATGAAATATTAACTTTTTTAAATTCAAGATAAATAAGACCTTTATTTTT
>CACABD010000016.1 GCA_902530715.1 uncultured Pelagibacteraceae bacterium
ATTAGATAAATACGACAAAGATGGATTTTCCGATGCAGATTATAAAAGAGTTCGTTCTAACATAAGCAAAAGATTACTATCAACTAATAAAGAAGTTTTTCCGACTATTCCTGAAGCAATGGAAAGAATTGATACTTTAAGAGAAAAAAATAAAGATGATAAAGAAAAAATTAAAATTCTAGAAAACATAAATGCCCATTTAGATGGAGTCACCAAAGACCACGAGAGATATTTAAAATAATATGGCAATTATTAAAACTGATGAAATAGAAATTGAAATTCAAAAACAAACTATGGATAAGCCTGGATCAAATTACCTTATTTTAATAAAGTCTGAGGACGCAAATAATAATTTACTTAAATTATTTACATCAAATAAAAAACCCATAATTAAATTCACCGAGGATAATGGAAATATTGTTAAAAATAATTTTTTTTGTAAACAATGAAATGGAATATTAACAACAAGTTTTCTTATCCTAAATCCACTAGATCTCTTTATAATGGATCAAGACATTATTTGATTGCTGGAGAACGATTGCCTTCAGTTACAAATATCATATCAATGACAAAAAAAAATGAGGAAAAGGAAGCTTTAGAAAAATGGAAAAGAGAAAATAAAGATAGCGAAATTATTTTAAAAGAGTCCTCAAATCGCGGTACACTCATGCACGGCTACCTTTCAGAAATGTTGTTGGGTAAAATGAATGGTGAACTTATTGAGGAGGTAAATTTACCAAAAAAGATGGCAGAAACAATTATTACACATGGATTAAATGATTACGTAAAAGAAGTCTATGCAAGTGAAGAATGTGTTTATTCCTTAAAGTATAAATATGCAGGTACTATGGATGCTCTTATATGTACTCAAGACAATAAATTGCAGGTATGTGACTTTAAACAAAAAAACTCACCTGCGAAAAGAGAATATAATTCGATTCGTAATTATTTTACTCAATGTATTTTATATGCAATTGCGCATAACGAAATTCATGGAACGCAGATACAATCTAGCGTTATTTTAATGTGTACACCAAATCTTATTTTTCAAAAATTTGAGATAGAGGGTCAAGAGTTTAAGGATCTACAAAAAGAAGCTTTGGAAAGAGTTGAGAATTACCACCAATTAATTAGTGAGAGTACATGAAGAACTATCAAAGAAGAAAGGTATTCATAAAAAATGATGAAGTAAAAGAATTTAAATCTTATACCAAAGATGGGTTTTATTATAAATCAACAGAAAATCTTTGGTTCTGGAAAGGAAGAAAAAATGGAAAACCACATGAATTTTTTGCAAAATCTATTGAAGACTTGAAGATTATAAAAAAAAATAATTTCATAGGTAAAGGAAACTACGAACATAAAAATGACTCATCATTAAATCCAGAACATACAAGTACTGAGGAATTTGGAAAAAAAACTGGTTTAGGGGGGAAAGAGTATATTAGCATGTTGTTAAAAAGAGCAGTTTTACCAATTAATGAGAATGACAATAGGGGAGCTGGAAGAAAAAAAAAAGGAATGCACTTTATTAAATGTCTTGAGAAATCTGATATCCACTTTGAGCAAATTATACATAAAAGAAAAGTTTGGATATTTAAAAACGCAACTGAAAATAATTTGAGAATTTTTAAAAAAATTTGGTATGAAAAAAAGTAAAAGAAAGATAATAAATAAAATCAGAGAAGTTACTGATTATGATTATGTAGATGATCCTAGAAGAAAAAAAGCTCCAAAAAATGCAAAATTCAAAATTGTTTTTTATAAACCTAAGCCTGGTGAACACTCCAATATACCAATTAAATTTCAAGGAGTTCAATATTACACTAACAAATCTGAGGCAGATTTAGCTTTAAAATATAAGTTAGAACTAATAGAGAGACTAAAACTAAAGAAATCTAAGGATATGATTGGTAATAATAGAAATCCTAATCTCAAAAATATTGGAGTAAGGTTTGGTAAAGATAACAGATATACAATTAATCAAAAAAAAGAATTTAATAAAAAAGTTAAAATTGCAAAAAAATATCTTAAATCAGGTCATACTAAAATGGAAACTCAAAGAATTATTAATAAAAAATTCAAATTGAATAGAAATGAAAATTCTGGAACTGGAAGGTATGTAAGAGTGGCATCTGATTTACTTGATAAGTAAATTAATCAGTTTCTTTACACCTTTTTTCTTCGAATTTTTTCTAGAACTAAAAATACAAGCTTGTGATTTTAATATTTCTCCATCAGATAGTATTTTAAGGTTATTTTGTTTTAGCGTCGTCATTGTTTGAGTTATGTCAGATATAAGCTGAGCAGTATTCATGGCACACATAAGTTCAGTACTGCCTAATGATTTCACTATTGTAAAGTTGGTTACCCCTCTTGAATACAGGAATTCTCTAGTAAGATTTGGATATTTAGTACCAATTTTTAATAATGATTTGTTCTTTTTTTTATATTCATCAGCAACTTCATCTAGATCAAGTGTTGTAAATAAATCTATAAATTCATTTCTACAGGCCAATACCAATGATGCTTTACCAAAATTAAGTTTCTTTTCTAATTTAATATTTTTTTGAATATTAATCTCAGATTCTTTTAATAGATCAAACCCGCTGATCCCAATATCTAAATTCCCAATTGATAATTGTTCTAAAATTTCTCTTGCATGTAAAAATAGAATTGAGATATCAGGTCTACCTTTAACTTTGCCAATTAATTCTCTTTCACCTCTATCAAAGAAGATTTTAAGCTTCTTTTTAACTAAAATTTTTTCTGATTGTTCTTTCAATCTACCCTTAGATACAATTCCAATGTTTATTTTTTCTTTACTCATAAACTCCAAGATTAATTGCACAACCAACTGCAGGTATATTACGTAAACCAAGATTTTTTGATGTAAGATCATTAAATCTTCCACCTGATATAAAAGTCTTTTGTTTATTTTTAATTTTAATATCAATTGAAAATATAAATGAGCTGTAATACTCAATTTCTCTACCTCTGCCATTGCCTGTAGAAAATTCAAACTTTAAATTTTTTTGTTTGAAATTTGTTATTGGAAAAAATTCTTTGCCAACCGAAATATTCAAATTATATTTTTTATAAAATTTATTTAATTTTTCTGGTGCACTTTTAAGAGGACATTTAATCTTCAAAAATTCTTTAATAATTTTACAGCTTTGTTTTCCTGTTTTAGTAACTCGAGGATCGTTAATTTTCTTCTCATATCTATGAAGTATTTCTCTATAACTTCTTCCAGCAACTAACTTACTAGGGTTTTCTTTTTTCATTTTAAGATAGGTTTTACGATCTCCTGCGACGACAAATTGATCTATATCTAAGTTGCCTTCAAGTCTCTTAAGTAATTCTGAAAAATAATTACTATTCCAGTAAAATTTAATTAATCTTTTTTTCCATCTTCCAGGAATTGAAAGTTTTTGGATCAATAATTCAAATAATTTAAAATTACCTATTTTAACTTTTGCACTTTTTATCCCAGCTTTTTTTAGAATTGTTATTGATGTATCAATGATTTCTTTATCATCTTTATTTTCATTTTGAGATGAGAAAATCTCTAATCCTAATTGTCTAATTACAACTTTATTTTTATTATAGGATTTTCTGAATGCACTTCCTGTATAAAAAACCTTTTCTTTAGAATTTTTTTTGCTTTGTGCATATCTTAAAATGCTTGAGATCGATAGATCGGGTATTAAGGTTAGTTCTTGTGCATCAGAGTTATAGAAAGAAAATAAATATTTTCTAAAATTTTCACCTGATCTTTGTAATATAAATTTAGATTCTAAAACTGGGTCTAGTTCTATTTTCTTAAAACCTTTTGTTCTCAAAGTTTTAATTATTTTATTGTAATTTTGAGATTTCATTAACAAGATCTTTTCTATTAATCACTAATTGATCGTTTTCTTTAGATGAGTTTAGTTTTTTAATAGTTAGTTTTTCATCTTTAAATTCATTTTCACCACAAATGATTACAAGATTTAATTTCTTTCTATCTGCGTATTGGAGTTGTTTTTTTAGATTTTTATTTTGGTCTAGATATATTTCAGATGCTATATTATTTGCTCTAAGTTCGTTAACTATTTCATAATATTTTTGAATAAAGCTTTTATCTAAAATGCAAACTAAAACTGGTTTATTTTGATTGACTTTAATCTTACCTAGTTGGTTAACAGCGTATAATAGTCTATCGATCCCAATAGACATTCCCGTGCCTTTGTAGTCTACACCTTTAAACCTTGCAATTAAGTTATCATAACGACCCCCCGATGCGACGCTGCCAATATTTATTTCTTTTCCCTTTGCATTTGTAACTTTAAAATTAAGATTTGTTTCAACTAAGTACGAATTGTAGTACGACAATCCACGCACCTTAGTCATGTCAACTTTTACAGAGTCTAGATTGTTTCCGTATGATAACACTTCAAACAATTCCTCTAACTCATTTATGCCTTCTAAAGATAATGGATTTTTTAGATAAGCCTTTAAATCATTAATTCCTTTTAAATTTAGAAAATTTATTATCTCAGATGCTTGATTATCTGATAGTTCGCACCCTTTAGTGAATGCTCCTGACTGATCTTTTCTACCTTGTTTTAGTAATTCCTCTACGCCCTTCGTTCCTAATCTATCTAACTTATCAATTGATTTTAGTACTTTATATTGTCTGTCTTCTTCAATTTTTAGTTCATTGATTAAACCTAGTAGAATTTTTTTGTTTGAAACATTTATTGTAAACTGGTCTTTGGATAGACCAATTTTTTTAAAAGACTCTCCAATTATATTGCATATTTCTGCATCTGCTTGAGATTGATTTGCATCACCAATTATATCTGCATCAAGCTGCCCGAAGGCACGGTACCTTGCAGAATCCACCTTTTCCTGCCTGAACACATTACCATAAGCAAATCTTTTGTATGGAAAAACTAAATCTCTGAAATTCTCTGCACAGAAACGAGCAAGTGGGGCACTTAAATCATATCTTAAAGTTAAAGACTCTTTTTCATCTACGAATGAAAATACATCGCTCATAGGATTACTTTCATCCTCAGCTAGAAATGAACCTATATTAACACTCTTTTCAAATTCTGGCGTTTCTAATTGCTCAAAGCTGTAATTAATAAATACTTCTTTTATAGTGTCTACTAATTTATTCTTAAGAGCTAATTCATCACCCCATCTATCTTTGAAACCCTTAGGTAAAGAGGCTTGCAATTTATTTTCTTTATTCATCTTTTCATCCTGAAAAGTAATGTGTCGTCGGTACGCCTGAGTGGAATCGAACCACTTTCGCGTGCTCCACAGGCACGAGTCTTAAAACCAATAGACGACAGGCGCATATCCTTTCTTTTATACTAATTATTGTTAAATTTAAATTTTTATATGATCAATTAGATAGCATGAAGCTACCATGGAAATTAAGGGTACTTTTAATATTTATAAATATTTTAGCATTTTTAATCATTAAAAGTTTAATAACATCTAAATTTTAAAATGCAAGAAATTTGAGTAGGGATAAATAAACTTTTTGTTAAGTGGTTAAATATCCCTAATCAAGATTAAGTGAATATATATTAAGAAATTTTCTTAAGTTTTATCGCACTAGGGCCCTTACCTTCAGAATCTGAAATTTCAAATTCTAAAGAATCTCCCTCGTTCAAAAAGCGAAGACCTGCTTCCCTAACTTGACTTGCATGGACGAAACAGTCTTTTTCTCCATCTTCCCTTTCAATAAAGCCGTAGCCCTTCTTACCGTTGAACCACTTAACTTTTCCTTTTAACGTACTCATACTCTTACTCTTTCGTTAGTTATTATACTTAAGCTAATTAAGCTTAGGAGGTTGTTATTAGATTTCTAAAATTAATGCAAGCAATTTAAATTGACTTAATGTCACTTTGGTGGTGGCCTTGGTAAGGATCGCACTTACGACACATACCTTTTCAGGGTACTGCTCTACTACTGAGCTACAAGGCCCTGTTTTAAAGTCTAAATATAATTCGTCCTTTTGTTAGGTCATAACCTGAGGTTTCAATTTTAACCTTATCACCAGCTAAACATCGAATTCTTGCACGACGAAGTTTACCTCCTGTTACACAAATTACATAATGACCATTCTGTAATTTAACCCTAAACATTGCATTTGGCATAACATCGGTAATAATACCTTCAAATGTTAATTTTTCTTCTTTTGCCAAATTATTTACTCCTTACTGCTTTAGTTTTAATAGACAAACTATGTCCTCTCAACTTTTCTTCTTCTGCCAAGATGTATCCTGATTTTGAAAGAAATTTCAAGCCTTTTTTACTCAACTCATTTACACTTATGAACTTACAGAAATCACCAACATTAAGTCCACCTGCATATCTTGCGCTTCCCCCAGTTGGAAGAGAATGTTGAGTTGGCCCGTAATCAGATAAGGCCATACTACTAAATGGACCAGCTGCTATACTTCCTGTTGTATTTAACTTTGGATGTAATCTATTTATATATTTTTTATAGTTTTTTATTTGTAACTCTAAATGTTCGGGACTTATATATTCAATACAGTCAAGAATTTCGTTATCTGTTTTTGCATGTATAAAATATCCATTTTTTTTGAGGCTTTTAGCAACAATTTTTTTTCTAGGTAGATTTTTTATTAATATCTTTAATCTATTTCGTACTCTTTTAATTAAATTGAGATCCTTTGAAATCATAATTGAAAGCACACCATCAGAGTGTTCACTTTGCGCTAACAAAGAATATGCAATTTCATCAGACGAGGCAGTTTCATCACACCAGCAAACAATTTCGGACTCTCCTGCATACATTCTTTCTTGAGCAATTAAATTTTTATAAGACAAAATTCTTTTAGCAATCGCTACATATTTTGATCCAGGTCCAGTTATTATATCTACCGGTTTTATTTTTCTTGTTCCTACAGAAAGTGCAGCGATTGCACTAGCACCTGATAGATTGACAATTTCATTAACATTGCATATTTTTGCTGCATACATAACTGACCCGTTTAACTTTCCGTTAATAGCTGGTGTACATAAAACTATTCGTTTTACACCTGCAATTTTAGCTAAAGCACAATTCATTAACGCTGTACTTGGTAAGTTACCTGGGCAGTATATTGCTGCAGATTTTAATGGCCTGTTTATATAATGAAATCTATTACCAAATTTATCCATTTGATAAATATCTCTCCTATTTTGAAGTTTGTGCCAATTTGCTATTCTATTGTAAGTATCTTTTATAGCTTTTTTTAATTCAGGTTTTAAGTTTTTAATAGACTTTTTAATTTTATCATTAGTTGGGATAATATTCGAGTTATTGTTAAATCTTTTTTCATACTTAATTAAGGCTCGATCGCCATTTTTCAGAACGTCTTTAATTATCTTATTTACTACAAATTCAGTTTTTGTATCAATTTGGTTTCTACTATTAGTTATTTTATTTAATAGACTCTTAAAATTTTTTCTGTTTAATTTTAATAATTTTGTCATTACTTATTTTAAATCTTCAAGCGTTACTTCAATTGTTTCTGATGATAAAGTTATAAGGCCATTATTCGAAAACAACAAATTAAAATTATAATTATCAATATTTTTTGTCACATTTATTGCTAATAATTCAAGTTCTTTATCAATATATAATTGATTAATTTTCTTTGATTTTGCTTCATCAATAAATTCAAATTTACAAACACTTAGTACTTTTTTATTTTTTTCTTTAATAGAATTTCTTTTCATAGACATTATGAAAATTTTATTTTCTCCTAGGTATTTGATTTCTGAAATCTTAACAATAGCTTTGTGTATGTGAAGAGAAATGATATTTAAGCCATTAATATCCCTGGCTAATATTTTAGCTAAATATTTTTTAGACATTATTTTTTTAATTTAATTTTAATACCTAATTTTTTTAGTTTGGATTGTAAGTTTTCATAACCTCTTAAGCCATGATAAATTCTAGATATTGTAGAAGATCCCTCTGCTGATATTGCTCCTAAGATTATTGAAAATGTTGTTCTCAAATCTGATGATATACAATCTGCTGCATTTAATTTTTTTTGTCCAATTACAAATGCTTTATTTTTTTTTATCCATATTTTTGCTCCCATTCTTTTTAGTTCTGGTACTGCCATAAATCTATTAGAGAATATGGTTTCTTCAATTATGCTTTTTCCTGGTATCTTTGACAAAACTGCAAGGATAATTGGCATGTTGTCAGTAGCTAGTTCGGGCCAAGGACCAGTTTTAATTGATATGGATTTTAGGTTTTTTGCTGGTGAAAGCATTATTGAATTTCCATTAGTTGTAATTTTGTATCCAATTTTCTTAAGTATGCCTAATTCAGTATGTAAATAATCTGGGTTAATTTTTTTTATTTTAATTTTTCCATTAGTTATAGCGCCTACGCATAAATAGCTAAAGGCCTCAATCCTATCACCTATAATCGTATGATCGCCATTTATAAGCTCATCTACGCCTTGAATTTTTAAAGACCTTTTTCCTATAAATTTAATTTTTGCTCCAGAATTACTCAAAAATTTAATTAAATCTTTTACTTCTGGTTCTATGGATATATTTTTGATTGTGTGGACACCTTTTATAAAAACCGATGCCATTATTAAATTTGAGCTACCAGTAACAGTAGTTTTTGGAAATTTGTAAATATTTCCTTTTAAACCTTTTTTTGCAGAAATATTTACATAACCTTTGCTAAGGGTATTATCTGCACCAAGACTTTTAAATCCTGAAAGATGCCAGGATGTATCTCTAATACCAAGGGCACAACCTCCTCCTAAGGCAACTCTAATTTTATTTTTTGGATATCTGGCTAATAGAGGACCCATGGTTAAAACTCCTGCTCGCATGGTAGAAACTAAGTTATAAGGAACAATTAATTTGTGTTTTTTTTTATTTGTAATTTTTATAATTTTTTTTTCTTTTATAAGCTCAACTTTTGAACCTAAAGATTTAAGTAAATCTTTCATGGTTAAAACATCTTGTACAAAAGGTACATTTCTTAAAATGACTTTTTTCTTAAATAGTATTGATGCAGCCATTAGCGGAAGGCACGAATTTTTTGCGCCACTAATATCTATTTCACCTTTAATAGCTTTACTAGGCCCATTAATTAAAAATCTTTTCATTTATTTTGATTTTGCAAGAGTAATTCCAACTTGGCCCTGATATTTACCTTTTCTGTCTGAATAAGAAACTTCTGGTTGATCTCCTTTAAAGAATAATATTTGTGCAGCACCACTATTGGCATAAAGTTTTATAGAGTTACTTGTATGATTAGAAAACTCTAAAACTAAATTTCCATGCCATCCCGCCTCTAAAACAGTAGGAGGGGTTCCCAAACCACATCGGGCATATGTTGATTTTGCGGTTACAAGTCCCGTAACATTTCTAGGCATTTTAAAATATTCTAAACTACTTGCTAATGCAAAGGAGTTAGGTGGTATTAATATAGATTCTTCTCCTTTTACCGTGATAAAGTTATCTTCACTAAAATTTTTTGGATCGGCGGTAGCACCTTTGATATTTGTAAATATCTTAAATTCAGCACCACACCTTAAATCGTAACCAAAAGAGTTAAGGCCATGGCTTATCCCTTTTGATATACTTTCTGGAACAAAAGGTCTGATCATATCTTCCTCTTCTGATAATTTTTTTATTTGTATATCATTTAATATCATTTTTTTTTTTTGGCTTTTTGAAAATTTTTCTTTTTCTTAAATTTTGACGTAACGCCCTCTCAAGATCGAGCTTTGTAGGCTTCCTTTTACTGTTCATTTTAATTATTTTTTTTCAGGATTTGTTAAGTGCTCTAAAGTTACTACTTGATCTAAAGGAATTGTATCGTCTTCTTTTTTATTTAAGCCAGACTTAAGTTGCTTTTTTGCTCTTTTTTCTGCAAGCTTTTTTTCTCTTTTTGCTTGCTTCTCCATAGCTTTAGCACTTCTTGTAGATTTGTAATCGTAATGAATTCCCATAAATATCCTAACAAATGTATACTTATATTAAAAAAAAAAATTAAGGCAATAATTTGAATAATTTTATTTTTTACACTATTTTAAATGTATGCCCTTGTAGTTTTAGTGTCAAAACAGGCCCTTGGTAAGGGTCAGTCATGAGTTAGATTCTCATCGAGGGCACCACAGATTTTATTTATATAGTTTCTTTTTTAAGAAAATACTAATTACGACTGTTATTAGAAAAAATATTAAAGGTAAATATATCTCTTTTGACGCGATAATTTCAAAAAATGAAGGTGGGGTTGTATTTGCTTTTATTATTTTTTCAAGACCACTACCAATTGAAACTATTATAAATAATTGTGGGATCATTCCTATTAATGTTCCAAAAAAATAATTTATAATTTTTACATTAAAAATTACTGGTAAGGTATTATGAATGAAAAAAGGTAAGCCTCCGATAAATCTATAAATTAAAAAATATAAAAATTCATTCTTCTTAAATAATTCTTTTAGAAAAACCATCTTATTACCAAGTTTTTGTTGAATTAAATCCTTAAAAAAGAATAAAGCAATTAAGTAAAGAATTAAAGAACCTGCAGATAAGGATATTGCTATCAATATTGTTCCAATCCACTTACCAAATATAAAACCAGATAATAAAGCAACTGGTGAACCAAAACCAAGTAGTAAAACCCATATGACAACAAACAAAAAAAATAAAGATAACAGAGTAAAGTAATTATTATTTTTTAATTTAGAAAAATAATCTATGTTATTTTTAATGAATTCGTAGCTTGATAATTCTTGTAAAGAAAAATTGGTGAAAAAAAAATATAGGAATGAAGATACCAATATTATATATAAAATTCCTAAATAAATTTTTAATTTTTTAATATTTTCCATATATAATGTATTATAAAAATTTTCTGTACTTATATATATATATTTTCTATAACTAGCCAAAATTTTATAATTTAAATATTACCTATGAAAAGAACTTATCAACCAAGTAGGCTTGTTAGAAAAAGACGACATGGCTTTAGATCAAAAATGAGAACCAAAGGTGGTAGAAAATTACTATCAAGGAGAAGAAAAAAAGGTCGAAAAAGATTAACCGTGTGATGGGTATTAAAATACTAAGTCTTTCTAAAAATGAAGATTTTAAAAAAATTTTAACTGGTCGAAGAATAAACAATTATTACTCTACGATTTTTTACAAAAAATTATCTTCTAAACAATATAATATATTAAATATAAGTATAATTGCTAAAAAAAAACTTGGAAAGGC
>CACABD010000017.1 GCA_902530715.1 uncultured Pelagibacteraceae bacterium
AGTAAGATCTTTTAATTTAACATTGTTTTTTTCTAAATAATCTTTGAATTTGGTCCACTCACCAAATACATTTAAAATTGTAACCTCAAAATTCTTTGAGTATTTTGCAAGTGATATTGCGGAATTTAATGTTGATTTCATTGTACCTACTTTATTAAGACATGGTGACCAATAAACGATACTTTTTTTCATTTGCTATTGTATTTCTATAATAAATAAATATCTTGTCTAGCGTCTATTATCAAAATAAATTTTAAGCGCTTTAATTAATGAACAAAAATTTAATTGTTTTTATGCCCTCGATAGAAGGCGGAGGTGTTGAAAAAAATTTGTTTATAGTATGCAATTATTTAGTAAAAAAAATTGGTAATTTAAAAGTCATAACAATTTCGAATAAATATTCTAATAAATTTGATAAGTCAGTTGAAATAGTTTCTTTAAAGTCAAGACAATGGGATCGATATAGTAGAAAAATAAAATACTTTCTTGCTTTAATTTTGTTGATAAAAGAAATTTTAAAAAATAGAAAATCTACAGTATTTTCTTTTCAGGCTAATATTTATTGTATTTTAGTATGCAAAATATTTTCAGTCAAAGTCATAGTAAGATCAAATACCGCACCAATTGGATGGTCTAGAAATTTTTTTAAAAGATTAATTTTTAAATTTGTATTAAATTTATCAGATAAAGTTTTAGTAAATAGTATAGAATTTAAAAAAGAATTAAAGAAAGAATTAAATATTAAAGCAACCTGTATTTATAATCCTTTAAACAAAGATCAAATAAAAAAGAATTCTAAAAAAAAATCAATTAATATATTTAACTCATCAAAAAAACTTAAAATATTAAATATTGGTAGATTTACAGAACAAAAAGATCAATTGACATTTTTAAAATCATTAAATTTTATGAAGAACAAAATAAATTTTGAAGCTCGTATAATTGGAAAAGGAAAGCTTAAAAATAAATTACAAAAATATATAAATACCAATAAGCTCAAAAATTGTGTGAAAATACTTGATTTTAAAACAAACCCTTATCCATTTATTAAACAAACCGATGTTTTTGTTTTAAGCTCTAGGTATGAAGGTTTGCCAAATGTAATATTAGAAAGTTTAGTTTTAAGAAAATTTGTAATATCAAGCAAATGCTCTACCGGTCCAAAAGAAATCTTATTAAACGGTAAGGGCGGATTATTATTTAGTGTAGGGAATTACGAGGAGCTAGCGTCAAAAATTATTTATTTCTATAATAATAAAAAAAAATCACAATTAATGTTATCAAAAGCATATTATTCACTAGACAGATTTGATTTTAAAATAAATTTGGAGAAATATTTAAAAATAGTAGATTTTAAGTAATTTTATTTATTTTTTTGTCCAAATACCATTTGATTGTATTATTTAAGGCTTTATCAAAACTTGTATATTTAAATTTTTTAAATAATTTAAGAATTTTTTTGTTATCACCATGAGTTTTAAATACTTCTATTTTATTCAAAAATTTTGAGTTTTTAGACCTAAATTTAAAAGTACTATTCCATTTATTAATTTTTTTTATTACATCTAAAACTTTTATAGGTTTGTTTGAGCAAATATTAAATACCTCATAATTATTCTTTATTTTAGTATGTAAAAGTTTTTTTAAAATAATTAATACATCATCTATATAAGTAAAATCTCTAAAGTGCTGCCCATCAGAGTTTAAATAAAAATTTTTTTTATCCAGATTAGACTTAATATATTTGAAAATTAGCATATCAGGTCTACCCCACTCACCAAATACAGTAAAAAATCTAAGTCCAATCATTTTTAAACCAAAAGTTCTAGAATAATTTTCACACATTATCTCATTAATCTTTTTTGATAGTCCATAAATATTTTTTTCATTAAGTTGTATATTTTCACTTAATGGAAATTTTTTTTGGTCACCATAAACAGAACTAGATGATGCAAAAAAAAATTTAGTATTTTTATTATTTTTTACTACTTCAATTAAATTAAAGAATGATTTTATATTATCATCAAAATATTTTTGTGGATTTGTTAAAGTAAATCTTACTCCAGCTTGAGCGGCAAAATGGTAAATTACATTAATATTTTTAAATTTTTTTATATAATTAAGAGAGTTTTTATTTTTTAAATCTAATTTTTTAAATTTAAAAAATTTATATTTTTTTAAAATTTGTAACCTTTTTACTTTTAACTTTTTTGAATAATAGTTGTTTAAATTGTCTATACCATAAATATTATGATTATCTTTGAGAAGTCTCTCTGCTAGTCTAAAACCAATAAATCCTGCAACACCTGTAATTAAAATTTTCACAATATTTTTTTTTTAAAATGATTTATTAATTTATAGAAAAAAATTATAGATAAAAGAATGAAATTTTGTCCATTATCTCTTCTGATTTTTAATTCTTCTTTAAAAGAGTCATAAAATTTTATTTTACTTGAATACCCGCCACTTCTAAAATCACCAGTAATCTCATTTTTTTTTGTAGATCTGCCTTTCATTTTATGTTTCACTATCATTCTAAAAAAATAATCATAATCACTATGGATTCTATATTTTAGATTATAATAACCTAACTTTTCAGCAGAGCTTCGCTTTATAAAGAAACCAGTAGAATGGCTTGTGTAAAAACCCCAGCTGTAATAAATTTTCCAGGGTCTATATCCGCTTAATAACCCCCATCTTTTTTTTACACTCCCAAATATAAAATCAAGATTTTTCTGCGTGTCGATATATTTTGAAATTGTTTTTAACGCATTAGGTCTGTATGTATCATCTGAATTCACTATACCTATATAATTACCCCTTGATAAACATAATCCTTTATTAAACGCGTCGTAAATACCATCATCCTTCTCGCTTAACCAATAATCAATTTTATTTTGATATTTTTTAATAATTTCTAAAGACCCATCTTTTGATCCACCATCAATTATAATATATTCAAAATTTTTAAAACTTTGATTAAATACACTTTTTATAGTTTTCTCTAGTAATAAACGATTATTAAGAACCACTGTAATAATAGTGAATTTAGGTTTTTTGAAAATTTTTTTTAATCTTAGACCACCCTCACCATATCTAATATTTTTTTTTGGAAAGACAATAAACTTTTTTAATTTTTTTTCCATTTTTTTTGTAATTACATTTTACAAATTTTTTTTAAATACTAAAAGAATTTCCTATTTTTTAAATTTTTATATTTAAATATCAAAAATTTGAAATAGGGATATATTTTTTTTAAAAATTGGTAAAATTTCGGTGGACATTTTTTTCTAAAATTATTTTTAAATTTATCTAGACTTCGGAAAATACTCATATCTTTTAATCTATAATCTTCCGAATTAACAACTTTACCATTATTTATAATTGATTGGTTTTTTTGTGCCTTTAAACTGTTAACATGAAATGCTGCAAGAGATTGATAGTTATCAATTTTATAGATTTTTTCTAAATATTTTTTAGTGCTTAAGTCTTTCAGAGATTTTTTATTTTGATCATCAATTATTTTATTGCAAAAATTCATGAATGAATATTTAGATGGATTTCCGAACTCTTTTAAATAACTAGTGTGTGTGTCTTCGATTATTATTATTCCATCTTCATTAATATTCTCGTAACTGCTTAATAGAGTATTTATTTGCTGTTCATTAGTATGACCACCATCATCAATTAAAATATCAATTTTACCAACTTTTTTATAAAAATTTTGCCAAAAACTTTGATCTGATTGATCTCCAATAAAAATCTCAAACCCAAATTTCTCCCATTTTTTAGAGTCAGGATTAAAATCAACACCGATTATTTTTGAATTTTGTTTTAAGTATTTTTGCCATAAAAAAAGTGAACCACCACTTGCAATCCCGACTTCAACTAATGTAACTATTTTATTTTTATATTTTTTAAGTAATTCATCGTAAATAAAAAAAAAATTTGTGTGTTTTGTTGACCTAAAATCGAGTTTAGAAAATATCTGATATGTCTCGCTTTCTTTATTTAAAATTGAATGTGCAATCTTATCTGATATTTTCATTTTCAAATATTCACAATACTTTTAACATTTCTTAACAGCTCAGATTTCTTTACAATTATTTTATTTCCCAAATTTTGACCATGCATACCTGCATATAAATTACCAATAAATGGAATAATTTTTTCATTTATGGATAGTCTTTTTAATAATGAAGTTAAAATAAAATATGCATCTCCTGAACCAGTAGTATCTTTAACAGATTTTACAAAAACAGGTGTATAAATTGAACTTTTGTTACTTATGAACGTGCTACCCTGTTTGCCTTTGGTAATAGAAATATTTTTAAAACTTCTTAAATTTTTTTTAAGATTTTTTTCATCAATTTTTTCACTTCTTAATCCCAGCATCCACTCTCTGGTATCTAAACACATATATTCCGCTTTTTTATATTTTGTAAATAAATTAAATCCCAAATTAATTGAATTTGATTGAACATTTACAAATTTTTTGACTCTTAATTTATTTATGAATTTTAACAACTGATTTTTAAAAAGACCTACACCAAAATCACAAATAATAATATCTTTTTTGATTTTTCTAATTTCTTTTATAAACAAAGAATAATCTTTGTCGTTAAAATTATTATTCCTAAAGTTTGTAGATTGTAATAATTTTTCCTCTCTATTTGAATTTATAAATCTAGTCTTATGCTGGATTTTTTTTTTTGAAACTAATTTGATTTTAATATTTTTATAAGGATAAATTAGCTTTTTTATTAATTTAAGATTACCATAAGTTATTAAATTTACATGTTTTACAAAATTAGCCGCCATTTTTGCTGCTGCAACAACACCACCACCGATATCGAGATTTTTACTTTGCATTACTGAAATAGCTGGATCTTTTGATGTTGTTCCTACAATGTCACAATAGATATATCGATCAATTATTGGTTCACCAATAATATTTATAGTTTCATCTGATAATTTTTCAAAGATTTGAAGAAAATTATTATATTTTATTTTACTCATATCTTTTAAAAAATCTCTTTGTTGAGATGACCAATCATAATTTTTATTAAAAATCTTTGTAGAACTTTGTAATTTTGTTTTTGTAAATATAATGCTACCTTTATTTTTTTTTAAATATTTTAATTCAGATTTAAGATTTCCATGATGATCTGATTTAATATAGTCTAAACCTTTAAAGTAAACATTTGGTTTTAAAAGAGAAATTATTTTTGAGGAACCAGGTCTTTTGTTAAGATAGATATAGTCAATGTATTTAATGCTTTTTAAAAATGAGACTCTTTTAAAATCATTATTCAAAGGTTGACGTGGTCCTTTATTAACGAAACTACTTGAAGTAACACTTACCACTAATATATCAACTTTATTTTTTGCCTCTCTAAAATGATCTAGATGTCCTTGATGAATAATATCAAAAACACCGTGGCAAAGACCAATTTTTAATTTTTTAAAATTTGACCTTAGTTTGGTAAGACTTTTATCATTTGCTAAATACATATTAATATGGACCAACGAAGTTATAATCCGTTTTAATTTTGTTTTTTTTATGATTTATTTGTAATAGCTTGCACGCAATATCATATATTACTTGATTACTTGGATAATATAATTTCTCTAAACTTTCAGCTGCAGGAGCTGGTATCTTTTTGTAACCTATTTTTTTAATTATTTTATTCACGAAATTAGTTTTGATTATATTAAAAATTTGATCATTAATACCTCCTTCATCATGATCTATATCAAGTAATAAAATATTCTTATGATTTTTTGCTACCCTAAGTATTTTCGTTTTATCGAGAGGGTTAAGACTTACTAAATTTAAAATAGTAATTTTTCTTCCAAATTTTTTTTCAATTTTATTTGATACTTGTAATGACTGGATTGATCCATAAGAAAAGGTTATTATAGCTAAATCTTTTCCTTTTTTTATAATATTACTTAGACAAAATTTTTTAGAAAAATTCTGCTTTTCTTTTATTTTAAATAAACCCCTGTGATGTAAAATTATAGATGCCTTTTTAGTCTTTAAGGCATAATTGTAAACTCTACTTACATCAGAAGGGAATGTTGGTAAAAAAACATTTATTCCACTTAATCTTGAAAAAAAATTATGAAATGATTGTGAGTGTGTTGCCCCCTGGCCCCATCCCCTTCCAATTACTGCTGTTATCACAATTGGACAATTGCCAGCATTACCATCAAACATATAATTCCACTTATCAATAATATTTACTATAGGGTCAAAAGCTAAAAGTAAAAAATCACACCTATTGTTCACAAATATTGGTCTCATACCATTAATAGCTGAGCCAGCTAATATTGTGCAAAGACCATTTTCCATTGCTGGAGTTTGAACAAATCTCGATGGAAATTCTTCGAAAGGTTTATTTAGAGAACCAAATACTTTTGATGAGTAATCAATTTCAAGACCAGAAATAAATATTTTGTTATTTTTCTTCATATTTGATGTGATTGCCTGGCCAATCATCTCACTATATGAAATAATTTTTTTAGACATTGGTTTGAAGATCTTTCAATATTGGTTTTTTTGATTTAAGGGCTTTTTTATAAATTAAATTAACTTTTTTATTTATTTTTTTTTCTAATAGTGAAATATCTTTATTAAATCCTTTTTTGATTAAGAATTTTTTAAAAGAAGCAACTGGGCAGAATTTCTTCCAATACATGACTTCTTTTTTTGTTCTATAGTATCTTTTTAAAGCATAATCATAATACGGACCACAATGTTCAAGCCAACGATATGTAATAAATTCTATAAAAACTGGTCTTGAATTTTTTTTTATATAATCAATTGCATATTTTGATTTAAAAAAAACATCAGAGATATTATTTCCATCAACTTTTAAATATTTGATGCCTAACCCCTTTACTATTTTTTGCGGATTAAAATTTTTCATATCGCCTTTGTAATTTGGCATTTCTGTTGAATAGAAATTATTTTCATAAACAAATAATGTTGGAATATTTTTTAATGAGCAAAAATTTAGTGTTTCAAAAGAAAGGCCTTCCTCTAAAGATGAGTTCCCAAAAAAAGCTACCGAAATATTTTTTTTTTTTTTCAATTTAAATGCTAAACCTGCTCCAGCTGCCAATCCAATTGCCTGACCCAATATTGCTGTGCTGCCATAAAAACCATTAGAACGAGAGCAAAGATGTACCGATCCTCCTTTGCCACCACTTGAGCCATTTTTTTTTCCCAAAAGTTCACAAAATAATTTGTAGATACTACCATCAGATGAAATGTAAGGAAGGTGGCTTCTATGGTGTGAAAATATAGCATCCTTTTTTTTTAAATTTAAACATACCCCTACTGATATAGCTTCTTGACCAATACCTAAGTGTGTAGGTGTTTTCATTTGTTGATTTGGGTACTCATTTTGAATCACTTCCTCAACAAATCTAGAAAAATATAATTTATGATAAATATTTAATAAATTTTTTTTACTAAATGGATTAAGTTTTGAGAAATTTTTATTTATTTTATAAGGTGATTTTATCATTTTTTATTAATTTTTTTAACCATTTAACAGTATAATTTTTATCAGATGTTTTTAATTTACCCTTATCATACAAAAGTTTTATTTCACGAACGGCATCTTCAACATAAAAATTTCTTTTAAATCCTAACTTAATTAATTTGTTAGAGTTAAGTCGGTAAGATCTTAAATCTTTATTTTTAGTAATAAAGATCTTCGACGGAATAATCTTCTTTATTTTTTTTGCTATATCCAAAACTGACATATTTTCAAAACCAGCATTATAGACACCTGTTTTCGCATTTTTAGAAAATAAAAAAAATTCTAATACTCCTACCAAATCCTTTATGTGAATATTTGGTCGTATTTGTGAACCCCCATTTACAAAAATTTTTTTATTTTTAAGTGCTTGTAATGTAAGAATATTTACTGTCACGTCAAATCTCATTCTAGGTGATAATCCACAAACTGTAGCTGGTCTTATACAATAAATTTTCAGTTTATCCTTGTAACTTAAAATGATTCTTTCAGCAATCATTTTTGTTTTGTTATATGTTGAAATAGGTTTCAAGTCCAAATTTTCAGTAACACTTTTTTCTTTTTTAATTCCATATACACTTCCTGAACTAGCATAAATTATTTTTTTCACTTTATCTTTGACTGCTTTATCTAAAATTATTTTTGTTGATAAAACATTTATATTCCACGATAAATTTGGATCTAATTCAACAGCTGGATCATTGGCTATATTAGCTAGATGAATTATGGCATCGACTTTTTTAAAAGATACTTTATCCAAATTTCTAATATCACCTTTAATTACTTTCAAATTTTTATTTTTAGGTAAATAATTACCAAACCATGTTGTATCTAAAACTTTGATTTTTATTTTTTTATTTTCTAATAATTTATTTACAAGTACTGATCCAATGTAACCACAGCCACCTAATATAAAAATATTCATAGTTTCTAATCTTGTAATAAATATATTTATTTGAATTTCAATTAAATTTCATATAGTTAACTTTGTATCTTATAAATTCAGATAATAAAAATGGGTTTTTGTAGACAAAATATTAAAGCATTATTTTATGAGAATCAGTTTAAACCTATAAAAGGTAAGTTTTTATGCCTTGGTAGACAAACTGTTAATCTTGAAATCTCTGAGCTTGAAAAAATTTTTAATAAAAAATATTTTTTAAATAAAGAAACAATAGATAATAAAACAAAACACGCAAAATTAAGTAAACATAAAAGAATCACAGATAAATATTTTTTAGAAAATACTTTTGGAGTCAAATATTCGTCTATAGATGCAAATAGTTACGAAAATGCAAATATAATTCATGACTTAAATAAAGATATACCAAAAAAATATTATAACAAATTTGATTTTATATTTTCAGGTGGTTTACTAGATAATATATTTAATCCCTCTACTGCACTTAAAAATTTAACTAAATTATTAAAAAAAAACGGAAGAATTTTGATTTGGGAACCTAGCAGAGGACTAGTAGGTTCATTGTTGCATTTTACTCCTGAGTATTTTTATTCATATTTTGCAATAAACAGATTTTTAGATGCAAAAGTATACTTACTTGTACATGACAAAAATAAAAAAAAAATGATAGATAATTTTGATTACCTAGTTAATGTTTATTCTTACAGTCCATTTTTTATAAGAAAAAAAAAGTTTGATTACCTTAAGTCTGCTAAATCACATAATGGTATACATTATGTAATGGCTATTGCTGAAAAAGGGACTAGGACTACTGCAGACAAAAATCCAATGAATTTACATTATATTAAGTTCGCAGATAAAAAAAAAAGAATATTTTGGGATAAATTTAAGTTTAATAACATAAGACCTCATATTGGGGGAGGTTTAAAAGTAAAAAAATTCAAAATGATAAAAACTAAATTATTGCCTTATAACACTGAGCATTACAAATTTGTGGTAGGTAAATTTTAAATAATACTACTTATAGTCTTTAAAAAAATTTTTTTTATAAAATAATATATGTTTTTTAAGTTTTTCACTTGTTTTAATTTTAAGCCAGTATTTTTCTATACCTGTTTGTAAGTCAGTATTAATTCTAAATTTAAATTTTTTCATTTTTCTCAAATCGCAAGTTTTAAATTTATAATTATATTTTTTATTATGGCTACTTTTACTAAAATATTTGAATATTTTTGCGGTAGATTTAATTCGTGTTACCCGCTCACAAATTTTCAAAACTTGTATATTGCTATACTGAGTTCCAGATCCCAAATTTATAATTTCCCCAAAAAAATTTTTGTTCCAGCTACGTATTATTTTCTCAATTATATTGGACAAATCTTCAATGTGCATATAATCCTGATAGCCTTTGTAAATATTTAATTTTTTTTTAAAAATTAAATGCCTAAAAATTAAAGAAATTAATCTGGATGAATTCTCAAAGGGTCCATAGACATTATAAGTTCTAAGTATTATTGAGGGTATTTTAAAATACTTTGAGAATGAGCTTAAAATTATTGAACCGGCTGCTTTTGTGCCAGCATGTATTGATTGGGGATTCAATGCTGTTATTTCAGACGGTTTATGTTTTGAGGGCCCATATTCATTACAAGTTCCAAAATGTATTATTTTTGCTTTTGAATTTTGATCAATATATTGTTTTAACATTCGATAAATAAAAAAAGTATTGCTTTCAAACATTTCACGCTCATCGTAAATATTAGCTGCACAATTAATAATAAAGTGAAATTTTTTTAGGTTTAAATTTTTAATGCCCTGTTTTCTGCTAACTAAAGTAAGTTGATGGCTTCCCAACAAATTTTTGAACGACCTTGCAAAAAAACCTTTTTTTCCTATTATCAAAATATTTTTTTTGTACAACTTTGATTTCATATGTTATAACTGCCAATCTGTGATAATTAATTAAAATATTATCTCATAGTAATTTAATGTACAATTGTATAATTTGTGGACACTCAACTAAAAAATTATTAATTCCTATTAATACTTGCGTAGCACCAATGGGAAATAAATTGGTCAATTTTTCATTACTAAAATGCAAATTTTGTGGGCATCTTCAAAAAAAAATTGACAAAAACTGGTTAAAAGGGATTAAAAATTTATATGAAAAAAAATATATCTTCTTAGGTAAACATATAACATTAAAAAATAACAAAGTCTTAAATCGAAATGATTTGATAATTAAATTTTTAAAAAAGCATTTTAAATTTAAAAATAAAGGCGATTTTCTTGATGTTGGTTGCGGAGCTGGATATTTTCTTGAATCCTTTAAGAGATTATTAAAAAAATGGAATGTTTATGCACATGATTTAACTAGGTTGAATTATAAGATTATTTCAAAAATGAAAATAAAAAAGTTTTATGCTGGGGATGTTGAAAACATAAAAAAAAAATTTGATCTCATAACATTAAACCATGTAGTGGAACACTTAACAAATCCTAGAAAAGTATTGAGAGATGTCTATAATATTTTGAATGACAATGGAATGGTGATCATAAGACTACCAAATATTAAAGTGGTTCATACAGATTTGACGATTCTAGATCATTGTTCCCATTTTAGTGAAACCTCCTTAATTAATTTGCTTAAAATCTCTAATTTTAAAGTTATTAATTCCTTCAAAAAAATTAATCCAACTGAACTTTTTGTTGTAGCAGTAAAGAATAAAAAAAAAGAAAAAGTTAAAATAATAAAAAGTAAGGTTACGAAAAAAGAAATCAATAACTTAATATGG
>CACABD010000018.1 GCA_902530715.1 uncultured Pelagibacteraceae bacterium
TCTAACAATGGCCTATATAATGTTCCTAAACCCTTTTATTTTATCGGGGGAATTCGCTGGACCTGAAAAAGGTTTTTTTGATTTTGGTGCAGTATTTACAGCCACAATTTTAGCAACAGCTCTTGCTTGTTTCATAATGGCTTTTTACGGAAAAACTTGGCCAATAGGACTTGCTCCAGGTATGGGAATAAATGCTTTTGTAGCTTTCGGTGTAGTTGCGGGTATGGGTTACACTCCACAAGCTGCTTTAGGTGCAGTTTTAGTAGCTGGAATATTATTTTTAATTATTTCTCTTACACCTTTAAGAGCATGGTTAATAAACTCAATTCCAAAAAGTTTAAAATTAGGAATTGGAGCAGGTATAGGATTGTTTTTAGCCATAATAGGACTGGAAATTATGGGAGTTGTTGGAGATCATCCAGTTACTTTAGTAACCCTAGGTGATTTAAAAAATCCTTTAGTGCTATTAGGGTGCTTGGCTTTTGTTGCTATGGTTGTTCTTGAGAAACTTAAAGTTAAAGGAAATATTATAATTGGAATAATTGCTTTTAGTATAATTGCATGGGTAACAGGCTTAGCAAAATTTAACGGAGTAGTAAGCTCACCTCCGCCAATGACATATTTATTTGATTTTGATTTAAAAGCGGCGTTATCAGCAAGTATGTCAACTGTGGTCTTTACATTATTATTTATTGATTTTTTTGATACTGCAGGAACATTAACATCTGTTGCTAATGTTGCTGGAAAAGTAGATAGCAAAGGTAGAGTTACAGATATAAATAAAGCCATGATGTCTGACAGTGTTGCAACAGTTGCGGGCGCTATGATGGGTACAACGACTGTAACAAGTTATGTAGAGTCAGGTGCTGGTGTTAAGGCGGGTGGAAGAACAGGTATGACCTCTTTAGTAATTGGAATCCTGTTTTTATCGTGCTTATTCTTTTCTCCTCTTGCAACAAGTTTGCCTAAGGAAATTGACGGAGCTGCTCTTTTATATGTAGCAGTTCTTTTTGTAAGAAACATTACAGATATTGAGTGGAATGATATAGCAGAATCTGCTCCCTCAATTGTAGCAATGATAACAATGCCACTTACTTATAGTATTAGTAATGGAATTGCTTTAGCTTTTATATCTTATGCTTTGATTAAAATATTTACTGGAAAAATATCTACAACTTCACCTGCTATTTGGTTAATAGCAGTTTTAAGTGTAATAAGTTTTCTTGTAGCGTAGAATTTAACAGGGGCTGGCTAACAAACTAGCCCCTTTACTCTAATTCTTTTTTTAAATCATTTATAGAAATTAATTCTCTTAATTCGTAAGGAAACACAATCCAAGGATTATCTTGTAAATTGTGAACTATATAATCTGATTTAAAGTTAGATTTTTCTTTTTTATAAAGCACAGCTGATTTGAAGTTAATTTTTTTATCTTTGAAGTCTTTATAATTTTCTAACCATTTTAAAGTTTTTTCTAGAGTTACACCTGTATCAATCAGGTCGTCAGTTACTAATATGTTTTTTCCATAACTCCTTGAGGTAGTTGACAAATCTCTTGCAAAAGTCAATTCGTTTTGTTTATCAGCAATTTGATTATTCTTTTCTGCTGAATAACTCTCAACCCCTAAATATCCGCATTTTACATTAAAAATTCTACTTAAAATATCACCTACTCTGAGACCACCTCTTGCAATACATATTATAAAGCTAGGATTGAAACCACTGTCACTAATTTGAACAGCTAGATTATCTATGGACTTATTGTATGTATTCCAATCAATAATAAGTTTTTTTGACATTTAAAATTTTATTACATGAAAAAATTCAGAAAAAGTAAAGATATTTTTCTAATATTGTATTGGTTCATCATCTATTGATCTCCATAAATACCAGGTAGCTACTGTACAATAAGGAGTAAATTTTTTATTTAGCTTTTTTACAAAATTTTCTGGAGGATGATATTTTTTTTTATAATTATTTGAAATAGCTCTTAAAAGGCCAATATCTTGTATTGGCCAAATGTTTGATCTATTTAAATTAAAAATTAGTATCATTTCTGCAGACCACCGGCCAATTTGACGTAATTCGGAGAGATATTCAATTGCTTCCTCATCACTCATATATTTAATTTTTTTTGCATCAAAGGTTTCATTCTTAATTTTTTTTGCAAGTTCTTGAATACCTTTTATCTTTTGTCTACTTAAACCACACTTTTTAAGTTTTAATTTATTTAACACTGCAACGTTACCAGGCTTTATTTTGCCTTTACATGCTTTTGAAAATTTTTTAAAAACCGAGTTAGCGGCTGCGACACTTATTTGTTGACCAATAATGCTTTTACATAAAGAATAAAACAAATCTTTACGGGTTGTTAAGGTCTTATCAGGATATTTTAGTATTAACCCTTTCATTATTTTATCTTTTTTTGATAAAACTTTTATCGCTTTGTTCCAATAATGCGGTTTTTTAGTCATGTCTTTGTATTGTGGGTACTTTTTTAATTATTATTTCACGTCTAAAAATTATAATTGAAGATAAGATTACTAATAATCCGCCAATTAATGATTTCAAAGATGGAACTTCACCCCATATTAAATAACCAAAAAAAATAGCAAATACTAATCCTAAATATTTTAACGGAGTAACTAAAGATACCTCAGAAAATTTATAAGATTGGCTTAGCCAGAGGTTTGCAACACCACCAAACAAACCAACTAAAGATAAAACAAAAAAATCAAAAAAGGAAGGAATTTTCCAACCATAAGGTAAAGTACATAATCCAGCAATTGTAATTACTATTGAAAAATTTAATGAAATTAACCAAACCGGTTCAGTTGAAGAAAGCTGTCTTATTGCAATTGCAACATATGAAAGACCAATACAAAAAATTATTGGGAAGATATAATAAATGTTTAAACTTTCAAAACCTGGCTCAGTAATAATTAGAATTCCTACAAATCCAATTACTACAGCGAGCCATCTATAAATACCAACCCTCTCACTTAAAAAAAATATTGAAAAAATAGTTGTAAATATAGGTGCAGCAAATGATATGCTAACTACCGTAGCTAAAGGTAAGTTTCTTAGTGCAATAAATATTGCTACCATTGCTATAAGTCCTACGAAACACCTTAAAAAATGTAAAAATGCTCTTTTTGTTTGATAAAAATTATTTATCCTATTTTTAGGTATTACAAAAAAATAAAATACTATCCCAAAAAAACCTCTAAAGAAAACAACTTGACCAAGTGGGTAATCCGCAGTCCATTTTATTATTAAATCCATTAGTGAGAAAGCGCATACTGATAGGAACATGTACAAAAAACCTAATTGATTTTTACTGAGCATATGATTAACTCAATATACTATTAGATACTTTAATTTAATAATCAATGGAAATAGCAATCTTAGGTTTAGGATGTTTTTGGGGGCCAGAAAGAAAATTTGGTGAAATAGACGGTGTAACTAATACTGAAGTAGGATACTGCGGTGGAAAAAATAAAGATACAAATTATCAAGAAGTTTGCACTGGTATCACTGGACATGCTGAAGTAGTAAAAATTGAGTTTGATGAAAATATCATTTCATACGAAAAAATAATAAATCTATTTTTTGATTTTCACGATCCAACAACTCTTGACCGACAAGGTCCAGATATAGGAACTCAGTATAGAAGTGAAATTTTCTATTTAAATGAAATCCAAAAAAAAGTAGCTGGAAAAGTTTTAGATAAGAGAAATATAGATTTTAAAGGTAAGATTGTCACAAAAATAACTAAGATTTTAAATTATTGTAAGGCAGAGGAATATCATCAAAAATATCTTATGAAAAATCTATGAGTCTAATTTCAACAGACTTTGCAGAAAAAAATCTAAAAGAATTTAAAATAATTGATGCTTCATGGCATTTACCAACTGAAAATAGGGATCCTTATTTAGAATATAAGGAGAGTCATATTCCTAACTCCGTTTTTTTCGACCTAGATAATACATCTGAAAAAAATACTGACCTCCCTCACATGTTACCCTCTGAGGATCAATGGAGCAAAAGTATTTCTAAGTTGGGCATTTCTAATAATGACAAAATTCTTATTTACGACAACTCAAGATTATATTCTGCTTGCAGATGTTGGTTTTCTTTATTGTATTTTGGGCATGACATTGGAAAATTATATATTTTAAACGGAGGATTAAAAAAATGGAAACAAGAGAATAAAGCTTTAACTAATGAGAAAACCAATATCGTAACTTCAAATTACAAAGCAATTAAAAAAGAAAATTATGTTTTTAATATTAGCCAAATAAATGAAAACATTGACTCAAATAATTTTGCAGTTGTTGACGCAAGAAGTCTTAAAAGGTTTAATGGAGAAATAGATGAACCTAGAAAAGGATTAAGAAGAGGAAGTATCAAAAATTCTTTATGTTTGCCTTACGGAGAATGTATAAATCAGATCACAAACGAGTTAAAAACCAAGGACGAACTTAAGTTAATTTTTGAAAAAATAATAAAAATAAAGAACAATAATAAATTTGTTTTTACTTGTGGATCAGGAGTCACTGCTTCTGTGTTAGCATATGCTTATAAGATAGTAAATAATGACTACCAACCAATTATTTATGATGGATCTTGGAGTGAATATGGTAAATATTCACCATGATTAAATCGAAAAAAATTCAATTTTTTTTAATAGTTTTATTAATTATTATTATTTCAGTAATAGTAGGTAGGCATTTTGTTACTAAACACTTTGTAAAGAAATTTTCTAAGATGCCACCACCAGGTGTAATAGTTAATGCTGTAAGCAAGTCCACATTTTATGAAAGTATAGAAACTTTTGGAACCGCATTATCTCTTAAAAATAAAAATTATAGAATTAAAAAAAGTGAAATATTAAACGAAAACATAATTATAGGTAAGGTTGTTGAAGAAGGAGAGGTTGTTTTTGAAACTTCAGATAAAAAAATTGTTGCGCCTTTTAAAGGTATATTAGGGAAAAGAGAGATAGCACAAGGAGTTTTGGGAACTGAGTCTTTTATATTAACTTTGGATGATACAACATCAATATTACTAAATATTAAAGTCCCTGAAATATATTTAAACATACTAAAACCTGGGCTTTCAGCTGAAGTTAAATCAGATTCGTTCGAAAAAAAATTTTACGGTACTATAGAGTCTGTGAGTTCAAGGGTAGATCCTAGTACAAGATCTGTACTTGCAAGTATAATTGTTGAAAATAAGGACTTAAAATTAATTCCAGGTATGCTTTTAGATATAAAAATTATTTACGATAAGAAAGAACAATTAGGAATTCCTGAAAATTCACTTTTAATTCAAGGTGAAACTGCTTTTGTCTACAAAGTTCTGGGAGATAATACGGTCAATAAGATCAAAGTGAAAATTGGAAAGAGAAACTTTGGTAAAGTTTCGATAATTGATGGATTGTCTCTAGGAGACAAAATAGTTACCGAAGGAATATCAAAGGTAAGAGACAAAATTAAAATAAAAATTTTAAATTAAAATGTTTCTAACTGATTTATCTATTAAAAGACCTGTCATTGCCTCAGTGATGAGTTTGGTATTAGTAATATTTGGAAGTCTAGTTTTTTTTGATATCCCTACTAATGAAATTCCAAATATTGATAGACCAGTAGTATCGATACAAACAGATTATAAAGGCGCGTCTGCAAATGTTGTTGATAAACAAATTACGCAAAAAATTGAGGATTTTGTAGGAGGTACTGCCGGGTTAGTCTCTATAGAATCAATAAGTGAAGATGAAAGGTCAAGAATTGATCTAACATTCAAAGATAATCTTGATATTGATGATGTGGCAAATGACGTGAGAAGTTCGATTGCAAGAGTATTAGATAATTTACCAACTGAGTCAGATGCACCTGAAATATTTAAACAATCAGCTGGTTTTAGAACAACCATGTGGTTAAGTTTTAGTTCTGACTTTATGTCTGATCTTGAATTGACAGATTATGCGGATAGGTATTTAACCGACTATTTTTCAACAGTTGAAGGTGTTGGAAGAGTGCGGTTGGGTGGAGAGAGGGAACTTTCTCTTAGGGTCTGGTTAGATCCACTGTCATTAGCAGCTAGAAATCTTACAACTCAAGATATAGAAAATGTTCTTAGGCAGGAAAATGTAGAATTTCCTGCTGGAAAAATAGAATCTAGAGATATTGATTTAACAATTAAACTCGAAAATGCATATGAGTCAGTAGAATCTTTTAAAAAATTGCCATTAAAAAAATCGATAGACGGATCTATTACCAAACTTGAAGATGTTGCTAGAATCGAATTTGGTCCAGTGTCAACAAGAACATTATTTAAAGGAAATGGTAGACAAGTAGTTGGTATAGGTATTTATCAAAACTCAGATGCAAACACTATTTCAGTAGCAAACAGAATTAAGAAAAAAATAAAACAAATTGAACCCAGTCTACCAGATGGAACAAAATTAGAAGTTTCTTTTGATAGGAGTAATTACATTTCAAGTGCAATTAAAGAGGTTTATAAAACACTTTTTGTAGCCTTAATACTTGTGTCATTTATAATTTATTCTTTTTTAGGTAATTTTAGGTCATTAATAGTACCTCTTGTTGCTTTGCCCGTTTCACTAATTTCTACGTTTCTAGCAATATATTTTTTCGATTTCTCAATAAATCTTTTCACATTAATGGCACTAGTACTTGCCATTGGAATTGTAGTAGACGACGCCATAGTAATGTTAGAGAATATTGTAAGAAGAATTGAGCTTGGAGAGTCACAATTAGTTGCGGCTTACAAAGGCTCGAAACAAGTTTCATTTGCAATTATTGCAACAACATTAGTTCTTGTAGCCGTTTTTATTCCTCTAATTTTTGTTAAGGGATTATCAAGTGTTCTTTATATGGAAACTGCCGTTACCTTAAGCTTTGCAGTAATAATTTCTAGTTTTGTAGCTTTATCCCTAAGCCCTATGCTAGCAAGTAAGGTCCTAGGGCAAAATGATAAAAAAAATAAATTAACTCATAGTTTTGAAAAAAAACTGAATGACTTTAAAATATTTTATAAGAACTCACTTTCATACTGGATCGATAAGAAGAAGACAGTTATATTTTTTTTGTTTTCTGTATTAATATTAACGATAGCAGCATTTCTTTATGCTCCCAAACAACTAATTCCAAAAGAAGATAGAGGAGCTTTTTTTGTAATTGTAAAAGCACCACAAAGTTCTGGCTTTGATTTTACATCAAACAAAGCTCAAGAAATTGAAGGATTTCTCCTTCCTAAAATTGGCAAAGGTGAGTACAGAAGAGTGATATTAAGAGTACCTGGGTTTGGAAAAAGTAGTAAACAAGTAAACTCTGCATTCATAATCGCTTTACTAGAGAGTTGGGAAAAAAGAGACAGAAGTGGTCAAAAAATTATGATGGAGTCTTTCAAAGAAATTTCTAAAGTGCCTGGAGTTTTAGCTTTTCCAATAATGCCACAAGGAATTAGAACTGGTGGTGTAGAAAAACCTATTCAATTTGTAATACAAGGAAATACTTATGAAGAATTAATAAGATGGAAAGAAATAATAAAATTGGAGGCAAGAAAAAATAAAAATCTTACTAATATTGAGGATGATTTTGAACTAAATAAACCAATTTTAAATGTAAAGATTGATCAAAAAAAAACATCTGACTTAGGTATCTCGACTGTAGAGATAGGAAAAACTATTGAAACAATTTTTGGTTCAAAAAATGTTACTAACTTTACTAAAGACGGAAAAGAATATTCTATAATATTGCAGGGCGATATATCTAATAGAAATGAGCCATCAAGTTTAAATAAAGTTTATGTAAGATCCAAAAATACTAATAAGCTTATTTCTCTTTCTAATTTAGTTACAATTGACGAGGAAGGTACTGCTCCATTTTTATCGAGATATAATAGACAAAAAGCTGTAACAATATCTGCGAATATTATTGGTGATTACACATTAGTGTCAGCACTTAATTTTTTGGAAGATGTAGTTAAAAATAATACCCCAGAAGCTAGGGTTGAATTCAAGGGTGAAAGTGAGCAAATAAAGGAAGTTAGTTATCAAATATATTTAATATTTGTTTTAGCATTAATAACTGCTTATTTAGTAATGGCTGCCCAATTTGAAAGTTTCAAACATCCGTTAACCATCATGTTAACAGTTCCACTAGCTATTTTAGGTGGGTTGGTCGGTTTGTTATTAGTAGGAAGTTCAATAAATGTTTATAGTCAAATAGCATTAATTATTCTTATAGGTTTAGCCACAAAAAATGGAATTTTAATTGTTGAATTCGCAAATCAGTTAAGAGCCGAGGGGAAAAGTATTAAAACAGCTGTAATGGAGTCAGCTAGTATTAGGTTAAGACCAATATTAATGACATCTTCCTCTACTATATTTGGAGTTTTGCCATTAATAATTAGCAGTGGTCCTGGTGAGGCAAGTAGATTGACTGTTGGTATAACAATATTTGCAGGCATGTTTTTTTCAACATTTTTTACCCTGTATGTGATACCGGTAATTTATTTGATAATTGGGAAAAACACTAAAAGTATCAATTATATTGAGGAAAAATTAAAAAAAGAGTTAAATTAATAGATTAAAAATTTTTTTTGACTTAATTTTTTTTTACACTTCATTAATTGTTTTTTATATATTTCAGAATAACTTTTTACTTTTTTAGCTAAATTAATAACTTTTTTATTTTTTTTATAGTGTTTATAATTGCCCCATCCTTCATGATAAGCAATGTATTGTCTAAAAGCATCTTCTTTTGAAATTTTTAATATTTTTGAGGATTTACTTGTATACCATCCAATAAAATCTACACTATCTTTAAATCTGTTTCTAATTGCTAGCGGATTATTTGTTTCTTTTTTGTATTGTCTCCAGGTACCCTTGACTGCTTGAGAATATCCAAAAGAAGATGAAGGTCTTTTATAAGGAATTATTTTAAAAATCTTATTTCTCTCGGGTTTAGCAAGCCAATCGAAATCAGACTCCATTTTAATTATTGCTAATTGTATATAAATCGGTGTACCCCATTTTTGCTCTGTTTTTTTTGAATGCTTGTACCATAAATATCGTTCAGAAAATATTGAACAGCCATCAGATGTATTTTTCGGTATCGATGAGCAACTTATTAAAAAAAAGAAAAAAATTATCCAAGTTTTTTTAATATAAATCACTTCAGAATTATAATTTATTTATTTTTTTTTCTCCATTCCCATGGTTTATCAAATTGACCTTTCCATAATCCTAATTTTTCTCTTTTAGCTTGTATTTCAGAAATAATGTATTTTTTGGAATACTTGGTGTAATTTAATGCTAACCCATTTTTAACCATCCAATTATTTAAATCTATTTTTTTTTTGTAACAAATTGCAATTAATCTTTTATAACGATCATACTTTTCACCTATACATTTTATTTTATTTTTTGAAATAATTTTATCTAATCTTTCTTTTGCTACTAAACCACATTTGTATTTTTTACTTAAAGTAATAAAATTAAATTGTATCCAAGGTTTTTTACAGTGTTGGTCAATTTCAGGTGCGTCTATTCCTAATAATCGAATTTTTTTTTTATCTATAATTATTGTGTCACCATCAATAACTTTTGCAAATCCCTCCACTTCTAATGAATGAATAGGTTTCGAAATAAAAAAAAAAGAAATAACTAAACTATAAAAAATCTTTTTTTGCAATTTGAAGTAGTTCATCTAGTTTTTCTCTAACATCATTTTCTGAAATATTTTTGACTTTTAAATCTTGATATAATTTTTTAATTATATCTTCATCTCCTGGTTCGCTAAAATCAGATTTTATTACTTCAAATATATATTGATCCTTTTCTTGATCTTTTTTTCCCAAAATTTCTGCAGCCCATTCACCTAAATATTTGTTTCTTTTTGAATTTACTTTAAATTTGAGCTCTTCATCATGAGCAAACTTATTTTCAAAATTTTTTTTTCTATCTTCGAATGAACTCATAAAATTTTATTAATATGTAAGAAACTATAACACCTGTTGTGTTGCCAATCAAATCCTCAAATTGAAAACTTCTATTTGGAATTACAAGGTGTGCTAGTTCTAAGATTATCGAAATAGATAGTAAATATAAAAAAATGTAATTAAGTTTTTTTGAGTTATTTGAATAATTTAAAATAGCAATAAATGATAAAATTAAAAATGTATAAAGGTGATTAGATGATAAAGATAAAAAATCTCCAGTTAATTGAGGTTGCGATTTTAAATTTCCATATACAATCCATCCAAGAATACTACCTGGATATAAATATAGAATTATTATAATAAAATTAGAAATTTTGAAAAATAAGTCTAAATATTTTTTAATTTTTCCCATTATAAATATTTATTTAATGCTAATTTTAAGTTATCAAACATGTATAAATGGTGCACCTTGTATTAATAAGACATGGACAGAGTGAATGGAATAGTCAAAATAAGTTCACTGGGTGGGTTGATATAGATTTATCTGATAAAGGTAAAAAAGAGGCAAAAACTGCCGGTGAATTAATTATTAATGAAAATCTTAAATTCGATTACTATTTTTCATCATTTCAAAAAAGAGCTATCAACACATTAAAGTTAATCCAAAAAACTATAGGAATTGAAAATCTAAAGTTTGAAGAGGCTTGGCAGCTGAATGAAAGGCATTATGGAGCTTTGACTGGCTTAAATAAAGAGGAAATGAAAAAAAAATTTGGAGAAAAAAAAATACATGAATTTAGAAGATCGTGGAGTTTAAAGCCTGAAAATTTAGACAAAAATAATGCTTATCATCCATTGAATATAGATAAATACAAAAACATTCCAAAAAAAAAAATTCCCGATACTGAGTCTTTAGAGGACACATATAATCGAGTTATCCCTTATTTTGAAAGTAAAATATTAAAACTACTAAAATTGGAAAAAAGGATATTGGTTGCTGCACAT
>CACABD010000019.1 GCA_902530715.1 uncultured Pelagibacteraceae bacterium
TTCTTCCAACTAAATGAATATTATTTGCTAATAAAGCAGAGGCTAATGTATCACCTTTATACCCAAAAAGTTTTTTACCATTAAATTTAAAAGAAATTCTCACAGTTTGATCTATAAATTTATTTTTATTAATTCTTAAGTTGTTACTCATAATTATTTTATAGGCGGTCTTTCTCCCATTTTATAAACTGCATGTATTTTATCGTTAGTGGTATCTCTTACAACATTAAACCATTTTCTACATCCATGTATATGGTTCCATCTTTCAAATTGAACACCTTTTATGTTTTTACGCATAAAAAGATATTCAGCCCATTGATCATCGCTTAGTTCTGTTGGTTGTTTTGGTCTTTCAATGTGAGCTTCACCACCACAAGAAAATTCAATTTGATCTCTCTCACCACAGTATGGACAATTAATTATAAACATTAGTGTGCTACTGCTGCAGCACCATGTTCATCAACTAGATCACCGCTAACAAATCTATTTAAGTTAAAAGCAGCATTTAATTTATGCGGTTCATCATTAGCTATAGTGTGTGCAAACAAGTCTCCAGAGCCAGGTGTAGCTTTAAAACCGCCAGTACCCCAACCACAATTAAAATATAAACCTTTAACTTGAGTTTTACTAATAACTGGACTTGCATCTGGGCAGATGTCTACGATACCTCCCCATTGTCTCAGCATTTTCATTCTACTAAATATTGGGTATAATTCCAATATTGCTCTTAAAGTTTCTTCAACAACATTATGACTACCTTTTTGAGTGTAAGAAATATAAGAGTCTGTTCCTGCACCAATTACAAGTTCACCTTTATCTGACTGACTGACATAAGCATGTACAGCATTTGACATTACAACTGTATCGATTATAGGTTTAACTGGTTCAGATACTAAAGCTTGTAGAGGTTTACTTTCTAAAGGTAATCTTAAACCTGCCATATTTGCTATAACACTAGAGTGTCCTGCAGCAACAACACCAATTTTTTTTGTTTTTATAAAACCTTTTGTTGTTTCTATACCCTCAACTGTATCACCGTTTCTTTTAATACCTTTAACCTCACAATTTTGTATAATATCCACACCCATTTCATCTGCACCACGAGCATAACCCCAGGCAACAGCATCATGTCTTGCTGTACCAGCTCTTCTTTGTAAAGTTCCTCCTAGCACAGGATATCTAATGTTTGGAGATGTATTAATGATTGGGCAAAATTTTTTAACTTCCTCTGTATTTAACCAGACAGCATCAATACCATTTAATCTATTTGCATGTGTTCTTCTTTTTAAATCTCTTACGTCTTGAAGATTGTGAGCAAGGTTCATTACACCTCTTTGACTAAACATAACATTGTAATTTAATTCTTGAGATAATCCCTCCCAAATTTTAAGTGCATGATCATAAAGTCCAGCACTAGCATCCCATAAATAATTCGATCTAATTATTGTAGTATTTCTACCGGTATTTCCTCCACCGATCCATCCTTTTTCAACAACCGCAATATTAGTTATTTTATGTTTCTTGGCTAAATAATAAGCAGTTGCAAGTCCATGACCTCCACCACCAATTATTATTGCGTCGTACTCTTTTTTCGGTTCTGGATCTCTCCAAGCTCTCTGCCAATTTTCATGACCACTGAATGCGTTTTTGATTAGTGCAAAAAATGAATATTTATTTTTCATAAAAATTAATTATATATTTATAATATCTTATTTTTTGGCTTCAAGATAAATAGTTTGAAAAGCTCTATCTTCTAAATCTTTAACTAATTCTATATTTTCACCAATACCAAATTGACACACTTTTGCAGATGAAAATCCTGCATTTATCAGTTCTCTTTTTAAAGTTTTTTTATCCCAGACATTTAGATGTCCCCAATTATGAGTTAAATCTCTTAAAGCATCACATCCTGTATCAAAACTTGAAAAGTATTTATCTTTTTTTTTCTCATTATAGTTTTCAATAAATATATCTAAACCAGGCACTGTACATCTAAAAATTGATGATTTTTTTAATACACGACATATTTCAGTCATTAAAAATTTCGCATCATTAAAATACAAGTGTTCAATAGTATGTTCGCTAAAAGCACCTTCATAAACATTATCATCAAATGGAAGTCTATATCGAAAATCATGAGATATATAATTTCTTTTTTTCCAAAAAGAAAAACTTGAGTTGTAAAAATCTAAGTTGTCAAAATTTTTAAATTTATGGTATCCACATCCTATTTGAATATACTTATTTTTTGGTTTAATTATTTTTGGTGAGAAAAACCTTTTGATTTTAGATATTAATGCCATTTGAATTGATCTTTTTAGATTAATTCTATAATTATCTTTATCGTCAAAAACAAACATCCCTTTTTATACTATAAATTTAATCTTTTATTAAAGTAATAATTCATATATTAAATATAATATTATTCATGGAAGAGTGGGTGAGTGGTTTAAACCAGTCGTTTGCTAAATGACCGTGCGAGGAAACTTGTACCGAGGGTTCGAATCCCTCCTCTTCCGCCAAACTTAGTACAAGGGATCATTTTTAAAAAAATCTTTAATTTCTATAGGCTCTTGAGCCAGTATATATCTATAAACATTATAATTTTCTAAAACTCTTTGAACATAATTTCTTGTTTCCTTAAATTTTATTAATTCAATCCAATCAACATAATCAATTTGATTTTTTTGTGGATTTTTATTTAGTTTTTTCCAATATTTTACTCTTTTTGGCCCAGCATTATATGCCGCTACCGCGTATGGATATGATCCATCATATTCTAATATAAGTCCTGCTAAATAATGAGAACCTAATTTTATATTATACTCCGGATCTTGAGTTAATCTTGATTTTGAATATGGTAACTTAGCTTGTTTTGCTACAACTTTTGCTGTGTAACTCATTAATTGCATCATTCCTTTTGCACCAGCATAACTGTTTGCTTTTGAATCAAACTCACTTTCTTGTCTTATAACAGCTAAAATCAAAGCTTGATCAGGTATTTTTCTACCAGCTACATATCTTGGGGTATTAATTATCGGATAATTATATTTGTTGTGAAATCTTTTCTCGTAAGATGCAATTTTCGAAATCTGTATTGCAAAATCATATCTTTTAATATCAGTTGCAAGTTGAGCTGATAAAATTTCACTTCCTTTTTCAATATTATCTAATGCTAAAAATCTTAAAATATGTTTAGTATACTTATCTTTATCTAATTCATGTAATAAATGTACTAGTTTATAAAGGTCCTTTTTTAAAAATTCTTTTTTATAATCTATATCTACATCCAATGTCTCAGTTAAATTATATTTTTCATTTTTGAACAATTTTAAATGTGCTAATTGGCCATAATAAGTAGTTGGATAAGTTGATGCAATTTTGTAATACTTATTTGCAGTGACCGTATCATTCAATGACTCATAACTCTTTGCAATCCAGTAAGCTCCTCTTGATAAACTTATAGGATAACCAACGTTTTCATAAAACGATTTGAAATGTTCGCGAGCTCTCAATGGATCATTCAAGAAACTTAAAGAAATCCAACCACTTAACCATTCGGCTTCAGCATATTCAGGTGTGCCTTTTTCTAAAGCATGATTATTAACAATTTCATAGGAGGTTTGGTATTTTTTTTTATATATTAATGATCTTGCAATGATTGAACGTTCAATCCACCATTTATCAGGTCTAACTAAATAATTTTTATTATTATTAATATTTAGTAATATTTCTAAAGAGCTATCAACTCTGCCCCTTTTTCTTCTCCATTTAAGCCGGTCATAATTTAAGCCTGGATCTTTTTTGAATTTTTCTGGGACTTTTGAAATAGCATTATCAACACCATATGATTTACTCATTAAAAGTTGTCTTGCGTTATAGAGGGCTTGATAATCTTTAGGTAAATATCTTAGCATTCTTTTTAAATCCCAATATTTATTTTCCCAAGCAAGATAATCTGCTCTACTTATATGATCTTCAGATTTTAAATAGTTATTATATTTTTTCTTATAAATTCTTAATTCATTTTTATTAAGATCTGCTGTTACCCAACCTTTTTTTATTAAATTTATTCCATCAACTACATTACCTTCTTTAATTAAACTTTCACCTAAAATCATTTTACCAAAACCACTTAGAGGTTTTTTTTTTTCAAATATATTAATTATTCTTTTTGGATTTATTTTTTTTACTGATAGTTTCTTTTCAGATAAATATTCAACCCTACCAATTCTTGGGTAGGTCTTGTTTTTTTCTAAAAATTCACTGTAAAGACTATAATCAGCATTATTCTGTCTTTCTAATAAATATCTCCAAACTATAAAATTATATATTGATTTATCTTTTGCTTTTCTTGATGTTTTTATTGCTGTTTCCCATTTTTTTTTTTCCATCAGAGAAATTGATTTTTTAGCAATTTCAAAATCCTTTCTTTTATAAAATTTTGATTTTAAAATTTTCTTTTGTTTTTCAATCTTAAGTTTTGTGATAACTAAAGGTTTTTTTTTAGGAATTAATATACCCAAATTTGTTTTTTGTATTTTCTCTTTTTTGATTTCAGCTGTTTTTTTTTCTTTTATTTTAGGTTTTTTTAAAGGTAATATTTCGCCTTTAAGTTCACTTCTTATTTTCTTTTCTGAGCTAATTTGAGGTTTTTTTTTGGGAATTATTAAACTTTCACTCAATACATTAAAATTGAAATTCATGAAATAAAATATTGCAATTAAAACAGTTATTTTTTTGTATTTGTTCATAATTTTAGCAAATGAATCGATAATTTATGTTATAAGTTCATATGTTTAAAGGATCAAATGTTGCATTAATTTCTCCTTTCAAAAATAATGCATTAGACGAGGAAAACTATATAAAATTAATTAATTTTCATATCGAAAATGGCACTAATGGTTTAGTTCCAGCAGGAACAACAGGTGAGTCACCCACATTAAGTCATGATGAACATAAAAAAGTAATTGAAATTTGTATAAAAGAGTCAGGTGGAAAAATTCCTGTAATAGCCGGCACAGGATCAAACTCAACTGAGGAAGCTGTTGCACTAACAAAACACGCTGAGAAAGCAGGCGCTGATGGTGTATTAGTTGTTACACCTTATTATAATAAACCAACCCAAGAAGGTTTATATCAACACTACAAAACTATTAATGATAATACAGCCCTACCAATTATAATTTACAATATACCAAGTAGATGTGTAATAGATATGTCAGTTGATACTATGGCAAGGTTATTTGAGCTTAAAAACATCGCTGGTGTTAAAGATGCTACTGGGGATTTAAATAGATTAGATCAAACGATAAGTAAACTTGGAAACGAATTTATTCAATTAACTGGTGAAGATGGATTGGCATTTGAGTTTAATAAAAGGGGAGGTGTTGGTATAATTTCAGTTACCGCAAATATAGCACCTAAACTTTGTTCAGATATGCAAAGATTATCTATATCAAAAAATAAAGATGATATAAAAAAAGCTGAAATAATTGATAGAAATTTACAACCATTGCATAAAGCTTTATTTATTGAAAGTAATCCTGCTCCTGTAAAGTATGCTGCTAAAATTTTAGGTTTGTGCAACGACGAAATAAGACTCCCATTAGTAAATGTAAAAAAAGAGACAGAACAAGAAATTAATAAAGCTCTTTCTTTCGCCAAATTAACAAATTAATGAAAAAAAAAACCAATTCTGGTTTAAAAATAATTTGTTTAAATAGAAAAGCATCATTTAATTATTTTTTTGAGGATATATATGAAGCAGGAATCATTTTAAAAGGTTCTGAAATAAAGTCTGTTAGAAATGGAAAAGTTAATATAGCTGATTCATATGCAATTGAACGTGATGGTGAATTGTTCCTTATTAATTCACATATATCTTCATATAAACAAGCTAGTATTTTGAATCACAACCCTATAGATGAAAGAAAGCTTTTACTAAAAAAAAAAGAAATAAATAAATTAATCGGTAAAATGCAAAGAGAGGGCTTTACTTTAATTCCAATAAGAATGTATTTCAAAAAAGGAAAAGCAAAAATTGAAATAGCTGTTGCGAAAGGTAAAAAACAATATGATAAAAGACAAGCAATCAAAAGAAAAGACTGGAATAGAGATAAAGCAAGATATTTTAGAAAATCCTCGTAAAGCTGTTTTTTTAGGAATTGGATCAAATGTTGGAAATAGAGTAAATAATATAAATAGTGCATGCTATTTATTAAATAATTTTTGCACTATAAATAAAGTTTCGAGTTTTTATGAAACTAAGTCTTGGCCTAACGAAAATTATCCAAAATATTTGAATATAATTTTGAAATGTAAAACTGATTTAGATCCATTTTCTTTGATAAAAAAGCTAAAAAATATCGAAAAAAAGCTTGGTAGAAAAAAAAATATAAAAAATTTTCCAAGATCATGTGATATTGATATAATCGATTTTAAAGGTCTTAAATTTAAAAAAGAAAATGTTGAGGTGCCACATCCTCGTTTGTTAAAAAGAAATTTTGTATTGTTGCCATTATTTGAAATTGAAAAGGTATGGAGATATCCTAAAACCAACATTACTATTGATAAATTAATAAAAAATCTTGATATAAAGTCTCTTAGGACTATTAAAATTTTTTAAATTAATGGTATAAATAAATATGTTAAAATCTAAAGAATTAATTAACAAAGTAAAAGAATACAATAAATTTTTAAATCTAGAGGCATTAACTAAAGCCTATAATTTTGCTCTTGATGCACACAAAAAACAAAAAAGAGATGAGGGCGTTCCTTATATTAATCATCCTGTAGCCGTTGCAAATATATTATCTGATTTAAAACTAGATAGTGCCACAATAACAACTGGTCTGCTTCATGATACTATTGAAGATACCCATGCAACATATCAAACCATTAAAGAAGAGTTTGGTCAGGAAGTCGCTGATTTAGTAGAGGGAGTTACTAAAATTTCAGTCTTTGAGAATCAAGCGATTGCCGATCAGAATAAAAAAGAATTTTCAAAAGCAGAAAATTTTAGAAAGTTAATTATAGCGACCTCTAAAGATATTAGAGTTTTGTTAGTTAAACTTGCTGATAGGCTACATAACATGAGAACTATAAAATATGTTAAAGAAGAAAATAAAAAAATAAGAAAAGCCCAAGAAACAATGGAAATCTATGCTCCTCTTGCTGATAGAATGGGAATGAATAGAATAAGGGATGAATTAGAGGATCTTTCTTTCGAGGTATTAAATAATGAAGCAAGGACATTAATTAAGAATAGACTAGATGAGATAAAATATAATAATTTAATGAATTTTAATTCTTTTTCTGAAGAATTTACAAAAATTTTAAATAATTCTGGAATAGAAGTAAAAATTTTTGGAAGAGAAAAGACACCTTTTTCAATTTGGCGGAAAATTCAAAAAAAAAGAACTTCTTTGGAGCAAATAACCGATATAATTGGTTTTAGAGTTATAGTAAATAATGTAACCGATTGTTATAAAGCACTTGGAGTTTTTCATTCAAAATGGAATTGTATACCAGGAAGATTTAAAGACTATATATCTTCTCCTAAGATTAATAAATATAAGTCATTACATACAGCAATAATTGGTCCAAATAAAAGACCGATTGAAATTCAATTAAGAACAATGCAAATGCATGAATTTGCACAAAGAGGTATAGCTTCTCATTGGAAGTACAAATCAAATGAAAAGTTTAATTCATTAACATGGAAAGAATATGATTGGCTTAAAGATTTAGTTGATATTATTGAAAGAAACGAAAATCCTGAACATTATTTTGAATATACAAAACTACAGATGTTTCAAGAAAATGTCTTTTGTTTTACACCAAAAGGATCTGTTATAAAATTACCAAAAAATGCAACCCCGATAGATTTTGCTTACGCTGTCCATACACAAATTGGAGATACCGCTATTGGATGTGAAATTAATGGAAAAGACAGTCCTTTACAAAGTGAATTAAGAAACGGAGATGTTATAAAAATAACGACTTCAAAAAAAGTTTCCCCATCCCTCCATTGGCTTTCATCAACTAAAACAGGTAAAGCTCGCTCTGCAATAAGAAAATATTGGCAATATCGAGAAAATACTAAACATATTGATAAAAAATACAATACTTCATTATGGGTCTCATTGCCAGACAAGCCAGGTATTCTAGGAGATGTCACTTCATTAGTCGGTCAAAATGAAATTAATATATCGAGTGTTGAAATGATGGAAAAAACAAAAACATCAATAAATTTTAAATTTAATCTTATAATTTCTGATCTCAAAAACTTTACAAAACTTTTAAGTGAGTTAAAACAGAGGCAGTATAGGTTTAAAATAATTAGACATACTAATAAAAAATATGCTTTCTTTAAAAAACTCTTTAAAGGTCTTAAAAAAAACTAATGCTTTATTAGAAGGCCATTTTATCTTATCATCAGGTCTTCACTCCGCAAATTATGTACAATGTGCTAAACTTTTAAGTCATCCAAAACTTTCAGAAAAATTTATTAAATCTCTTGCTGCTAAAGTTAAGAAAAAAATAAAAAAAATAGATATAATTCTCTCGCCAGCAATGGGTGGAATTATAATTGGTTATGAAATAGGAAAGTTACTAAGTAAAGAAACAATCTTTTGTGAAAGGGTAAACAAAAAATTCACTTTGAGGAGAGGCTTTTCAATAAAAAAAAATTCAAGAGTCCTGATTGTAGAAGACGTTATAACTACTGGAAAATCTAGTTTAGAATGTGTTAGATTAATTAAAAAACATAAAGCCAAGCTAGTTGGATTTGCCTGTTTAATTGATAGAACTGACAAAGGAAAAATAAAAAATAAAATTATTTCTCAAGTAAAATTAAAAATACCTACGTATAATAAAAAAAATTTACCTTCATTTATAAAAAATATACCTGTAACTAAGCCAGGGAGTAGATTTTTAAAATGACTAAACTTGGCATAAACATTGATCATGTTGCAACTTTAAGAAACGCTAGAGGTGAAGGTCATCCAGATATTATACAAATTGCAAATATTGTTCATAATGCTGGAGCTGACTCTATTACTGTTCATTTAAGAGAGGATAGAAGACATATAAAAGACCACGATCTAAAAATACTATGTAATAAAAAATATTTGATAAATATGGAGATGGCGGCAAACATTAAAATGATGAAAATTGCAATTAGGAATAAACCTAAATTTGTATGTTTAGTTCCTGAAAAAAGAAATGAAGTAACAACAGAAGGTGGTCTAAATTTACATGTGAATTTTAATCTAATTAAAAAAATTGTAAGAACTTTGAATAAAAAAAAAATTAGGACTAGCTTGTTTATTGACCCCTCAATTAAAAATATTGAATTATCAAAAAAAATTGGTGCTAAGTGTGTTGAACTACATACTGGAAAAATTTCAAGATTGGTAAAAAATAAAAAAAATTTCTTAAGTGAATTAATTAAAATAAAAAAATGTTCTAAATTTGGCGTAGATAACAATATAGAAATTCATGCAGGTCATGGACTTGACTATAAAACAACAAAACTTTTGAATAAAATTTCATATATTACAGAGTATAACATTGGACACTTTATTATAGGTGAGAGTATTAAAATTGGTATATCTAATGTAATCAAAAATTTTAGAAAAATAATTAAATAAAATGAAAATTTATGGCATTGGAGTGGATATTGTTGAAAATAACAGATTTAGGAAATTGTTTAATAAAAAAAACTTTATTAATCGAGTTTTTAGTCAAAAAGAATTAAATATTTTTAGAAATAAAAAAAACAAGATATTATATTTATCTAAAAGATTTTCTGCCAAAGAAGCGTTTGTTAAGTCATTAGGAACTGGTTTTAGATATAATCTATGTTTTACTGATATATCAATTTTAAATAATAAAAAAGGGAAGCCATATTTTTTATTTAATAAAAAAATAAAAGATATATTAAAAAAAAGATATAAACTGAATAGTTTTAAAGCTCATTTGTCATTGTCTGATGAAAAAAAGCATTCAGTTTCGTATGTTATTTTACAAAAATTTAAATGAAAAAAATAATTTTAGAAAATTTAAAAACAATATTGTATGCTTTGATTATCGCGATTTTAATAAGATCTTTATTATTACAGCCATTTTATATTCCCTCCTCCTCTATGGAGCCATCTTTATTAGTTGGTGACAGGCTGTTTGTTACAAAGTTATCTTATGGTTATAGCAAACACTCCTTCCCTTTTAGTTTAGGACCAATTAAAAATAGAATTTTTTTTTCAGAACCTGAACGTGGAGACATAATAGTATTCAAAACTCCAGCTGATAATAGAACAGATTATATAAAAAGATTGATTGGCTTGCCTGGAGATAAAATTCAATTTATAGATGGAAATCTATATTTAAATAATGTTGAAATCTTAAGATCAAAAATTAATAAAAATTTTGAAATATATTGTGGAAACATGATCATAGATACTGTTATTTTTAAGGAAACTTTATTAAATGAGAAGGAATATTTAACTACTTATTATAAAAAAGGAAGTTATAAAAATTCAGATGAATATTTAGTTCCTAAAGATCATTATTTCTTCTTAGGCGACAATAGAGATTGTTCAAAAGATAGTAGATTTTTGTCTAGTGTTGGATATGTTCATAAAGATAATTTAATAGGAAAAGCGCAATTTATTTTTTTCTCAACAAATATTAGAGAGGGCAGTGTATTTAATTTTTGGAACTGGAAAAATATTTTAAGAATTGAAAGATTTTTTAAAAAAATAATTTAATGAAAAGAGATTTAATTAATTTTCAAAAAAAAATTGGTATAAATTTTAAAAATCAAAAATTATTAACAAAAAGTTTCACACATAAAAGCTTTAACCCGATTGAAAATAACGAAAAATTGGAATTTTTAGGAGATAGGGTATTAGGC
>CACABD010000020.1 GCA_902530715.1 uncultured Pelagibacteraceae bacterium
TTGGTTTAATGATAAATTATTAATTGAAACACCAGTTGTAAATTTTACAATTTCTTTTTTATTCTTAATTATTTCAACAGACTTTTCTGATGATATTTGAGCAATATGATATCTACAATTAAAATCCTCTAGCAAAGTTAAATCTCTTTCTATAATAATTTTTTCTGCATAGTCGGGTATGCCTTGAAGACCAAGTTTGGTTGCAATTATCCCGTCATTTACTTGTCCATCTTTTGATAATTCATTGTCCTCTGCATGTTGTATTACTAATGCATCTAAATCAAAAGCAGATCTCATAATTCTAGACATTAATCTTGTATTTTGAATAGTTTTTGTACCATCTGTATAACCAATTATTCCTTTTTTATTTAAAAGTCCAAATTCATTCATATTAGTTCCTTCCAGACCTTTTGTTAAACTTGCGGTTGGAAATATGTTAATCTTTGATTTATCTCTTCCTCTTCTTTTAAGAAAGTCAACCATAGAAACATTATCTATAACAGGGGAAGTATTGGGCATTGTAACAACGGATGTAACTCCTCCAACTAGCGCTGCATTGCTCAATGTTCTAAAATTTTCTTTATATTCGTAACCTGGCTCACCTACAAATACCCTCATATCAACAAGACCAGGAAATATAAATTTTTCTTTAAGATCTATATATTTTTCTCTTGAAGGAATATTATTCTGGTTTACCTTTTTACCTATAGCTTCAATTTTTCCATTTTCACCAATAATCAAACCCCCTATTTCATCTATAGAGTTTTTAGGATCTATTATTTTTGCATTTAAAAAATATTGTTTTTTCATCATTCACAAAATAACTTTAGACAGGCCATTCTTACAGCAACACCTAATTCAACCTGTTCTTTAATTACACTTTTATTAATATCATCAGCTAATTTTGTATCTATTTCTATTCCTCTATTCATAGGACCAGGGTGCATAATAATTGCATCACTTTTTGCTTTCTCTAATTTATCTGGTGTAAGCCCATAATATTCATAATACTCTCTATTTGATGAGAGAAATGAACTTGTCATTCTTTCATTTTGTAATCTTAACATCATTACAATGTCACAATCTTTCACTCCTTCTTTCATATTTGTAAAAGTGTTGACACCAAATTTTTCTAGATCTTTTGGCATCAAATTAGATGGTGCAACTATATTTATATTTGCGCCCAACATATTTAATAAATAAATATTTGATCTAGCAACTCTTGAATGAAGTATATCTCCACAAATTGCAATTTTAAGACCTTCTATTTTATTTTTCTTTTCCATAATTGTTAAAGCATCAAGCAAAGCTTGAGTTGGATGTTCTCTTCTGCCATCTCCTGCATTTAATACAGCACAATTGACTTTTTGTGACAATAAATTTGAGGCACCTGAGTCTTGATGCCTTACAACAATAATATCAGGGTGCATCGCATTCAAAGTCATTGCAGTGTCTATTAAAGTTTCTCCTTTTTTAATTGCTGAATTAGTTATATTCATAGACATAACATCAGCACCTAATCTCTTTCCAGCAAGCTCAAACGAACTTTGAGTTCTAGTAGATGGTTCAAAAAATAAATTTATTTGTGTTTTACCTCTCAAGATATCTATTTTTTTATTTTTACTTTTGTTCAAAGCTATGAAGTTTTTTGACTCAGAAAGAATAGTCTTTACATCAGAGATTGATAGATCTTGAATACCTAGAAGATGTTTTTTAGAAATTTTAATAGCGTTTTTTGAATTGGCCATTAAAACTAACTCTATAACTTCAAAGCATGTTTAATGCAAGCTTAATTATTAAGATAATCGATTGCGCCTTGTAAAATGAATGATGCAGCATTTTCATCAATTTTTTTCTCTCTTTTTGTTACATTAACGTCTAATTCTTTAGAGATATTAAAAGCACCTTTGGTTGACATTCTCTCATCCCAAAGCACAACATCAATTTTTAAGTTTTTTGATATCATATTTGCTTTATCGGTAACAGATTGAGCTGCTCTTCCTAAACTGCCATCCATATTAATTGGGAATCCAATTATAATTCCAGACACGTTATTTTCATAAATAATGTTTGTTAATTGATCCAATAGATATTGCATATTCTTATAATCTATTGTTTTAAAAGGAGTAGATATTTTTCTTTTATCATCACAAATTGCTACACCTATACGTTTTGACCCTAAATCCAAACCAATTAATCTACTATTACTGTCAATTTTTTTCTTAAGATGCTCAATAGTGATCATATTGTATTTTTTAGATTTAATGATAGTTTTTGATATTCATATCATATGACAATTGATCTTAAAACAGTAAAGCACATATCTAAATTATCTAGGATCTCAATCGATGATAATAAAGCTAAAAAATTAGGTAAAGATTTAAATTCAATATTTTCTTTTATTGAAAAATTAAATCAATTAGATACAAAAAATACTGAACCATTAACCTCAATTGCTGAAACTACATTAAAACTACGTGAAGACGAGATAAAATCTGAAAATATTCGTGAGGATATTTTAAAAAATTCACCAGACAAAAATAAAGATTTTTTTGTTGTACCTAAGGTAGTTGAATAATGAGCAATATAACAGATTTAAAATTAGTTGAACTTGTAGACAAAATTAAAAAAAAAGAATTGTCATCAATTGAGGTAACTATTGCTTTTATTGAAAGATCGAAAAAATCAAAAAAACTTAATGCTTATATTTCTGAAAATTACGAAAATGCAATAAAAAAGGCAAAAATATTTGATCAAAAACCGGACTTTAAAAAAAAATTACCTGGAATACCTATTGCTGTAAAAGACTTGTTTTGTACAAAAAATATTAGAACTACAGCTGGAAGTAAAATTCTTGAAAATTTTGTTCCAACTTATGAGTCAACAGTGACTCAAAATATTCTAGATGAAGGAGGTATTATAATTGGGAAATTAAACTGTGATGAATTTGCAATGGGTTCTTCAAATGAAACAAGTTATTTTGGAAACGTTCAAAATCCAGTATCTGAGAATTTAGTACCTGGTGGATCATCTGGTGGATCATCATCAGCATTGGCTGCAAAATTAACTCCAGCAACAATAGGTACAGATACAGGTGGATCTATTAGACAACCAGCGTCCTTTACTGGCACAGTTGGTTTAAAGCCAACATACGGTAGTTGCTCCAGATATGGTATAGTAGCATTTGCATCATCTTTGGATCAAGCAGGACCCATGACTCATGATGTCAAAGATTGTTCTTTGATGTTAGAAATTATGAGTAATTACGATACAAAAGATTCAACTTCTGTTGAATTCAAAAGAGAAAACTATTTAAATAATTTAAATGAGAATATTAAAGGAAAAAAAATAGGCATACCAAAAGAATATAGAGTTGATGGAATGCCAAAAGAAATTGATGAGCTATGGGAAAAAGGAATAAAAATTATAAAAGAAAATGGTGGTCAAATAGTTGAGATAAGTTTGCCCAATACTAATTATGCTTTACCAACATATTACATTGTAGCTCCCGCAGAAGCCTCATCAAATCTTGCTCGATACGATGGTGTAAAATATGGTTTTAGATCAAAAGGTGAAAATCTTATAGACATGTACGAAAAAACAAGATCAGAGGGTTTTGGTGATGAAGTAAAGCGAAGAATTATGATTGGAACATATGTTTTATCATCAGGTTATTACGATGCATATTATTTAAAAGCACAAAAAGTAAGAAGACTAATCAAAAATGATTTTGATGAGGCTTATAAAAAAGTAGACGCTATATTAACTCCATCTACGCCAAGCTCTGCTTTTAAAATTGGAGAGAAATTAAACGATCCGGTATCAATGTATTTGAATGATATTTTCACAGTTCCAATTAATCTTGCAGGCTTACCTGCTATATCAATTCCAGCGGGTCATGATAAAAAAGGCTACCCACTAGGTTTACAGGTTATAGGAAAGGCATTTGATGAGCAAAGTATTTTAAATATCGCATTTGCTTTAGAAAAAAATATAAGCTTTAAAAATAATATAACTGATTGGTGGATTAAGTGAGTAAAAATAATGATGAATATCTAATAATAAGAAATGATAATAAATATGAAGTTATTATTGGTCTTGAAGTTCATGCACAAGTCTTATCTGAATCTAAATTATTCTCAACTTCATCAACAAAATTTGGATCAGAACCCAACACTCAAGTTAGCTTGGTCGATGCAGCATTTCCAGGAATGTTGCCAGTAATTAACGAACATTGTATTAAACAAGCTGTTAAGACAGGTATTGGATTAAAAGCTAATATTAACAAAAGATCAATATTTGATCGAAAAAATTATTTTTATGCTGATTTGCCTCAAGGTTATCAAATTTCTCAATATAAAAATCCAATTGTGGGTGAGGGGTCTGTTATATTAGATATGCCAAATGGGGAAAAAAATATTGGAATTGAAAGACTTCATTTGGAGCAAGATGCAGGAAAAAGTATCCATGATATAGATCCTCAAAACACATTAGTTGACTTAAATAGATCAGGCGTAGCTTTAATGGAAATAGTTAGCAAACCTGATTTAAGATCTTTAGATGAAGTAAATGCATATATTAAAAAATTAAGATCGATAATGAGATATTTAGGAACTTGTGATGGTAATATGCAAGAAGGCTCATTAAGAGCTGATGTAAACGTTTCTGTTCGAAAAAAAGGAGATAAAAAACTAGGCACAAGATGTGAAATTAAAAATGTCAATTCTATAAAATTTATGCAAATGGCTATAGATTTTGAGGCTAATCGTCAAGTAGACATAATTGAAGAGGGTGGCTCTATTGATCAAGAAACAAGATTATTTGATACCAAAAAAAATGAAACAAGATCTATGAGATCTAAAGAAAACGCACATGATTATAGATATTTTCCAGATCCAGATCTTTTACCGCTTGAATTAAATGATAATTATATAGATCAAATAAAAAAAGATATTCCTGAGCTTCCTGATGAAAAAAAGAAAAGATTTATTGAAAAATTTAAACTATCACCTTATGAAGCAAATATACTGGTGTCAGACATTGATATATCAAAATATTTTGAAGAAGTTTCAAAAAAATCTGATGTAAAATTAGCTACAAACTGGATAACAGGTGAGTTATTTGCATTATTAAACGAAAAAAATATTGAAATAACAGAAAGTCCAATTTCCTCAAAAAATTTGTCAAAATTAATTAATTTAATCAAAGATGGAACCATTTCAGGCAAGATTGCTAAATCTGTATTTGAAATAATGAGAGATGGAGATAAAGATCCAATAACTATTGTAAAGGAAAAAGGTTTAAAACAACAAAGTGATCCTAAGGAATTAGAAAATTTAATTAATAAAGTAATTACTGAAAATCCAAAAAATGTTGAGGCTTATAAATCAGGAAAAGACAAATTATTTGGTTTTTTCGTTGGTCAAGTAATGAAAAATTCAAATGGTAAAGCAAATCCAAAACTTGTTAATGAAATTTTGAAAAAAAAATTAAATTAAAATGGGTTCAAACATTAAGATTACAAACGAACTCGAGGAATATATAAACAATCATTCTTATAAACTAAATCCAATTCAGAGAGATATTATTAAATATAATGAAACCTTAGGTGAAAAGAAAAAAATGCAAATTTCATTAAGTCAATGTCATTTTTTGCACCTTATAATAAAATTATATAATCCAAAAAAAATTTTAGAAATTGGAACATTTACAGGTTTAAGCGCTTTAACAATAGGATTAGCTATGAATAATAATTCAAATTTAATAGCTATAGACAAAAACAAACAAACTTCTGAAATAGCTAAAAATTTTTTTGTTAAAGCTAATCTTGAAAACAAAATAAATCTTTTAATAAAAAATGCCAGTGATGGATTAGATGATCTTCTTAAAAGCAAAGAAGTTTTTGACTTAGTATTTATTGATGCTGATAAGGAAAATTATATAAATTATTTTGAAAAATCTTTAAAAATGTTAAAAAAATCAGGGATAATTATAACAGATAATGTTTTATGGTACGGTGACGTTATAGATAAAAATAAAAATGACAAACTTACAATAAAAATTCGAGAATTTAATTCACATATCGATAAAGACAATAGAGTAGAAAATATCATTTTACCAATTGGTGATGGTTTATCAATTTGTAGAAAATTATAATGTATAATATTTTTGGTTTTTACAAATTTAAAAAGATTACAAATCTTAAAAAGAAAAAGGAATTACTTGATAATTATCTAAAACAAGAAAATTTTAGAGGGTCTATAATATTATCTCCTGAAGGCGTAAATGGAACAATAAGCTTTAAAATTGATAGATATATTTCAATAAGAAAAAATATAAAAATAATTTTAAATTTAAAAAACTTTGATAGCGAAAATTTATCATACTATAAATATCAAGCTTTTCATAAAGGTAAAATTAAAATTAAAAAAGAACTTGTTCCTATTGGGATTAAATTAAAAAAAAGAATTATTAATAATCAAATTGATCCTAAAAATTGGAATAATTTTATTAAAAAAAAAAACACTGTCATTATTGATACAAGAAAAAGTTTTGAATTTAGAGTTGGTACTTTTAAAGGATCAATAAATCCAAAACTGTGTAATTTTAGAGACTTTCCAAGATATTTTAAATCATTAAAAAAAGATAATAACATAGGTATGTTTTGTACCGGTGGTATTAGATGTGAAAAAGCAAGTTTATATTTGAGAAACAAAGGTTTTAAAAACGTTTATCAATTAAATGGAGGTATCATTAATTATTTAAATAAAATTGATAAAAAAAAAAGTTTATGGAAAGGTGATTGTTTTGTCTTTGACAATAGAGTATCGGTAAAACATGGCTTAAAACCTGGAAATTTAAAAATTTGCGCAGGTTGTAGAGAACCTATTACAAAATTAGAAAAAAAAAACGTGCAATATGAGGAAGGAGTTAGCTGTTCTAATTGTTTTCATAAATTAACTGATAAACAAAAACAAAGATTTCGTATGAGACAAAAACAAATCAACCTATCTAAAAAGAAAGGTCAAAAATATTTTTATAAAATTGAAAAATAAAATAATATGCACAAAAAAATTAATTTATTAAGAGATCCCATTTGGCCATTATTAAGAAAAGTAACAATTCCTGCTAGTATTGGATCTTTATTTCAAACTTTTTATAATTTAGTTGATACTTATTTTGCTGGGAAAATATCACCTGAAGCTCTTAGTGCTTTAGCTAAATCTTTTCCAATATATTTTATCATAATAGCAATTGGTGTTGGAGTAGGTGCTGCTACAAATACCTTAATTGGAAATTCAATTGGTGAAAAGAATGAAAAAAGAGCATCAATGTTTGTTGGGCAATCTTTTTTATATGCTGTTTTCGTTTCACTTTTAGTCACCTATGTTGGTTTAAATATTTCAGATTTTTTATTGGGACTAATGGGATCTAGTTTAGAAAATATTTTATTAACAAGAGAGTATCTGGATATAATATTTTACTGCACTGTTTTAGTTTTAATACAAACATCTTTAAATGGCACCCTAAATGCTCAAGGAGATACAAAGAGTTACAGAAATGTTTTGGTTTTTACTTTTTTTTTAAACATAATCTTAAATCCTATATTCATATTTGGTTATGGTTTTATACCAGCCTTTGGTATTTCTGGAATTGCTATAGCAACAGTTATATGTCAATTTTTAGGTACAACTTATTTAATTTACAAAGTTTATTGTTGTAAATTAAAAAAGTATCTATTTTTTGAATGCTTTAAACCAAAAATTTTTTACTTTAAAAACCTAATATTTCAATCTGTTCCAGTAATGTTTAGCATGCTTTTAATTGGAGTTGGTTTGTTCAATGTTTTATATTTTGTAGGAAAATTTGGTGACTTGGCTGCAGCTGGTTACGGCACTGCTTTAAGAATTGAACAAGTTTTTTTATTACCAGTTATTGGATTGAATACAGCTGTACTTTCTATCTCAAGTCAAAATTTTGGAGCTAGAAACTATGAGCGAATTAGAGAATTATATTTAAAAGCTCTCAAATTTGGTTGTTTTTTTATGACATTAGCAGGTATTATAATTTATTTTAATGCATCATTACTCATAAGTTTATTCACAGAAGATTTGAATACAATTAGTTATGGTACAATTTATTTAAAAATTGCAGCCTTAATAGGTCCCATTTATCCTACTTTCTTTATAACAACAGCCTTATTTCAATCAGTAAAAAGGCCAATATATAGTTTATACCTTGGTATCTTAAGATTAACAGCTCTACCATTTTTATGTTTATGGTATGTAATAAATATTAAAGATGGATCTTATGAGGATATTTTCTATACTTTATTATTTACTAATTGGTTTATGGGATTTTGTATATTAATCTTTATTGGATCTTTTTTTAATTCAGTATTTAAAAATACTAGTTAGACTTTTCTAACTTTTTTTCAAATTTTCTCACAAAATAAGAAACAATTAAAATTAAAATTAGATATTCAAATATTAAAAAAGTATAAATTTCTAATGGTCTATAGGTTGTAACAACAAGCTCATTTGCTTTTCTTGTCAAATCACCAATTCCTATAATAGAAACAAGAGAAGACATCTTTAAAACATATACAAATTGATTACCAATAGCAGGAAGTATATTTTTAATAGCTTGTGGCAATATTATGAGTCTTAATTTTTTAAAAAAAGAAAACCCAAGAGAGCTACCAGCTTCCCATTGAGATTTCTTAATTGAACTTATTCCTGCTCTAAATATTTCAGCTTGAAAAGCACTTTCACTTATTGATAAGGCTATAATACCAGACACAAAAGGACTAAAACTTACACCTGTCATTATTGGCAAACCATAATAAATCCATAAGATTAAAACTAATAATGGTATTGCTCTAACGATTTCTACATAGCCAATATTTATATATGTAAGAAATTTATTTTTTGCTAATGATGGAATTGCAATTAATAAACCTAAAATTATTGAGATAAATATTGAAACTAAGGATATATATATTGTTGTTGTAAATCCACTTATGAGAAATTTAAGGTTTGTTAATCCATCCACATTATTTGGAGATAAAACTAACCAGTCTAACTCATGTCTTGAGCAAGAATTAAGAAATAATAATATAAATGTTAGAAAAATAAAATTTTTCACACATATATTTATAAAGAATTAAATATTAATATCTAATTTATTATAAGCTCTTTAGATTATATTTTGCTAAAAGTTTTGTAAAAAAACCGGATAATTTTTTATTACTAATCCATTCATTGACGTAATTTTTCCATTTATCATCACCTTTACCAACCATCATTGCTAAAAATGCAGGATTTTTTTCTCCATCTGGAACAATTGCCAATTGAGGATATTTAATTACTAATTTATTAGCCTCTGTTGAGCTGGTTATATTCCCATCTGCTCTTCCAGCCAAAACTTCTTGAAAATCTCTTGCAGGCGCTTCAACTGAATTTAACTTTGATTTTGGGAAAAATTCTTTTGCTTTTTCCTCTTGTGAAGTTCCAAGTGTCGTTGCAATCGTTACTTTACTATTATTTAATGAATCCCAAGTAGAAAATTTTTTTAAATTTTTCTTAAGAACAAGCGGCACTGTTCCATATTTATAATAAGTGTCAGTAAAGCCTGCTACCTCTGCTCTTTTGGGTGTTTTAGTAACACTAGTTGAGATATCATATCTTCCTGAAGTAATTCCAGACACTATAGTTTTCCACTCTGCAGGCACAAATTTAATATTTACACCCATATCTTTTGCTAATTCATTCATGACGTCTATATCAAAACCTCTATATTTATTAGTTGCAGGATCTTTAATTGTCATAGGATCCCAATCTCCAGTTGTTCCAACTCTTAGCTCACCAGAGGACAAAATTTTATCAAGACTTGATGAATAAGAGGGTAATGCAAAAAATAAACTAAATATAAATACTATAATTTTTTTCATATTTGTTAGTACTTAAAACAAGCCAAGATTTCCAGGTTAACCTTGACGCACATAAATATTTAGATGAACCTTGCGCTATCATTCAACCATAGCCATAAATCTTCCGAAAACGACCTTCTGACAAATAGATCGAGGTTGTTATCCTCTATATTGTGAAGGATTACATCTATGTGATTAACAATTGTTTGAGCAACTGAACCTTTTTTCTTTTTATAATCGTTAAAATTATAAGGGCAACTTTTAGACAATAAATCATAAACTTTATTTCCTTTTAGGTTAATCATTATCCAGTGATCGGAAACATTTGTTACAGCTCCTTGATTTAATTTTGAAATTTCATTAAATAATTTGTTTTCTAAA
>CACABD010000021.1 GCA_902530715.1 uncultured Pelagibacteraceae bacterium
TCAATAGATTACACAATATTTCATATCCAAAAAAACCTATAAATAAATCCTGCTCTTTTTTATATTTTTTATTTGAAAAACTACTTAAAAAACTTTTTATATTTGAATTATTTAGTATTATTTTTTTTGAGAAATCTGTAAAAATCTTATATTTCTTTCCAAATTTATAAATAATCATTGGCTTATCGGATTGATATAGTTTTTCCAGATAAGGACTAAATCTTAGTTTATGTTTTTTGTAATCTCTCAATAGCTTGCTCTTTAATTGGTAAGTGTATTAAACCTGCAAAAATTGATAATGCAATTGCCAAATACCACGCATAGTCATAAGAGCCATACAAATCATAAAATAATCCACCTAGATAAGCTCCGAAAAATGAGCCAATTTGATGGCTTAAAAAAACTAACCCATACAATAATCCTAGATACTTTGTTCCAAAAATATGCGCAACTATCCCACTGGTTGCAGGAACAGTTGATAGCCACAAAATACCAAAGCTTGCTCCAAAAAAAATAGAACCTAAAGTGCTAGGAGGTAAGAAAATAAACAAGCATATTGAAACACCTCTAAAGAAATAAATTATACTTAAAATTGTTTTCTTTTTTCTTTTTGTGCAAAGATAGCCACTTATAAGTGATCCGAAAATATTAAATAACCCTATTAAAGATAATATCATCGCGGCAGTCCAATCCTCCAATCCCCTATCAATTACGTATTTAGGAACGTGAGTACCAACTAATGTTATATGAAAACCACAAACAAAAAATCCTGACAAAAGTAATACGTAACTTTTATTTCTAAAAGCCTCACTTAAAGCATCTATAGTAGATTGACTGCCTCCATCTTTCATTTCAATTATTTGCGGGGAACGAACAAAAAATGATATTAGAAAACCTAAAGACAAAAATAACATAAAATAAAATAATGTTTGTACCCATCCATAATTTCCAAGTGAATAGTTAGTGAATAATGGTGATAAAAAATATCCGAATGACCCTACTGCCGTTACGATACTCATTGCAATAGTTCTATTTGATAAAGGAAAATGTTTGCCAACAATCGACATTGGTATGCTAATTGCCGTTCCGCCACATCCAATACCGACGAGAACACCTAACCAAACTTGAAAGTAAATTCCTGTGTTAGGACCATTGTATAAAAAATAGATACCAATGATATAAAATACAAAAGCTAAAGATATTGCTTTATGTCCACCATATTTATCAGCAATTGCTCCAAAAACTGGGCCTGATAAACCCCAACCTAACATTTGAATACCAATTGCTAAACCAAATTCAGTGTTAGTAATTCCCAAATCTGCATTAAAGTCCATAAAGAACATACCAAACACTTGTCTTACACTTAAGGATATAAAAACTACAAGCGATGCTGCAATTAAAGTAACTAATGCTAAATTATTTTTTATGAACTTTTCTGAACTCATTGAATAAATCTTAATGATCTTTTTAAGTCGTTTATTAAATCTTTGGGGTCTTCCAAACCAATATGTAATCTAACAATGTGTTCATCTTTTGATAAATTAAAGTATTTTCTCTTTCCTTGTTTTCTAATTTCTTGATGCAAAGCTAGACTTTCAAAACCTCCCCAGCTATATCCATAACCAAACAATTTTAAAGAGTTAACAAATTTATCTATGGAACTGATATTTTTAGATTTTATTTTAAGACCCATTAGACCTGATGAACCTCTGTAATATTTTTTCCACATCTTATAGTCGATAGTTCCTTTTTTATGAGGATACAAAACTGTAATCTTTTTATGTTTATTTAAAAAGGAAACAATTTTTTTTGTATTTATCTCGTGTCTATCTAATCTTGTATCTAAAGTTCTAAGACCTCTAATTATTAAATAAGCATCATCTGGTCCCATTCTTAAACCAGAAATTTTTTCTGCTTTTTGAACAAATTTAAATACCCTTTTATTTACTGCTAAACTTCCTCCCATCACATCTGAATGTCCAGAATAATACTTAGTTGCTGATACAATAGCCATATCAAATCCTAACTTAATAGGTTTTAGAAAATATGGTGTTCCCCATGTATTATCTATAGCTGTAAAAATTTTTTTTTTTTTAGCAATAGAAATTATTTTTGAGAGATCTTGAAATTCAAATGTATTACTACCCGGATTTTCGACAAATATTAATTTTGTTTTTTTTGTTATATTATTTTTTAATGTGGCCAAATCTCTTGGATTATAAAATATGGCTTTAATATTAAAATCTTTGAAAAAATCCTGGGTTAAAATTCTCGTAGGACTGTACACTGGGTCAGAAACTAAAATTTCATCCCCAGGTCTTACTACACTAAACATGGCAAGGAAAACAGAACCAAAACCAGTTGGTGTTAGAAAAACATGATATGACTCCTCTAATTTTGCTAAAATTTTTGATAATGCATGTGTTGTTGAAGTTCCTTGCCTTCCATAATCAAAATGGCCTCCAGTAGGATCTTTTAAGAGTTTTTTTTGAGTTTTTCTAATGTCATTAAGAGACTTAAACAAAATTGTAGATGCTCTAACAACTGGAGGATTTACAGACTGATTATAGAAATCTTTAGCAGTATGTTTTAAAAAAGTTTTGAATGAATAACCCATAAAAAAATTTGATAACTAAATATGACAATGCTATATCCCACATATAAGTCAATAAAATAATAAAAGGAGAAAACTTATGGGATACCCAAAGAAACATCGTGGTAGAAGGAAGATGGGATCAAAAAAAAGAAGAGCTAGAAAAAAAAATAAGAAAAAATAAATCTACTTAAAATGGATACCATAAATAAAGTCAAATCCATGAGCATATGGATTTTTATAATTCCTTTCTTAGCTATTAACACTTGTCTGATATTAATAACGAACTTTCATGAACTATTTCCAAACAAAGAGCATATAATACATAGCACAATTCCGTATATTGATGGAGGCGCATCAATAAGCAGGACTGCAAGAGTTTTTCCAACATACTTAATTTTCAAACCAGCCATGTTTCTAACAGCTTACTTATTGATAAGATATTGGCTGTATATTAAAAAAATTATTTTGGACATACATGGAGAACATAAAAATTCAAAAAAAATTTTAATATTTGGTATTGGTTCAGCTATCTGTTTAATCATTCATTCAATTTTCTTAGGTATTAAATTTGATTACGATCTTTATAAATTATTCAGAAGAGTAATAATGTTAGTTTTTATTATTTTTGAAGTAGTGGCCCAAGCTTATTTGGTTGTTACCTTGTACTCAATTAAAAATAAATTATTAAGTTTTATAAATTTAAAATTCTTAAAATTAAAAGCTATTTTAGTGTCAACTTTAGTGCTTGTAATGATAGTAAGCATACCAATTGTAACTATGCCAGGTAATAAGCATATTAAGCATGCATTAGAGTGGGACTTTTTTCTAGGTGTTATATTATTTTATGTTCTAACTTTCTTCATGTGGAAAAAACAAACTAATTACTGAGTAATCCAGCCTCCACCTAGGACTCTATCGCCATCTATATCTTTTTTATAAAAAACACATGCTTGACCTGGTGAAATACCATATTCATCTTCTAATAGTATTAAAGATGTTTTTCCATTGTTTAAATTTAATTTAGATTTTAAAAGTTTGCCTGTAGATCTTACTTTTACAAAAATATTTTCATCAAAATATTTCTTATCAGCTAGAAGATTTAAGTTTTTTAAATTAATATTTTTTTTTATTAATTCTTTTTTTTCACCAACAATTATTTCATTTTTATCAGAATTTATATCAATTACATATAACGGCTCTTTTGCTGCAATTTTAATTCCCCTTCTTTGACCAATAGTAAAGTTTACAATCCCATCATGTACTCCTAAAACTTTGCCTACAGAATTTTTTATATTTCCTTTTTTAAATGCATCTGGTCTGAATTTTTGAATAACTGATACATAATCACCATTTGGTACAAAACAAATATCTTGACTATCAGGTTTGTCTGCAACATTTAATTGAAGTTTTTTTGCTATTTCTCTAGTTTCTTTTTTTAACAAATTTCCTAATGGAAATCTTAAAAAATTTAATTGATCTCTAGTAGTATTAAATAAGAAGTAGCTTTGGTCTCTGTTTGTGTCAACGGCTCTATACATTTCCGTTTGATTATTTTTGGTTATACTTTTAACATAATGGCCAGTAACTAAAGCATCTGCTTTAATATTTAAAGACTCTTGAAATAAATCATTAAATTTTACTGTCTTGTTACATTGAACACACGGAATAGGTGTTTCTCCTTTTAAATAACTTTCTACAAAGTTGTCTATTACACCTTCCTTAAACTTATTTTGATAATATAAAATTTTGTGTTCAATATTTAATTTGTTAGCTACCCTTTTCGCATCAAATATATCTTGACCTGAGCAACAAGTTTTTGAGGCAGCTACCTCTTTATTTTCATCATATAACTTCAGCGTGATACCAATTACTTTATAGCCCTCTTTTTTCATCATGCCTGCAACAGTAGAAGAGTCTACCCCACCGGACATTGCAACAACCACTGTTGTATCTTTTGGGCACTTTTCAAATCCAAGAGAATTTAAAATATTTTTCATAAGTTTGGAAATTATACTTTTTTCTATTATAAGTTAAACTATATGTTTTTAGATTTTGAGCCAGGTGACAAAGTAGTTAATCCTAAACAAAAAGACTGGGGTATCGGGCAAGTGCAATCTATTATCAAAGGGAAAGTTACAGTTAATTTTGAAAATGTAGGTAAAAAAGTAATAAATTCAGATATAGTTGAGTTAACTAAATTAAAATCAAATGGACGATAAGTTAAAAAAAAAAATTATTTATGAATTAATCAAAACTTTTATTAATGCTGGAGATATTGCTCTTGAATTAAGAGATAAGGGTTTAAAGAAAATTATAAAGGATGATAATACTCCTGTTACTAATGGGGATTTGAAGGTCAATGAAATAATAACAAATAAACTAAAAGAAATAACCCCTGAAATTCCAATTGTTTCAGAAGAAGTATCTGACAATAAAGACTCTTGTAATCTATCAACTTTTTGGTTGGTAGATCCGATAGATGGAACATATGATTATTTAAATAACAAAGAAGAATTTACTTTAAACGCTGGTTTAATTATTAATAAAAAACCTGAAATAGCGATTATTAATGCACCAGCAAAAAAAAGATTGTTTTATACTTTTGGTATCAATAATTGTTTCGAGTTAAAAGATAATGTAGAAACAAAATTAGATTCCGGAATCAATTCTAAAAATAAAGAACTAAGCGCTTTAGTTTACTCTGATAATATTAAAGGAGATATAAAAGACATTCACAATAAATATAATATAAAAAACATAACAAAAATGAAAAGTTCTTATAAGTTTTGCGTTATTGCATCTGGGGAGTTTGACTTATATGTTGCAGATCCCAGAGCTTCTGAGTGGGATATAGCAGCAGGTGATGCAATATTAAGGAATGCCGGAGGTTCATTAAAAGACATGAATGGAAATGAAATATTGTATGGGAAAAAGGATTTTAAAAATCCAAGTTTAGTAGTAAAAAGTGCAAGATTGCTTCTTAATGAGTGAACAACTTAGAATTATTTTAATTATAATTGTTAGCGTATCGATTTTTGGCTTAATTGTATTTGTAATAGTTAAAAATTTTATTAGATCAAAAATTGATTATTATTTAATAGAGAAAAATAAGAAAACTAAAAAAGACGAGTGATTTTCTCGTACTCTTCTTTTGAAAGTTCCATAACTCGTTTTGATGTATCAAAATCGAAACCATTTCTTGCTAAGACCGCAATATCTTTTTTATAAAATAACGGTCTATTATCCTCTATTCTACATGGGCCTATTCTTCTTTTTTTACAAACTTTTAACGCAGAAAAAAAATCTTGATCTTCATTTTCATCTTTTATTTTGTCTAAAGTTTCCTTAACAAATTTTTGATTAATGCCTTTTGACATTAAATAATTTCTTATCTTGTTAATTGAGCTACCCCTTTGAATAAGATTTTTTGCTTTACTATTAGAATAAAATTTATCATTTAAATATTTAGAGTTTTCAAGATCGCTCAGAACTACATCAATTAAATCTTTAATTTCATTTTTTTTTATGCCTACCGCTCCAAATTTCAAATATTTTTTTAGTAAATAAGTCTTTAATTGCTGCTTTGAAGGAGCATACTTTTCAATATACTTCGTTGAAAAATCTCTCATCTCTTGAACTGTATCTTCAAAACTCTTTTTTTTATTTTTTAAAGGAATCATTTTAATTTTTAATATATTATAAACTTTAATGATTGAACAAATTAATAACTTCTTCACAGTTCCAATGATTTACTTATGGTTGAATTTAGGTGTTCTGCCCTTTTGGTTAGTGCTATTATTTTTTCCAAGCTCAGGCGTAAGTAAATATATGGTTAGATCAATATTTCCATTTATGATTTTTTCATTTATTTATGCTTATTTATTATATTACTTTTTTCTTACAGAATTTGATTTTAAGAATAATTTTAATCTTTATTTAGGTTTGGAACAATTGTCTGAATTATTTTCTGAGACAGGTTTTTTAATAATGTTTTGGTGCCATTTTTTAGCGATAAATTTATTTTGTGGTGCTTGGATTGTAAGTGATAGTTTAAAATTTTCTATGTCAAAATTTTTAGTTTTTTTTCCACTATTGATTACATATTTTATAGGTCCTATTGGATTGTTTATATACTGGCTAATAAGAATCTTTTTTGCAAAAAAATTATCATTGTATGATTAAGGAAATTCAGTTTTATTACGATTTTTCAAGTCCATATACATACATTGCCCATAAAAAAATTAAAAAATTAAAAAATGGTAAAAATATTAATTTTTTATACAAACCAATGCTTTTAGGTGGTTTGCACAAATTAGCTGGAATAACCGCGAATGCATTTATTGATCATAAAAACGAATTTATGATCCAAGATTGTGAAATGATTTCAAAGAAACTTGGTATCAATTTTTATTTTAATGAAAAATTTCCTATTAATTCTCTCTATCTGATGAGAGGGACATTGGTTTTAAAGGATAATTTACTTGAAAAATATATAGATACTTTTTTTGATTCTTACTGGAAGTTAAATTTAGATTTATCAGACAGAAGTATTTTTGAAAAAAAATTAAAAGAAATAAATATTGATGTTGATAAATTTTTTCAAGATATTGAGAAAAAGGAGACTAAAGAAAAGCTAAAGTTGCTCACCGATAAAGCTTTTTCCAAAAAAATTTTTGGTGCTCCCACTTTTTTTTTTAATAACAAAATTTATTGGGGACAAGACAGGTTAGATTATGTAATTGATGAGGCAATTAAATAATTTCAAAATCGCTAGCCTTAATAGTACTAAAACCACCATCAACATGAGACACGTTTTTAAAACCCATGTCTTGTAAAGTTTTAGTGGCAAGAGCAGATCTTAAACCAGCAGCACAAAACAATATTGTTTCTTTTGATGGATCGATTTTTCCTTGTTTGTGATACGGACTAGACGGATCCATCCAAAATTCTAACATCCCTCTAGGAATATGTAGCGAGTTTTTCACTCTTCCATCTCTTTCAAGTTCTCTTATGTCTCTAATATCAATTAAATTACATTTATTTTCCTTAAATAATTTTGCAGCTTCGTTGCTTGTAACAGTTTTAATTTCTTTTAATGCATTATTAACGAGATCTTGTGATGATTTAATAGTCATATATGTGTAATCTGTTAATATCAAAAAAAATGAAAAAAAACATCTTTAAAAAGTTATTTATAAAAATATCTAAATTAGCTGGTTATGAAATAATAGATCAAAACGAATTTTACTCACCAACTCTTGAAAAAAATCTTAATGAAAAATTATCTAATAAAGACAAGTCAATAATTCTACCTTTAGGTGAGGTAGAAATAACGAAAAAAATTAAAAATTTATCAGTTATATTTAGGACTAATTCTAACATAGACATTTGGGACCAGAACAAAAAGAGAGTTTTTGAAGAACCCAAAATCGAGTACGTATTAAGATGTTTGTTTTCATTAATTAAATCTATCAAACAACTTAAAAAAGAGAATTCATCAATTAACGTCAATTTACTAATTGTTGATGACAATTCTAAATCAGATAATCTAAATAAAATTAAGGAAGTTTTAAATAAAAACCAATCGAAATATTTAATTATAAATCATAAAAAAGAAGAGCATAAGGAAAAAATATTTGAGAATGCTAATGATCTTACATTTTCTAACCTATCTAGCCTATTAAAATGTTTTGAAATTGCAAAAAAAGAAAATAGTGATTTAATTTATTTTGTAGAAGATGATTATTTACATTTTGAAAGTTCTTTGACTGATATGATCAACACCTATGAAAGAGTAAGCTCACAATTTGAAAAAGATATTATAATTTGCCCTTGTGACTATCCTTTTAATTATATGTCTAATGAAAAAACAAATATTTTAATAGGCAGTAATCAACACTGGAGGACAGTCCAAAAAATTTTATGTACTTTTATGATATCTAAAAATATGTTTGAAAAATATTGGGATAATTTAAAAAAAACTTGTGAAAAAAGACATGACCCTTTTGAAAAATATATTAACGAAATTTTGTTAAATGAGATTGGTATATCACCAATAAATACACTATCTATTCATCTAACCAATGTAAATTCAAGTTATGGCTTATCTCCCTTTGTAGATATTAAAAAGCTTTGGGATGAAAACAATACTAGTTAATGCAAATGTTTTTTTACATAACTTGTCCCAATATTAAAGAGGCTAAAAAAATTTCATCAGTTTTGGTAAAGAAAAAGTTGATAGCTTGTGCAAATATTTTTAATAATATTCAATCTGTTTTTTCTTGGAAAAACAAAGTTAACTTCTCAAGAGAGTTTATAATAATGGGAAAGACAACAAATAAACATCAGACTAAAATAATTTCAGAAGT
>CACABD010000022.1 GCA_902530715.1 uncultured Pelagibacteraceae bacterium
AAGAGATCCAGCTGCTAAATCAAAACTAAGTGTGATTTTAACTTATCCTGGCGCAAAAGCTGTTTTCTTTCATCGAATTGCAAATTTTTTTGCGATTGCAAAATTTAATTTGATTGCAAGAATAATTTCTCAGTTTTCAAGATTTTTAACAGGAATAGAAATTCATCCTAATGCAAAGATTGGAAAAAATTTATTTATAGATCACGGTATGGGAGTTGTTATAGGTGAGACTTCTGAAATTGGTAATAATGTAACTATTTATCATATGGTCACTCTTGGTGGAATATCTCCAAGTATAAATTCCGACGATCAAAGAAATACAAAAAGACATCCAACATTAATGGACAATGTGGTTGTTGGATCTGGTGCACAGATATTAGGACCAGTTGTGATTGGAAAAAATGCAAAAATTGGTGCTAATGCTGTAGTAACAAAAAATGTTGAAGAAAATTCAGTAATGGTTGGAATACCCGCAAAAAATGTTGGTGAAGTTACAACTGAAGATCAAAACTTTAAACCTTATGGTATAACTCAAGATAGTGATAAAAATTAATGAGTAAACCACAAAACAATTTTATTGAAGGAATTGGAAACACTCCTTTAGTGAAATTAAGAGCTGCATCTGAGATAACTGGATGTAATATTTATGGTAAAGCAGAATACTTAAATCCTGGTGGCTCAGTTAAGGATAGAGCAGCACTTGCTTTAATTAAAGATGCAGAGGAAAAAAAACTAATATCAAAAGGTGGAACGATAGTTGAAGGAACTGCCGGAAATACAGGAATTGGTTTATGCTTAATCGGAAATTCAATTGGGTATAAAACAATCATTGTTATGAACGAAGATCAAACTCAAGAGAAAAAAGATATGCTAAGAAATATGGGTGCTGACTTAAGGTTGGTACCACCTAAACCTTATAAAGATGATGGTAATTTTGTAAAAGTAGCTGCAAAATTAGCTGATGATTTAAAGAGTTCTAATAACCATGGAGTAGTTTGGGCTAACCAATTTGATAATACTGCAAATTCAAAAGGTCATTATGAAACAACTGGTCCAGAGATCTGGATGCAAACTGATGGAAAGGTAGATGGATTTGTTTGTTCTTCTGGTACTGGAGGTACTATTAGTGGAGTAAGTAGTTTTCTAAAAGAAAAAAATAAAGATATAAAAATATTTTTAGCTGATCCTGATGGTTCTTCCCTTTTTGATCATATTGAAAATGGTGAATTAAAATCTTCAGGAAGTTCAATTACTGAAGGAATTGGATCAAGTAGAGTGACTGCTAATTTTGCAAAAGCTAAAATTGATGGTGCTTTTAAAGTAACTGATAAAGAAGCTTTGCCAGTTCTATATGATTTGATTCAAAATGAAGGTTTGAGTTTAGGAACTAGTTGTGCAATAAATGTTACAGGAGCTATCAAGCTAGGTAAAAAATTAGGGCCGGGTAAAACTATCGTCACAATACTTTGTGATCGATCTGATAAATACAACTCTAAGCTGTTTAATAAAAAGTTTTTACAAGAAAAAGGGCTTCCTGTTCCTAGTTGGATCTAAAAAACGCATTCCTCATTTGTAATAAAACCTTTACCTTAATGGATTATATTGATTAAAATTTAACAAACGAAAGGATAATAATGAAAAACTATTTAGCAACACACATTTTTAAATCTGAAGAGATGAAGAAAAAATTCATGGATTTTGTTACTTCAACTCCACACGAAGATCTTAAAAAAGGTGTAACAGGTTCAAAAGCAAAATGCTTAGTTACTATGGTAGGTGCGGGTGACTCTATGAAAGTTTTCTGCAGATGGGAAGCAGAAAGTAAAGAAGCCATTATAGATCAACTTGGTGACATGAACAGCATGTTTACTACTGATCCAGAAGAGTGTGGAAACATCATGGACTTCAGAAACTAAGTAAAAAAAGATTTAAAATGCCTGGTTATGTGATAGCTCAAATTAATATGACCAACAAAGAAGGTTTTAAAGTTTATGCAGAGCAAGTTCCTGAAACTATAAAACAATTCGGTGGTAAGTATGTTGTAAGAGCTGGTGAGTATATATCTATGGAAGGTAAATGGGATTATACTAGGAATGTAATTATTGAATTTCCTACTTACGAAAAAGCATTGGAGTGGTATAACTCAGATCTATACAAACCAGTGAAAGAACTTCGCCAAAAAAATTCTGAAGGTAATTTAATTATAATTAAAGGAGTGTAATTAAACTAATAAACAAAAGGAGAAAAAAATGGCAAAATTTTATTTAATAGGCAAGATCAGCGGAGAACTAATGAAGAGAATGCAGAATGAACCAACTGCAGACAGATTTGCTTCTACAAAAAAGGTAACAGAGGCAGCTGGTTTAAAGCTTATTTCTTACGAATGGGTTAGAGGTAGATTTGACGTAATTTCTTGCGTTGAAGGGGAATACGAACAAGCCGTTGCATTAAAAATAGCTTTTAAAAATTCTGGCCTTATGGATGATTTAATGGTTCATGAGGTAATTGACTATAATAAAGCTTTTAGTAATGCAGCAAATGCAGCTAACAGTGTAATTAAACCAGGAAAATAATATTGCTGGAGCAACAAATTTACCTAAGTAGATGTTACCAAAAAAATACTCTCAATTGCTTTTTACATTAATTGTAGGATTTTTTACAAGTCTTATCATGACTTTATTAATTACTTATATTAACACTGGCCTAGACGAATTATATGTAAAACGATTTTTGAAAGCTTGGTCTGTAAGTTTACCCATTGCAATTATTACTGTATTAAGTCTTGCCCCGGTTGTTAAAAAATTTGTAGATAAAATTACTTCTTAGAACTTTGTTTATAATTAGACATCCATTTACTAAAAACTTTTATTGAATCGTTCATTTCTTTTGTTTTATGAGGGTGTTTTTTTGCACGTCCTAGCATAGTTGCAATTACATTAACTTGATATTTTATAGGTCTGTTTTTAATCGTATCAACAGTATACAAAGCTTTTTCTTTATTTTTAAATCCTAATCCATGGGTTGTAGTTTTAGGATTATAATCTGAAAATAGAGATAAATTTATTGGTTTTATAGTTTTACTAATCTTCAGAGTATCAATAAATTTAAATAAAGTATTGGTGTTAACTTTATTCAAAACTTTTTTCGTTTTACCATCAAAATCAATGAAATTTATTTTAAAACCTTTTTTATCTATTTTTGTAATTAATTTGACATGTCTTTTATGAAATTTTTTTATGTGCTTTTGATAAACATATTTAATATTTAAGTAATCTTTTAATTTATAATTTGGGGATTTAATTAATAGAATTCTACTTTTGTTTTTATACTTAGTTAAATCCATTATTAATTTAACTTACTAATCAATGATGGATAATTGTTTGTAGGTTTATTAACTTCTTTAGATATCTCATAAAAATTTAAAGGGATTTTCTTAATCTGGCTCAAGTATCTTTTGCCATCCTTTTTAAGATCTAAATAATTGTCTATTTCATTATTATCTAGAATTACTGGCTGTCTATGATGTATATCCATGACATTTTGACTAGCCTCTTCAGTAATTAAACAAAATTCATTGTTTTCAAAAATCCCTGCAACATATAAAGGTTTTTTGTCTTTTCTTCTAAAATAAAACGGAGTTTTGTTTTCTTTAGATCGTTTCCACTCATAAAAACCATCCATTACAGCAACACATCTTGTTGTTTTTATAAGTTTTTTAAAAGAAACTTTTTCATCAATTGTTTCTACTCTTGCATTTATTAAAGGTCTAAAATCCTTTTGTTTTGCCCATGATGGTACTATTCCCCACTTCACTAATTCTAAAGTCTTACCATTTGAATATGATTTTATTATTGGTAATGCTTGACTTGGGTGTGCGTTAAAGTTTTCATCATCTTTGACTGTTGTAGATGATTTTACAATTTTTACAGTTTTTTCAACTGGTTTTGTTATGACGTATCTACCGCACATAAATTATCATCTTGAAGATAAACTAGCATGTTTAATCAAAATCTGGCTAGATAAAAATTTAGCCTCTTTAGATTTTTTAACTTTCCATATTTTATCTTTTGCTATCTTAGTAGCTTTATTATTTTCAATAATTGGTAAAGGATAGTTTTTGCCTAACTCAATACTAATACTTTTCTGATCAATGTAAGTCATTTTCCATGGCTCATGTATAAGTTTACCTTGAACATTTTTTAATTCTGGGACCCACTTTCTAATAAAATCCCCATCTGGATCCTGATCTATGGACTGTTTTATTGGATTGTAAATCCGAATAGAATTGATACCGGTAGTTCCTGACTGCATTTGAAACTGTGAATAATGTATCCCTGGCTCATAATCTGTAAATAATTTGGCCATATGTTTTGATGTTTTTTTCCAATCTAGCCATAATTGATATGAGGCAAATGAGACAAGCATTGCACGCATTCTAAAGTTTATCCAACCATTGACTTTTAAATATCTCATACACGCATCGATAAAAGGATAACCTGTGTTTCCATTTTTCCAAGCCTCATAATAATAAGGATTAAAATCATCTTCCCTTAAACCATCAAAAGCGCTATTTAAATTTTTAAATTCTATTTCTGGTTCATCATACAACTTCTGAATAAAATGACAGTGCCATGCAAGTCTACTTTTGAAAGCTATCAAAGATTTTTTTTTTACAATAGAAATATCTTCATTCAATTTTTGTTTTGTAGCCCTATATATTTCTCTTAATGAAATATTACCATAAGTTATGTATGGACTTAATCTTGAGCAAGATTTTTCACCAGTAATTGGTGAAGACATTTCTTTTTGATAATTATCAGATCTATTATCTAAAAAGGAATTTAGCAATTTTACTGCATTTTTCCTTCCTCCTTCTTGAATTAATTTATCATCTATAAAATTTGTAGATATTGCGCAATTTTTATTATGATCAGGATCTTTAATGAAATTACAATTTACTCTTTTTTCTAAAACTGGCTGGTTAATAAATTTATTCCAGTTATATGACCAACGATATCTATCTCTTTTACCTAGTTGTATCCCGAATTGATTAAATAAATACCACCGAATATTGCACTCTTTGAAAAATTTAGAAATTTTTCCGTCAATTTTGCTAAGATAATTATTTTTAAATACATGATGTGAATAAATTTCACTTATATTAAATTTTTTTGAAATATTTTTTAAAATCTCAGTCGTATCCCCATAATAAATATTTATTTTTGAATTATATAAATTTTTTAAACTGTGGTTTAATTCTTTAAGTGAATCTTCGCAAAATTTTAAATGAAAAGAACTAGACGTATCTAATTTGTAATAATTTTCATCAAAAATAAAAATTGGTAAAACATTACCATTTTTAGTTGCCTCTATGAAAGCTTCATTGTCTTCTAGCCTCAGGTCGTATCTAAACCAAACGATTTTATTCACCCGAAATTCTTTAAATTTAAAAGCCCATTCTAGACCAGTTTAAACGGTCTTGGTTTTTACTCTCAAATTTTTTTATTTCTTGCTTAGAAGGTTTTTTAAACACAAATAAAGCTATAGGAATTAACGCTAATGAAATTAGTGATAGTGTACATATGCTCATAGCTTTCTTATAAAAGAAATAACAAAATATTCAATATTTTTAACTGAGCTGTATTGTCCTAATGTTAATTAATTATACCTAGTGAAGTTATTAAAGTTACCCAGAGAATAATAGATACCGAATATTCATGCTTTTATTAATTCAGCAACTTTCATAGGGGACTCTAAAAAAGAAAAATGACCAGTATCTTTCATGACTTCAAAAGTATTTAATCCTAATAATTTCATGGTTTCTTCTCTTTCTGAGTTTTGAGACCAATCATGCTCTCCATAAATAAGATTAACATCTGTTTTTAGATTGTTATAAATTTCTTTTTTTTTCGATGATAAAATAAAATTAAAAAAAATGTTTCTTTCGTGATAAGTAAAATGTTTTTTCTTAATAGATCTAGCTAATGAAGATATATAGCTTTTAGTAATCGATTTTTTTTTAAAAACACCTCCTCTAAAAATAACCCATAAAATTGGAAAACACTCAAGTTTACTGAAAAAATATCCTATTCCAAGTGGCAGACGCATATGCAAAAACAAAAATTTAGAAATAAAGTTACCTCTACTTACTCCTTCACCGAATTTAGTGTCGTAATCATATGGATTGAAACAATAAATTTTTTCTACTTTTGAGGGAGCTTTAATTGCTACAGTAGCAGCTAACACAGCACCAATTGATTCTCCTGCTATAGTTATGTGGTCTAATTGTTTTTGATCTATAAACTCTACTATTGAATTAGTAATAAATTCAATATTATAATTTGTTTTTTTATTAATTGGTGAGTCTCCATGACCTGGTAGTTCAATACAAAAAACTTTAAATTTCTTGATTAACAAAGGAAGTATTCTTTCATAATACTCTATCCTATTTCTAATTGTGTGCAAAAGTAACAAGTTTGGACCTTGGCCTGACACAGTGTACTTAAAATACGTATTGTCTGATAGATTAAATTGATTCATTCAATACGTTTAAACTTTATCTATTTAAATTCAATAATTACCGCTATGTAGAATTGTCCTACCTCGATAAAATTTAATTTGTCTTTCCCAAAAAATTTACGAGGATTACGCCTACGATGATCATTATAATTCCAATAATACCGTATATGTTTGGTATTTGGTTATACTTAAATATGCCAAAAATAGTTACCGCTGTTATAGTTAAGCCTCCGTAAGTTGCATATGTAAAGCCAACTGGGATTATCATCATGGCTTTCGCTAAAAAAAATATGCATAGGAGTATGGTAACCATGCACATAATTGTTGGGCCAATATTGGTAAAACCATTTGTGGTTTTTAAAAATCCGTTAGAAGTTATTCCAAGAACAACTGCTAATAATAAATATACATATCCAATTAAATTGCTCATATTATTTGTAAATTTTATCTACTTCAACTTGATAAGCTTCCACTAATTTATTATTTTGATTAGCTATGCCAACAACGTCGATCATTTCCTTTATCATTTGATCTGTTGCACCTTTCTTTTTAGCTGCAAATGTGTGTGATCTTGTACAATATCCACAGCTATTAGTAATTGAAACAGCTACATAAATTAACTCTTTTGTAACAGCATCCAAAGCTCCATTTTTCATAATTGCTTTAAGACTATTCCAAGTTCTTTCAAGCAGTGCAGGATTATGTGCAATTGATTTCCAAAAATTTGGTATTTTTGTTATTTTTCTGGTTTTTTTTATTTCACTAAAAATTTTTTTGACTTTGCCTTTTGCTTTTTTTTCATTAATTGGTTTAAAAATTTCCATATTCCTCCTATTTAATTGTTATTCTAATTTAGTTATTTACATAAATAAATATTTAAATTAATAGATAACTGTTTGATGAGCGCTAAAAAGATAGTAATCACTGGTGGAGCAGGATTTGTTGGAACAAATCTTATTAAATATTTTTTAAAAAAAACAAAATTCAATATAATTTCAATTGATAATTATAGTTCAAGCTCAAAGAAAAATCATATTAGAAGCCCTAGAGTAAAATATATAAAAGGACACACGAAAAATATCAGCACGGTTATAAATCCAAAAAAAATTCACTCTATTTTTCATTTTGGAGAATTTGCTAGAATTTATCAAAGTTTTTTACAGATGGATAAATGTATAGAGTCAAACTCTATAGGTACTAATGCTGTAATAAATTTTTGTTTAAAAAATAAAATAAAATTAATTTATAGCGCAACATCCGCATCACTTGGAAACAAAGGGAAAGATAAAGATTTATCACCTTATGCTTTTACAAAAGCAAAAAATTTAGAACTCTTAGAAAATATGAAGAAATGGTTTAATTTTAAATATGAAATAATTTATTTTTACAATGTTTATGGGCCTAATCAAATTGGCAAAGGAAGTATGGCAACCGTTATTGGAATATTTGAGGATTTTTACAAAAGAAAAAAGCCACTTCCTGTTGTAAGACCTGGAACTCAATCAAGAAGATTCACTCACATTAATGATACAGTTAAAATTTGCTTTGTGGCTTGGAAGAAAAATCTTTGTAGACATTATAGTATTTCTCATAGAGAAAGTTTTTCAATCATCAAGGTTGCAAAAATGTTCAAAAGGAAAATCAAATACTTGCCAAGAAGAGCTGGGGAAAGATATGCGTCTGCTCTTACTGATATGAATCTTTCCAACAGAGTTTATAAACACTTTGGTAAAATCAAGTTAAGAGATTATATAAAAGATTTTATTAAAAATAATTAATTGAGTGGTTTTAACATTTTAAGCATTTGCTTGTGAACCAGCTTACTCGAAGATATCAAAACATTCCCACTTTTAAAATTTTCTTTATTTTCCCAATTAGTTACAATTCCACCTGAAGCTTTTATAATCGGAATTAAAGGATAAATATCCCAAATTTTATTTCCGCTTTGAAATACTGTATCAATTTTACCTTCACAAAAATGTGAGTAACTTAAAGCATCCATACAAGGAAACTGCATTCGTGGTAATAGTTTTTTAACTTTTTTAAGTTTATCTAAACTATATTGACCGTGAAAATCTCCTGATATTTTTGCATGTTTAAATTTTTTACAATTTGAAGATCTTAATTTTATTTTTTTCTTTCCGTTAAAAAGAAAGGCTTTTCTACTATCTTGGTTGATATAAAATTTGTTTAAGATGGGAAAATTTGCCAATCCCATAATTGGTTTATCCTTATAACAAAGTGCAATTAAATTACTCCATG
>CACABD010000023.1 GCA_902530715.1 uncultured Pelagibacteraceae bacterium
GTGTATAGATCTTGAAAAAACAGCTTCAAAAAGAAAAAGCTGTGTAGTTTCGCGTTCTTTCGGTAAAAGAGTTGAAAGTTTTCAAGAATTAAAAGAGGCAGTTGCAAATTATTGTTTAAACGCTTCAGAGAAAGTAAGATCAGAGTCTTTAGTCGCAAAATCAATAACAGTATTTGTTAGAACAAGTCCTTTTCAAAGAAACTTTGGTTATTACTCAAATTCTAAAACGATAGATTTTCCAATTGCAACAAACAACAGTATTGAAATAGTGAAAACAGCCGTTTCTATTCTAGAAAATATTTTTAAAAATGGTTATCGTTATCAAAAAGCGGGAGTAATGCTAACAGGCTTATCGAATGACACTGAAAGGAAAAATTTATTTTCATCTGATAGAGACGAAAAAATAAATAGTTTAATGAGATCAATTGATAGTACCAACTATCGATATGGTAGATCTACTTTAAGCCTTGCAAGTGCTGGGATTCATAAAAAATGGAATATGAGAAGAGAGTATTCATCAAAAATAGATACTGCGGATTTCTACTGCATGCCAAAAATTAGGATAGGCTGACAGATAATAAAAGTTTTTATTTACCAATAATAATAAGAGTAAGATCATCACTAAGATTTTTGTTATTTGCGTTAGTAGCGATTTCTTTGGTGATAAGATTTAATTCATCATCAGGGTTTTTATTAAAGTTTCTATTGATAACTTCTTTGGAGCCTTCAATACCAATCTCTTTGTTATCTTTATCTAAACTTTCAGATAAACCGTCTGTGAAAGCGTAAAATCTGTTTCCATTTAATTTATATTTATTAACAAAGTAATTAGATTTTGTACCTTGTTTAATAACTCCTAGAGGAGGAGATTTGCTCTCAAATTCCTCAAAATTACCTTTATTATTTCTTATAATAGCTGGTTGATGGCCTGCATTTACCCATGAAATTTCGTCTGTAATAATATTATAATTTCCAATAATTGAAGTAACAAACATTCCGCCAGTTTTAGTTAGATGTAAATCATTATTCATATGAAATGCCATTTCATCTACATCAACCTTATCACGAGACATAATCTCAAATAAAGTTGAGGCTTTTGCCATAACCATACCTGCATGAATTCCTTTTCCAGCAACATCAGCAATAACAAAATAAACGCTTTCGTTGTGAGGATAAAAACTAAAAAAATCACCTGAGACTTCTCTTGCTGCTAAATTAATTCCGTGAACTGGATAATTATCTAAATTTCTTTTAGGTAAGAAATTTTCTTGTACTTTAACTGCAAGCTTAACTTCTCCAGTTATTCTATCACGCCATTTTTTTTTCTCTATTTCACTGGTTTCTAATTTACTCATTAGTTTATTATAATATAACCCTATGACACCTCCTGCAGTAAAAGGATCTTGTGGACCTCTAATTGTCAAATCACCAGTCTCCGATTGTTTATCTAATATAGAAATTAAATCATGCTCTACTGATGTTGCGTTATGTTCTGCAATATTAAGACCTAATTCTTCTTGAATAGGACTTACTCGTAAAGGATAAAAAGAATTTAAAATTTTTAATATGGTAAAAGATCCTATAAAAGCAAATAGGCCTATGGCGATAACACCTATAAACTGAACTTTAATTTGTTCTAGTCTACTTAAATCCGTACCGAGGGTTTCTAAATCACTAAAAAAACCGACAGCTAGAGTGCCCCAAACACCTGCAGCAAGATGAACTGGGATTGCCCCCACAACATCGTCGATTTCATATTTGTTTAATAATTCATTTACAAATATAGCTACTACAGCGCCAATAATTCCGACGAATATTGAAACTACTGATGTCATTGAATTACATCCTGCAGTAATTGCAACTAATCCAGCTAAAGGACCAAGGATTACATAATATGGATCTGGTTTTTTAAATAATAAAAAAGATATTCCTAAACCTGTAAGCAAACCAAAGGAAGCTGATAAAAAAGTATTAATCAAAATAAGTGGAACAGCTTCATCCATTGCACCGTTACTTCCACCATTAAACCCAAACCATCCAAACCATAGGATTAAAGTGCCAAGAACTGCTAAAGGAAAACTTGAACCTGTAAATTTACCTTTGTTTGCTTTTGAGTATTTACCAATTCTAGGACCTAATATTAAAACTGCAGAGAGCGCGATCCACCCTCCAACTGAGTGAACGATTGTACTCCCTGCAAAGTCTACAAATCCTATAGTGCTCAACCAACCTGTAGTATTTATTTGACCAGTGATGTCTAATAGTTGTCTCTCTACGTCCATATTGTTCAAATAACTTGAGGACCAAGTCCAATGACCAACGATAGGATAAATTATTCCTGTAGCTAAAATAGTTATAATTATATATCCGTTGAATTTCATACGCTCAGCAACAGCACCAGAAATAATAGTTGCTGCTGTAGCGACAAACATCGCTTGAAATACAAAGTATGTCATATACTCTGCAACATTTGTCTTAAAGAAAAACAAGTCAGTGCCGAAAAGACCGTTATAGCTTTTGCCAAACATTAATCCGAAACCAAATATCCAAAAAATTACAACGGAAACTCCAAAATCAGCTGCATTTTTCAAGGCTACATTTATGCTATTTTTATATCGGGATAGACCGGTTTCCATACACATGAAACCAGCTTGCATAATAAAAACTAAGATAGCGCAGTTTATTACCCAAAGTGTATCAACAAATGATTTTACAGACTCCAAATTAATAATCTCCATTATAAAATTTTAGTATTATTTAATAATTTTTACATCAAAAATATTCTGATTTGAGTTTCTATAATTTTCTAAATTCTCCCTTTTAGAAATTAGGATAATCAATAAATTAAATATAATTATCAGCAAAATAGGAATTAATGTAATAATTGAAATTTTTTCATAAATTAAAAATAAATATATAAAAAAAAATAATATTGATCTAATTAAAACATTGATTTTGAAAACAGCCATTATCGCCAAAGAATGAATTATAAGATTTTTAAAACTCATTTTAGATGGTCCAAAATATCTAGTACCTCTTTCTGAAGGTATCCCAATTTTAATTTTCGCAATTTTTGATAAAGCTCCTGAAAAACTACTCCATGTGGCTTTTTCATTAGTCATACTTTTCACTATTTCTTTTGGAAGGCATGTGAAATTTCCAAATCTGATAGATCTTCCTGTAAACGTAAATGTAATTAATTTGTGTAAAAAATAACAAAGTTTGAAAAAAGATCCCTCTGATCTTCTAACTCTTTCACAAACTATTGGTAAGTCACACTGCGGTTCTATTTTTTTTATAAAATCTTTTATTTCATCAGGTCTATCTTCGCCATCTGAGTCCATAGGTATAACGTAATCAAAATCATCATTTTCCAAAATAAATTTTAGACCAATTGCAATTGACCTAGCGTGACCAACGTTTTCTTTTAAATTTATAATCTTAATAGAGGTTATTTTTGAGTACTTAGGAAAGTTATCAGGTACTTTTTCATTTGATCCATCGTTTACAACTACAATAGAGATAATATGATCAATATCGCTGACTTGATGGTCAATATTTTTAAACAGCTTAAGTAAAGATTGCCAATCGTTATAAAGAGGTATTAATACTTTAAATTTCATATTGAATTAATTGAACCTAAAAATCTTATTAAGGACGCAAATATCCCATGTCCTGAAAATTCTATTACAGCAATTATAAATATTATTAAAATTAACTTTTTGTTTTTTTCTAAAAATTCATTCATCTATTACCAAGGCATATACTGTCAATACAAATATAAACACTATAGGTATCTAACTTATCTTGATCAACCTCACCATCCCAAACTGGCCTGTTTTTTAAATGATAGGATAAATTTCCTGCATTCCACTCATTCCCTAAAACAACGTTTATTGGTTCTTCAAATTGTTCATTCCATCTCAATTGAACTTTACCTGCAATTTGTTTACCAGGATAGTCAGTTCTTTTATCATTTTCGGTAATTGAAATATATGCATAGGTAATGGGAGATAAAAGAAATAAAATTAAAAATGATATTATAAAGCTTTTATAATTTTGTTTCACAATATACTTTTGAAAAACATAAACTAATAAAGTTCCAAAGAATAAATAAAAGGGTGTCATCCACATTGTTCGTATTTTTAAGCCCATCATCATAGACGTAAAAAGAATTAACAAGATTGGCAAAATATTTATTGCTAATAGAAATAAAAGTTTTTTATCTTTAAAGTTATAATTAATCTTAATTTTTTTTACGAGAAAATAAAGCATGATAAAAAATGGAACTAGAATTCCAAATTGTTTTAAAATGAATATTATTGGATAAATAAGATGATCTAAAAAAGTTGAACTATCTAATCCAGATCTCGCAAGTCCATACGTTATTGTAACAAAATCATTATTAAATAACCAAATGGCATGAGGGATTAATAAAACTAAAAAAACTTCCAAGGAAATTAAATAATTAAAATGAAATTTTTTTTCTTTCTTAAAAAATATTAAATAAATAAAAAGTATATCAATTGCTATAAGTAAATAAATAAACAAATATTTAGATAAAAATCCGCAAACAGCAAATATTCCAACAATTGCACAATCTTTTAATTTAGGTACTTTTTGATTAAATATTTTCCATGAGTAATAAACTGTTAAAACCCAAAAAGGAATTTGACAAACGTTCACATTAAATTCAGGGGTTGTGAAATTATAAAAATATATACCTTCTAACAATAAAACAGCTATGACCGCTAAAATTTCATTATTTAAAATCTCTTTACTGAATTGAAAAATTACAAAAAATGAAAAAATTATAAAAATTTGACTAAGGAGATAATATGCCCAATCATTAGAACCAAAAATATTATAAAAAATTTCTACCATCAGTGCACTCATTGGAGGATGTTTATTAAAACCCCAGTCTAAATCACTGCCCCATGCTAAAGCTTCAATTGTATCAAGTGGAAGATTATTATTTGTTAAAGATGGAATCAGAGTCCACAAAATTAAATGGATTATCAAAAAGATATAAAAATAAATTTTTATTTGCTTTTTATAAATCACCATTTATTTGAATTTATACAATTAAACCTTGCTTGACACTACCTATTTGCTGAATATACTCCGAGCGTTTTAAAATAGATAATGGTTAGAATTTCTAAAACTTACGTTCCAAAAGAATCAGAAAAATATATGTGCGAAAAACATAAAGTATTTTTCAAAAATAAACTATTGGCTTGGAAGAAGGACCTAGTTAGATCAAATAATGAAGCTCTATATAATAGTTCTATGGACGATAATAGTACTTCTGCAGATATTGTGGATCAAGCAAGCTCTTATACAGATAAAAATGTTGAGATGAGAGCAATCAACAGGCAAATAAAACTAATATCAAAAATAGACTCAGCTTTAAGAAAGATTAAAGATGGGACATACGGGTTTTGTGAAGAGACTGGAGATCCAATCGGAATAAAAAGACTTATAGCCAGACCAGTTGCAACTTTATCTATTACTGCTCAGGAAAAACACGAGAAAGAGGAAAAAGTTTACGCAGACGATATTTAAGGTTTTGGAATTTTTTCTCCTTTACTTAAATAGTCGTATCCCTTTATAACAGCATCCCTTTCTGATATTTCTAAATACCATCTACAAAGATTTTTGTAATTTTTAAGCCCTATATCGTGCCAATCATGTCGTGCAATCCATGGGAAGGTTGCAATATCTGCTATTGAGTAATTTTCTCCTGCAAGATATTTAGAAACCAATAATCTTTCATCCAAATTTTTATAAATTGAAGTTGATATTTTAAAATATCTTTGCTCACCAAACTCACTTTTACCTGAATTATAATGATGAAACTGATGATGTTGTCCAAGTATAGGTCCAACATATCCCATTTGAGCCATCAACCATTGTGTAATAATATTTTTATCATCAAAGTACTTGCCACTTTTTTCAGCAAGGTATATGAGGATAGCTCCAGACTCAAAAATTACCTTGTTATTTTCTTGATCTTTAATAACTGGTATTTTGCTAAATGGACTAATCTTTTTAAATTCAGGATTAAACTGATCACCTTTGTTTAAATCAATTGTATTTACATTATATTCATATCCAATTTCCTCTAACATGATTGATATCTTTTTACCGTTGGGTGTATTGGCAGTATATAACTCAATCACTTTTTACACCAAGCCTATTTTTTATAGTTTTGGAGGATGTAGTAAATTCAAATCTATATTTTTCGTTTGGTCTAGCTAATTTAAAACAAGCTCTTGCAGCTAAAGCACCTTCATGAAAACCTGATAAAATAAGTTTCAATTTACCAGGGTAGGTACATATATCGCCTACAGCATATATGCCCTTTTGATTTGTTTCAAATTTTTCTGTATCAACTTCAATAGTTTTTTTATCAAGATTTAGTCCCCAGTGTGCAATTGGCCCAAGTTGCATTATCAATCCAAAAAAGCCAAGAATGTAATCTGTTTTAATAGTTTTAACTTCATTATTTTCGTGTGTAATTTTTACACTTTCTAAATTGCTTGATCCCTTTATTCCACTTAATTGATATTTAGTGAATAAATTTATTTTGCCCGATTTTGCTAATTCATGAACTTTACCAACAGTTGCATTGGCGCCTCTAAATTCATCTCTCCTATGAATTAGGTTAACTTTTGAAGTTTTTGATAACTCTACTGCCCAATCTAGCGCACTATCCCCGCCACCAAAAATAGTAACAATTTTTCCCTCAAATATTTTTTTATTTTTTATAGAATAAAATATAGACTTATTTTCAAACTGCTCACATTCTTTTAAAGTAAATTTTCTTGGCTCAAAAGAGCCTACACCCCCGGCAATAATAACATTGGGAGTATTAAATTTTGTGCCATTACTTGTTTTAACTTCCCAATTATTACTATCTTTTTTTACCTCATCAACTCTTTCGTTTAAATGAAATTTTATTTTGAAAGGCTCAAGTTGTTTAATTAAATTTTGTGTTAATTCTTCCCCAGTACATTCAGGTATTGCCGGAATATCATAAATAGGTTTATCTGGATAAAGTTCAATACATTGGCCACCAATTTTATCTAGGTTATCAACTATCTGACAGTCTAGTCCTATTATTTTTAATTGATGGGCTGTAAATAATCCTGTTGGACCTGCTCCAATTATTAATGCATCTGTTTTAATCATTAGACTTGTTTCTCAGGTAAGTAAACTATCAAGCCTTCTGTTTTATCTGAGACTGTTATTTGACAACTCAGTCTACTATTTTTTTTTGGTTCATACGCTTGATCTATCATATCGTCTTCGCCTTCACTTTTTTCATCTAATTTATCATACCAATCATTTTTGACATAAACGTGACAAGTAGCGCAAGCCATACTACCTCCGCAATCAGCATCAATTCCGGGAATATCGTTTTGAACAGCGCCCTCCATAACTGTCAATCCATTTTGAACATCTATGGTATGTTCTTTGCCATTATGCTCTACGTAAGTAATTTTTGTCATTTGTTTATATATAGGTATAAAAAAAAATAGGGCAAGTATTTCTACTTGCCCTATTTAAAATTTTAACTCAGTTGAAGCTTATTATGCTCTACTTCTACCAGAGTTTGCAACTGCACAAGACCAGATAATAATACCAAAGGCGATCTTATTAACGAAGTCTGCCAAGTTGTAAATTACGTTTAATGAGTTAGCGTCTACACCACCTGTTAAGTATCCAAAGATATAACCTAGTGGATATATAGCCCAACCTACAGTAACGATCATTCTTAAAGCACTGAATGCTGTTACTAATGATTTATTACCAGATTTAGCAGCAACTTTACCTGCTTCACCAGAAAAGATTTCATATAAAATGTAAATCCATCCAGCCATTCCGATTACAAAACCAAGAGTAGCATTTATCATTCCTGCTTCTCCAAGATAACCACCAACTAACATAACCAAAGAACCGATTAAAATTCTCCAGAATATTCCTGTTGGTACTTTTTTAACTGCAGATAGAATTAAATAAAATTCTACTAACTGTAGTGGTACAGTAATTAACCAATCTATGTATCTGTAAACAGTTGGAGTATCACCTGTTTCAACCCAAACCGCTCTCATGTACATATAGTGGATAAATGCAATACCTGTTACTAATCCAGCTACGTTTACTGATTTTCTCCACTGAGTGCTTACGTTTGCTTGCTCCATAAAGAAAAACGCTGTAGCTGCCAACATACCCATCGAAATTAGCCAAAATGAAATACCTACGAAATCATCTGTAGCTAAGAAGG
>CACABD010000024.1 GCA_902530715.1 uncultured Pelagibacteraceae bacterium
TGTTGATTTTACTAGGTTTTTGAAATTTAATACAACTTGTAGATACATAAAGCCCAATTTTAACTAATTATGAATCATTTTTAATAACAATGGATTTTAAAGAGATATATCAAAGATCTATAAGTAAACCCGAAGAATTTTGGAGAGAAATTTCAAATGACATCTTCTGGTTTAAGAAACCAACCAAAATATTAAATAGTAATAAGCCCCCCTTTTATAGGTGGTTTGAGGACGGAGTTACAAATAGTTGTTATAACGCCCTGGACTTTCATATTGATAAGGGTAGAGGTGAAAAAACTGCATTAATTTATGACAGTCCTATTACAGGAAATAAATGTAAATTTAGTTTTAAACAATTAAAAGACAAAGTTTCAAAATTTGCAGGCGCATTATCCAATCAAGGAGTTACAAAAGGCGATAGAGTAATAATTTACATGCCAATGATACCAGAAGCGGTGGTGGCAATGCTTGCTTGTGGGAGAATTGGAGCTATTCACTCTGTAGTTTTCGGGGGTTTTGCATCAAATGAACTTGCAAGTAGGATTGATGATAGTAAAGCAAAAGTTTTAGTCACAGCATCATGTGGTTTTGAACCAGGTAGAACTGTTGAATACCGTCCACTTGTGGATGGCGCCTTAAAGCTAGCTAAACATAAAGTAGAAAAAGTTATTTTTTTTCAAAGAAAGGGTCATGAAATCAAAATTAATGCTCCATTAGAAATTTCTTGGGAAGAATCATTGTCAAATGCAAAAGATACAGATTGTATTGAGATGGGCTCAAATGAATTTGCATATATATTGTATACATCTGGTACGACGGGAGTGCCTAAAGGAATTGTTAGGGATATTGGAGGACACATAGTAGCATTAAAGTGGACAATGAAAAATATATATAACATCGACATAAATGATGTTTGGTGGTCAGCAAGTGATATTGGATGGATTGTTGGTCATTCATATATAGTATACGCACCACTGTTTAAAGGCTGTACAACAGTTTTATTTGAGGGTAAGCCAGTTGGTACACCTGATGCTGGTGTGTTTTGGAGAGTAATATCTGAACATAAAATAAAATCTTTATTTACCGCTCCTACAGCTTTTAGGGCTATTAAAAAAGAAGACCCTGATGGTAAATTTTTTTCAAAATACGATCTAAGTTCATTTAAATCATTATTTTTAGCTGGCGAGAGGGCAGATCCAGATACAATTAAGTGGGCAGAAAATTTATTGAAAGTTCCTGTAATAGATCACTGGTGGCAAACAGAAACAAGTTGGGCAATAAGTTCAAATTGTACAGGTATCGAGATGCAAAAGACAAAATATGGTTCTGCTTGTAAGGCTGTACCTGGATATGATGTAAAAATTATTAAAACAGATCAATCTTTAGCGAAGCCGAATGAAATGGGAGATATAGTTGTTAAACTACCTTTACCACCAGGAACTTTTCCAACTCTTTGGAATGCAGATAAAAGATATGAAGAAAACTACATGTCAAATTATAAAGGATATTATCAAACCTACGATGCGGGGCATATCGATGAAGATGGTTATATATGGATTATGTCTAGAACAGATGACATAATCAATGTTGCAGGTCATAGATTATCTACTGGTCAAATTGAAGAAGTATTGTCAGAACATCAATCAGTTGCTGAATGTGCAGTTGTTGGGATTAAAGATCAACTTAAAGGTCAACTACCAATAGGATTAATTGCACTAAAAGCTGGTGTCACAAAAGATTATGAGACTATTTCTAAAGAATGTATACAAATGGTAAGAGATACTGTCGGACCTGTTGCTGCATTTAAAAAAGCAATAGTAGTGAAAAGACTTCCCAAAACAAGATCTGGAAAAGTGTTAAGAGGCACAATTAGGAAAATAGCTGATAAAGAAGAATATAAAGTACCCGCAACAATAGATGACCCGTTAATATTAAAAGAAATCAAGGAAGATTTAATCAAAAACCGGATAATTACAGATTAAAATATAAGCTTATTTAAAAGTTTAGTAATTAAGTAATCAAAGGTATAAATATTTTTCTTATATTTTTCAGTATCCAGGTAATTTATGAACTCAAATGCTTGGTTTCTACGAACCCACCAATTCTTATTTATAAATTTTTTGTATCTTGACCTGTCATAACTTAACTCATTTTGACTATAATAAGTTAAAAATTCGTCTATCAAATTAAATTCATTTTTTTTTAAAGAAAAAAAGGTGGCTAGTCTGAAATCTATAGCTAATTCATTAAATTTTTTAACTAATATCATTGAGAGATTTTTATTTATGTTTTTTTTCCTTATACTTATACAGCTAGTTGGCGGGAAGTAGGGCCATTTGTTAAGTCTTTTTTTGTAATTACCTTTTTTTTTTAAAGTATTTTTATTTTTATATAATTTAATAGGAAGATCAAAAACAATATTTGATGAAATATTGCTTTGAAAATAATTAACAACTTTTTTAATTTTTGTTTTAACAAAAAAATCATCAGAGTCCAAAAGACATATAATATTTCCTTTACATTTTTTTATTGATTTAAATATTGCATTATTTTGATTAAATACGTGATGTTTGTCTTTTTTTTTATTATTAATTAAAATTTTTACTTTTTTAATATTTTGTTTTTTTAAAAATTTCTTTACTTTTTGAACAGAGTTATCTGTTGATTTATCGTCAAAAAATATAACTTCGTAATTTTTATAAGTTTGTGAAGCAATTGAATTTATTGCGTTTGTACAATATTGTTCTTTGTTAAAATTATTAATGATAATTGAAACAAGAGGATTTTTAATCATTTAAAAATTAAAGGCATTCCCTCGGGTTCTCCAACGAGTTTCCCGTCGTTCATTTTAATTTTTCCGTTAATTACCGTTAGTACTGGAGTCCCTTTAAATTTATGACCATTATAAGGAGACCATCCACATTTACTTTGAATGTTCTCATTTTTTATCTCTATGTATCTATTTAAGTCTACAATAGTAATATCTGCATCGTAACCAATTTTAATATACCCTTTGTTTTGTATACCAAAAATTTTTACTGGATTTTCACATATAAATTTAATTAATTGTTCTAATTCAATTTTACCATTGTTAACGTGATCCAGCATTACAGGTAATAAAGTTTGAACACCGGGCATACCTGAGGGTGAATCTGGATAAGATTTATCTTTATTTACTTTTAAGTGTGGTGCATGATCTGAACCAATGGTATCATTGTAATTATTTTTTATTGCATACCAAAGACGATCTTGATGAGTTTTATCTCTTATAGGTGGATTCATTTGAGCATATGTTCCAAGCTTATCATAACAATCTGGCGCATAAAAAGTTAGGTGCTGAGGAGTTATCTCAAAAGTAATATTACCTTTATTTTGTGAAAGAAAATCTACTTCTTCTTTAGTTGTTATATGAAGTATGTGAGCTTTTTTGTCATATCTTTTTGCAATTTTAACAATTTTTCTTGTCGAGGACATGGCCACTTCCTCATTTCTCCAAACAGGATGGGTTTTAACATTTCCTTTTTCTATAAATCTATGTCTTATCTTTAGTATCTCTTCATCTTCTGAGTGGACAGCTACAACCTTAGATGCATGTTTAAATACTTTTTCTATATCATCCTCCTTATCAACTAATAAATTTCCGGTTGAAGATCCTGCAAAAAGTTTAATTCCACAACATCCTATTAAATTTTTCAATTTTTCTAAGGTTTCACAATTTTCAGCTGTAGCTCCAAAAAAAAATGCATGATTGCAATACATTTTTTTTGCAATATTTATTTTTTTTTCGAATTCTTCAAAATTTGTAGTAGGTGGTTTTGTATTTGGCATCTCAAATACTGACGTTATGCCTCCCATAACTGCTGCTTTACTTCCAGAATTAAGATCCTCAGTATCTGTTGAGCCTGGCTCTCTAAAATGAACTTGTGTATCAATGCAGCCAGGAAGTACTGTTAAATTTTCCGCATTAAAAGTTTCTTTCGATTCTTCCTTTAAACCTCCTATATTTACGATTTTGCCTTGTTTAATACCAATATCTTGTTTATCAAATCTACCATTAATAAAGCAATTACCGTTTATAATTTTTAAATCTAACATTATTACAAAAATCTTATTATATTATTAAATATAAGTTATCAATTATGATTAATAAGAAATTTGTGTTTATTCTAGAAGATAGAGGTGTTTTATATATTAATGGATCTGACACGAATGAATTTCTTCAAAATTTAATAACAAACGATATTTACAAAGTTAATGATAAAAACAGTTGTTATGCTTCATTGTTAACTCCTCAGGGTAAGTTCTTATATGACTTCATAGTTGTAAAGCATAAAAATGGTTTTTTTCTAGATTGTGAAAAAAGTATTGCAGAAGAACTGTATAAAAAAATGATTTCTTATAAATTAAGATCTAAAGTTGAGATTTTAAATTTAAGTAATGAGTTTGTAATAGCTGCATTTTCACATTCTAAATTTTTAGAATTTGAAGAATCTAAAAGTATAGAAGGTTTCACAACTAAATATAGAGAGGACCCGGTCTTTCTAGATCCTAGAAATAAAGAATTAGGAGGTAGATTAATTATTAATTTAGAGAAATTATACTTGTCTTTAAAGAAATTAAATCTTAAATCAGAGAACCCTGTAATATACTATGACTATAGTTTTAATCTGGGAATTCCTCAATTACAAACAAACTTGTTAAAAGAAAAATTATTTGGAATTGAATGTAATTTTGAAGAACTAAATGCAATAGATTTTAAAAAAGGGTGTTATGTAGGACAAGAAAATACCTCAAGAATAAAACTTAAAAATAAATTAAATAAACGACTTTTGCCTTTTAAAATTTTAAATGGTTCATTGTCAAAAGATGAAAAAATTACATACGAAGAAAAAGAGATTGGACAAGCTTTAATACAAAACAAATATAATTTTGGTTTAGTTAAATTAAATAATGATATTTTTAGTTTTGATAGAATCTTTAAATGTGGAAATGCAGAAATTAAATTCTTTAAACCTAAATGGCTTAATTTATGAAAAAAAGGCTAATAATAAAACCCCTAAAATTAAATTCAAGTCATTTGATAATTATGTAACAGTTTTTAAAGGTATGAAGTGGCATAAAATAACTTATGATAAAAAGACAGGACAAGGAAGTTATATACTAAAATTAAAACCTAATACTCAAACTCCTTGCCATAAACATTCTAATTATGAGGAGTTCTACGTTTTAGATGGACAATTAATTGATAAAGATAATACTAAACTTAATAAAGGAGATTTTGTAAGTTTTAAACCTGGCTCTCATCATTCTTCTTTTACAAAATAAAGGTTGTACACTTTTAGTTTTTATGAGGAAAAAAAATAAATTACTATAAATTATTGGTGCGGCCGGAGAGACTCGAACTCTCATGGACTAGGTATATTGGCCAGTAACTAAGATACATATTTAACCTTATTATTAAACGAGCACACTGTGAGCACAACTGGTTAAATTTTTTTATCGACTAGATACAAATATTTAAATAAATAAGTTTTTTCAAAAATAATTTTAAATTTTTTAGATTTATATTTTTTTAAAGTTTTTTTAATAAATTTTTCCATTAAATCACTTCACTTTTTTTGTTTAAATGAGGAAAGTCATTTGTTATTTTCCTAATTTTATCTTTATATTTATCTAAATCAACGCCTCTATAATACTTTATAAATGTAGGCATTTCACAAATGGAATATATGTCTAAACGTTTAAAAAAATAATCTAAAAAACTTATTGATCTTTCACAATAAAGTTCTTTTGCTTCAACCATTTCTTCAAGGTCTAGTTTATGCATTTTAAGTTGCACTGGAAACCAATTAGCATCCATATAAGCATCTAAATCAAAAAGATCAGAAGGTTGCCAAATAACTTTTCTATTACCAAATCCCATCTCTTTAATAATTTTGCCAAACCTTCCACCTCTGTCTTCATGCCGGTAAGGGACTTGGGGATGACTTAACGTTCTATCAGTAAGAAACAAAAAAATCCCCTCTAAATGAAAGAATTTTTTACCAATTGATATTCCATCAGGTTCGCCATTTTTATCTAAATCTCTTTCTACAAATTTAAAATCAGAGTTCATAAATTGCTCTGCTAATTCATAGTCTTGATGAGCAATCATATTGTTAGTTCTTTTTTGAAAATAGTTTTGAATAAAATTCATTATTTACCAATCTTCACTAACAACTTTTTTTAAATGATTTAAGAAAAAGGTTGCTGCTTCGTTTTTGTCTTTAAGAAAATAACTTTTATTTAAAACTTTTTCTTCATAAGATAAAAAATCTGAAGGACGCCATTCACTTATATCTTTTCCATAGTGCATGGGTTCATGCCATTCCCCTTCGGTTAAAACGATACATTTTTTTGGGGGAGCATCTTCTAATTTCAATTTTGGATTTTTTTTTTGTGCTTCTAACTGAAATTCAAAATCTTGATGCTCGTTTAAAAAAAAGAAGCAATTAAAAACTATCCACTTTGATCCTTTTTCACTTTCTAATTTTATCCGTATAGAGTCTTGTTCTGCAACCTTACAATTAAAAAAATATGATATTTTTTTTGTCTTAGATTTTAATTCATATTCTTTAACTAAAATTTTATCACATTCTAGAATTAAATCTTTAAATTCAGTATTAAATCTTTCATTGTCATTCATATCTTAAGTTTAACAAATCAAAGAATAAGAGTCTAAATGCAAATCTAAATTTTAAGATTTTATTGGCAAAATTATATATGAGACGAGCACACTATTAGCACAGTGAGGTTAAAATTATGAAATTTTTTTGCAAAAAGTTCCTATAAAAAATTCGTTTTGGTGCGGCCGGAGAGACTCGAACTCTCATGGGTAAGCCCCACTTGGCCCTCAACCAAGCCTGTCTACCAGTTTCAGCACGGCCGCGTATGCGTCACATTAATTGAATGACAATCTTCTTTCAAGTTGATAGGATTAATTATGGAATTTAACTCAGAAGTAAAAAAAGCAACTAACCCGATTTATGAAAAGATATCCGACATAATGCCGGAAATAGAGTGGTCTACTCACGCTCCATATATTTATGAAATTAACAAATTAAAAAAAGAGAAAAATGCTGTAATACTTGCCCATAATTATCAGACACCAGAAATTTATCACGGTATCTCAGATTTTTCAGCAGACTCTTTAGCACTTGCAGTTGAGGCAGCGAAAACAAAAGCTGGTATTATTGTTATGTGTGGAGTGCACTTCATGGCTGAAACAGCAAAATTAATGAGCCCAAATAAAAAAGTTTTGTTACCCGATATGCGTGCTGGCTGTTCTTTATCTTCTTCAATAACAGGAAAAGATGTTAGAAATTTAAAAAAACAATATCCAGGTGTCCCAGTTGTTTCATACGTGAATACCTCTGCTGATGTTAAGGCAGAGACTGACGTATGTTGTACCTCTGCAAACGCTGTAAAAATTGTAAATTCCTTAGGCGTTAAAAAAGTCATTTTTTTACCTGATGATTACCTTGCAAAATATGTAGCAACTCAAACAAATGTTGAAATAATTTCTTGGAAAGGTACTTGTGAAGTACATGAGCAGTTCAACGATCAAGAAATCAACGAAATTAGAAAAAATAATCCTGGCATTAAAGTAATTGCTCACCCTGAGTGCCCACCAGATGTTATAAACGCAAGTGATTTTACAGGCTCTACCAGTGGCATGATCAAGTATGTAAAAGAAAACCAGCCAGAAAAAGTTATGATGGTTACAGAATGCTCAATGAGTGATAATGTTCAAGTTGATAACCCTAATGTAAAATTTATAAAACCTTGTAACTTATGCCCACATATGAAGAGAATAACGCTTCCAAAAATTTTAGATTGTTTAAAAAATGAAACGAACGAAATTTTAATGTCTAAAGAGACAATAGAAAAGGCTAGAAAATCTGTTGAAAGAATGACTGAAATTGGTCGTTAGATCAGTGCAAAAAATAAATCAAAGATATATAAATAATTTAGTTCTTAAAGCTCTTCAAGAAGATTTAAAACCGAATGGGGACATAACAACAAAACTTTTAAAATCAAAAAATAAAATAGTTCAAGCTAAAATAATATCAAAACAGAATGGAATAATATCTGGTATTAATTTTTGCAAAGCAG
>CACABD010000025.1 GCA_902530715.1 uncultured Pelagibacteraceae bacterium
GATACAGCAATGGATTGTGTCAGAACTGCTGTTAGACAAAAAGCTAAAACTGTAAAATGCCTTTACAGAAGAGATAAAGAAAATATGCCAGGGTCTGCAAGGGAAGTTGCTAATGCAGAAGAAGAAGGTGTTGAATTTGTATGGTTAAGTGGTCCAAAAGAATTTATTGGAAAAAATAGAGTTGAAAAAGTTTTAGTAAATAAAATGAAACTAGGTGATCCAGATGATGGTGGAAGGAGAAAGCCAATTATTGATGAAGGATCTGAATATGAAATTGAGACTGATATTGTTATTAAATCTTTAGGATTTGATCCCGAAGATCTACCTAAATTATTTGATGAAAAAGATCTTCAAGTTTCCAAGTGGGGAACAATTAAAATTGATTTTGATACTATGGAAACAAATTTAAAAGGAGTTTTTGCTGCAGGTGATATTGTAAGAGGTGCTTCGCTTGTAGTTTGGGCTATTAAAGATGGTAGAGATGTAGCAGAGAGTATCGATAAATTACTAAAGTCAAAAAGAAAACAGGATTTAAAAGTAGCATGAATAAGTTAAGAAAAAAAAATTTAGATTTGTTAAAAAAATCAGGTGTTTACCATGAATCTATGGAGCATGACTCTTGTGGTGTTGGTTTAGTTGCATCAACTGATGGAAAAAAATCTAGAAAAGTTGTTGAGTATGGTATTCAAGCTTTAAAAGCTGTTTGGCATAGAGGAGCGATAGATGCAGATGGAAAAACAGGTGATGGAGCTGGTATTCATATAGAAATTCCCTCTGATTTCTTTATTGAAAAAATAGAGGCTACTGGACATAAGCACGATGACTCCGAAGTTTGCGTAGGAATGCTTTTTTTACCAAGAAATAATTATTCAGCACAGGAGGAATGTAGATCAATTGTTGAGAGTGAATTAACAAAAAGTAACTTTAATATTTATGGATGGAGACAAGTTCCAGTTGATCCATCAGTGTTGGGTGAAACAGCAGAGTCAAATAGACCTGAAATTACGCAAGTGCTTTTTAAACATAATACTAAAGAGGAGAAAGGCAAAAAATTAGAAATAAAACTTTATGAAGCTAGAAGAAAAATCGAAAAGAAAATTTTAGAGGCGAATTTAAATGATTTTTATATTTGTTCATTTAGCTCCAAATCAATCATTTACAAAGGAATGTTTCTCGCTGAAGCTTTATCGGACTTTTATTTGGATTTAAAAGATGAAAGATTTACTTCTAGATATGCAATTTTTCACCAACGTTTTTCTACAAACACAGCACCTAGTTGGGACCTAGCTCAACCATTTAGAGCTTTAGCTCATAATGGAGAAATAAATACATTAAAAGGCAATATCAATTGGATGAGAGTCCATGAGGAAGAAATGTTTAGCCCTATATTTGAGGATATGGAAAATTTAAAACCAGTTATACCAAGTGGTAACTCTGACTCTGCTTCATTAGATAATGTTTTCGAAATACTCAATATCTCTGGTCAACCAGCTCCTTTAGCAAAATTAATGCTTATACCAGATGCCTGGTCAAAAAAGAGTAAAATACTACCTGCCGATCACCAAAAATTATTCAATTTCTTAAATAGTACAATGGAACCTTGGGATGGACCTGCAGCTATTGCAGCCACTGACAATGAATGGGTAATTGTAGCAACTGACCGAAATGGTTTGAGACCTATGAGATACACATTAACAAAAGATAATCTTCTTTTTGCTGGATCTGAAACTGGGATGATAGAGCTTAATGAAAAGAAAATTATATCTAAAGGAAGATTAGGGCCAGGAGAAATTTTAGGAGTTAGAATAGAGAAAGGAAAAGTCTTCAATAATAAAGATATTAAAAATTATCTTGCTAAAGAATATAAACATTTCAATAACCAAATTATCGATTTAGATAAAAAACTACCTATCAAAAATGAAAAAAATATATTTTCAGGAGATAGTCTAAGAAAACTTCAACATTGTTTTGGATATAGCTTAGAGGATTTGGAATTAATACTTCACCCGATGGCAGAAGATGCTAAAGAGGCGACAGGTTCTATGGGAGATGATACCCCGCTTGCAGTCTTATCAAATAAATACAGACCTCTTTACCATTTCTTTAGACAAAATTTTAGTCAAGTAACCAATCCTCCAATTGACTCATTAAGAGAAAATAAGGTTATGAGTTTAAAAACTAGATTTGGAAATTTAGGCAATATTTTAGATTTTAATAATTTAACAGAGGAGAATATTTACGTTTTAAATAGTCCTATACTTACAAATAATCAATTTGAAAAATTTGTAAGTTTTTTTGATAAGAATAATAAAACTATAGACTGTACTTTTAAATCTGACGAGGACATTCAAACAAAACTGAACTCTATCAAGCAAGAGGCTGAAATTTATGTAAGACAAGGTGTAACTCAGATAATATTAAGTGATAAAAATGTATCTAAAGAAAACTATCCTATTCCGATGCTTTTATGTATCGGTGCTGTTCATACTCATTTAACAAAAATGAAATTAAGAGGCTATGTTTCAATAAACGTACAGACCGGAGAAGCTCTTGATACACATTCATTTGCAACTTTAATAGGAGTGGGCGCAACTACAGTAAATCCTTATTTGGCCCTAGATAGTTTGTATCAAAGATTTGAAAAAAAATTATTTGGTAAATTCCTGTATGAGGAGTGTGTTGAAAGATATGTAAAATCAGTAAACTTAGGTCTTTTAAAAATCATGTCGAAGATGGGTATTTCGGTGATAAGCTCGTACAGAGGTGGATGTAATTTTGAAACTGTTGGTTTAAGTAGAACAATTGTAAGAGACTTCTTCCCTGGTGTTTTGTCTAAAATTTCAGGAATTGGATTAACAGGTATTGAAAAAAAAGTTAGAAAGATACACGAAGAGGCGTTTAATAATGAAAATAATGTATTACCTATTGGTGGAATTTATAGATACAGAAAAAATGGAGAAACACATCAGTATCAGGGTAAATTAATACATTTGCTTCAATCGGCTGTGACTGCAGGCTCTTACGATTTATATAAAAAATATTCAAAAGGTATACAAGATTTACCACCTATAAATTTAAGAGACTTAATTGATTTTAAAAAAAGAAGCCCAATATCTATAGACTTAGTAGAGTCAGTTGAAGAAATACAAAAAAGATTTGGCAGCGGAAGTATGTCTCACGGCGCCCTATCAAAAGAAGCTCATGAAACACTTGCTATTGGAATGAATAGAATTAAAGGAGCATCATGCAGTGGTGAGGGTGGAGAAGATGCTTCCCGATTTAAAAAAATGGAAAATGGAGACAGTGCTAATTCACGTGTAAAACAAGTTGCTTCAGCTAGATTTGGGGTAACAATTGATTACTTAAATAATTGCAACGAAATTGAGATAAAAATTGCTCAAGGCGCAAAACCTGGTGAAGGAGGACAACTACCTGGATTTAAAGTCACACAAGAAATTGCAAGACTTAGACACTCAACCCCAGGAGTTACTTTAATTTCTCCACCTCCGCACCACGACATTTACTCAATAGAAGATTTAGCCCAGCTTATTTATGATCTAAAACAAATTAATCCAAAAGCTAGAGTTGGAGTAAAACTCGTTGCGTCTTCAGGAATTGGTACAATTGCAGCCGGTGTAGCCAAAGCAAAAGCTGATATTATACTTATATCTGGTCACAACGGAGGTACTGGAGCAACACCACAAACAAGTGTTAAATATGTTGGTATACCATGGGAGATGGGATTAACTGAAGCAAACCAAGTTTTAACTTTAAATAACTTAAGACATCAAGTGACTTTAAGAACCGATGGAGGAATTAAAACCGGTAGAGACGTAGTCGTTGCAGCAATGATGGGAGCAGAGGAATTTGGAGTAGCTACAACTGCATTAGTTGCAATGGGTTGCATAATGGTAAGACAATGTCATTCAAACACATGTCCGGTTGGAGTTTGCACACAAGACGATGAGTTAAGAAAGAAATTTACAGGCACACCAGGTAAAGTTGTAAATTTATTCAAATTTATCTCTGAAGAGGTTAGAGAAATACTTGCAGAATTAGGATTTAAAACACTTAATGAAATAATTGGAAGAACTGATTTACTAAGGCAGATAAGCAAAGGCTCGCCCAATCTAGATGATCTAGATCTTAACCCTTTATTTGTTAAAGCTGATCCAGGTAAAAACAAAAGGTATTGTGAAGATCCTAAAATTAACTACGTTCCTGATACAGTTGATCAAAAAATCTGGCCAGAAATTTTAAATAACCTAGATAACAAAATACCTCTAAAAGATGATTATTTAATTGAAAATACTGATAGAGCTGTCGGAACTAGAATATCTTACGAATTATACAAAAAATTCCAAAACAAAACTCTGGATGATGGTTTTTTAAAAATCAATTTTAAAGGTTCTGCAGGTCAATCATTTGGAGCATTTGGAATTAAAGGTTTAAAACTAATATTAAATGGAGATGCAAATGATTATGTTGGAAAAGGGCTTTCAGGCGCAACTCTTGTAGTGAAACTTCAAAAAGAAAGTAATCTAATTTCTTTTGAAAATACTATTATTGGTAATACAGTTTTATATGGAGCAACTTCAGGTAAATTATTTGCAGCAGGACAAGCTGGAGAAAGATTTGCTGTTAGAAATTCAGGTGCAACAGCAGTAGTTGAGGGTTGTGATTCAAATGGTTGCGAGTACATGACGGGAGGTAATATAGTAATTTTAGGTGAAACAGGTGACAATTTTGGAGCTGGAATGACAGGTGGAATGGCCTTTATTTATGATACAAAAAAAGAATTTGATAAAAGAGTTAACCCAGAGTCTGTAATTTGGCAAAAGATTGAGACAGATTATTGGAAATCTTTTTTAAAAAATTTGATTACAGAACATCAGCATGAAACAGAATCTTTAATATCAAAAAAAATAATTGATAATTTTGATCAAGAAATAGAAAATTTTATTCAAGTTTGTCCAAAAGAAATGATTGATAAATTAGAAAATCCAATTTCAAATAAAGTTGTTAGTTTTGCAAGTTAGGATATAAATGAATCTTTTATGTTTTGGTTACGGTCAAGTCGCCAAAAATTTAGTTTTGAATCTTTTAGAAAAAAAAGTTAATTTAAATTTAACAATATCGACTAGAGAAAACTCATCAATTAAAAAATTAAGCAACTTTCAATTTGAGAATCTAGAATTTAAAGAAAATGATTATGACAAGAAAATTTTGGATAAATTAAATGAATACGATTATATTTTAATTTCTGTTCCGCCAATTAATTCAAAAGATTTATTTTTAGAAAATCTTTCTAATCATGTAAGTGAAAATAGTAAAATTAAATGTATTCTATATTTGTCATCAACTAGTGTATACGGAGATCATAAAGGCGCATGGGTAAATGAAGAAAGTGAAACCAAACCAAAAACAAAAATGGGAATTGATAGATTACATATAGAAAATAAGTGGATAGAATTTTCAAAAAAAAAAAAATTACCAATTCAGATATTTAGATTAGCTGGTATTTATTCAGAAAAAAATAATGCATTAAGCAGACTTCAAAACAAACAAAGTTTTTTAGTGGTTAAAGAAAATCATTTTTTCTCAAGAATACACGTTAAGGATATATCTGAAATATTATATTTGTCTCTAATAAATATTAAAAAAAATCAAATATTTAATCTTGCTGACAATAAACCAGCATCGAGTGTTGAGGTTACAAGTTATGCATCTAAATTGTTAAGATGCGAATTGCCCACAAAAATAAATTTTGAAGATCTAGAGGAAGGGGTTTTAAAGGATTTTTATAGAGATTCAAAAAAGGTTTCTAATGAAAAAGTAAAAAAAGAGTTAAACTATGAGTTTATTTACCCTTCTTATAAAGAAGGTTTAGCGCAATAATCAATTATTTTATTCATATAATTACTTAAAATTTTCAAGTCCTTTACTCTTGAAAGACTATGGTCTCCATTTTTTATTTTTATAAATTCTTTCTTTGAATTTGGAAATACCTTTAATATTTTTCTTGATAAACTCTGAGGTACCACATTATCTTTCTCACCATGTAAAAGATACACTGGAATTTTTGAATTGTTTTTTTTGTTAAGAACTTTATTTTTTCGACCGTCTTTAATTATTTTTAAAGTAATTTTATATGAATAGTCATCATTTTCTAAATTGTAATATTTGTTTTTAAGCACCATTTTTTTAATTTTTTTACTTAATTTTTTCCATACAAGCCTATCCAGAAATTCTGGCGCTGCCCCAATTCCAATAAAACCTATTATATTTTTGAAATATTTTAGCTGAATTAAACCTAACCACGCCCCTAAGCTAGATCCTACAATTATTATTTTTTTGTTTATTAATTTTTTTCTAATTATGAATTTTACGTCATTTGACCAACTAGTAATAGTTCCTGCTTCAAATTTACCGTATGATTTACCATGACCAGAATACTCGAGACCCATGAAACCAACTTTTTTTTTTTTACATTGTTTCATTAAATAATTAGGTTTCTTTCCGGTTAAATCTGATTTTAAGCCATGTAAAAAAACTACAAATATATCAGATTTAGGATTTTTAAATAGAACCCTGATTTTCTTGTTTGTTTTATATTTTATAAATTCAAATTTAGTCATAAAGAGTTACAAAATATGATATTATAAGAATATTATATGTCATCTAAATTAAAAGTTTTACAAGTAATACCTAGATTAGACTATGGAGGGGCCGAAATAGGGTGTTATGATCTAGCACACTACTTAAGTGAGCAAAAAAGCAAATCTTATATAGCAACAAGTGGAGGCAAATTAATCAAATATATCAATAAAAAAAAAGTTAGATTGTTCAAAACCCCTGTTCACAGCAAAAATCCGATATTAATAATTTTAAATATTTTTATTTTATCACTAATTGTTCTTTTTTTTAGAATTAACGTCATACACGTCAGAAGTAGAGCACCTGCTTGGTCGTGTTATTTTGTTGCTAAAATTACTCGGTGTAAGCTGGTTACCACATTCCATGGGACATATAACTTTAATTCATCATTAAAAAAATATTATAATTCAATTATGCTTAAGTCTGATTGCGTAATAGCTGGCTCAAATTTTATATTTAAACATATTTTAGATAAATATCCTGAACATGTTCCAAAAATGAAAAAATTTTTAGTAATATTTAGAGGTATTAATACAGAATATTATGATCCAAATAATATCAACAAAAAGGAAAGAACAAAATTGTTTGCAAAATTAAATATTGAGTCAGGTAAAAAGATTATTCTTATGCCTGGACGTCTTACAGAATGGAAAGGTCAAGAGTTGCTAATAGAGTCTTTAAATATTTTAAAAACCAATTTTGGATACAAAAACTTTGTAGCCATTATTTTGGGGTCGGATCAAGGAAGAGATACCTATAAAAAAAAATTAGTTAGATTGGTTGAACAACATAGACTTAATAATGATGTTATTTTTTTAGAACACGCAAATTCAATGCCTGTTGCATATAGTATAGCGAATGTAGTTGTGTCCGCTTCAATTGAACCTGAGGCTTTTGGAAGAGTTTCTGTAGAGGCCCAATCAATGAAAAGACCAATTATAGCAAGTGATATTGGTGGTTCTAAAGAGACTATTATAGATAATAGAACTGGATTACTATTTAAGTCTGAAGATCCAAAATCTTTAAGTGAAAAAATTGATAATATTTTTAGATCTGATGATACAACGTTAAATGCCATGGGAAATAGTGGAAGAAAAAACGTTGAACAAAAATTTAATGTTGAAAAAATGTGTTTTTCAACTTATTCAGAATATAAAAAACTAATAAATGCCTGATATAACTTTACCAGATGGAAAAAAGTTGTCTTTTGATGAAAAGATAACAGGAAAACAGATTGTAGAAAAAATTAGCAAGTCATTAGCTAAAGAAGCACTTATAATGAGTGTTGATGGAAATTTAAAAGACTTAAGTTTCGAAATAGAAAAAGACTCTAAAGTAAAAATTTTAACATCAAAAGACAATGATGGTATAGATACCATTAGGCACGATACTGCTCATATTTTAGCAATGGCTGTACAGGAATTATATCCTGGAACTCAAGTCACAATTGGTCCAACAATAGAAAATGGATTTTATTATGATT
>CACABD010000026.1 GCA_902530715.1 uncultured Pelagibacteraceae bacterium
AAAATTTTTTAATGTTATTAATTTTGATTTTAACATCAAAGTGAGCTGATTGCTCAATAGCGTGGACATTTGAGTCTGTTCTGCCTGATCCATATAATTTTACTTTTTCTTTAAGAATTTTTTTTAAAACTTTTTCAACAGTGCCTTGAATAGTAATTTGTTTTTTTTGGTACTGCCACCCATAAAAGTTTGTTCCTACATATTCTATTAAAATTTGATATCTATGCATTGATTAAATTAACGCCATGCTTTATTTTTGTACCTAAAATAAAATCTTTGATATTTTGAATTTTTTTTCCCTCTCGTTGGATTTCTAAAATTTTTATAGAATTTGTCCCACAAGACACTTCCATATTATCATTTAATACAGTGCCAGGTTTTGCACTATTTTTTGAAATACTTGCTTTTAATATTTTATATCTATTACCATCAAAATAAAACCATGCTCCTGGAACAGGATATAGGCCATTTATTTTGCCAATGATATTTTCAGCTTTATCATTCCAATCTATTCTTCCTTCTTCTTTATCTATTTTTTTTGCATACGTAGCTTTAGAATGATCTTGCTCGAGAAATTTTTTTTTGTTTTCAAAGATACCCTCAATATCATTAATAATTTTTTCAGCAGCAAGGTTAGATAGTTTAAATGATAAGTCCTTAGCATTATCGTCTTTATTAATGTTAATTTTATACTGGCTGTAAACTTTCCCTTGGTCTAATTTCTCATTAATTTGCATAATACTTATACCTGTTTCGTTATCTAGATTCATAATTGAACGTTGAATTGGTGCAGCACCTCTTAATTTGGGCAGTAAAGATGCATGAATATTTATAAATCCCTTTTTACAAACATGTAATATACCTTTTGGCAATATTTGACCATATGCTACTACTATTGCTATATCCGCCTCTAATTTTTCTAAAATATTTTTTTCATAATCTAAGTTATTAAAATTTTCTGGTGTTCTGACTCTTAAACCATTTTCTTCACAAAATATATGTATTGGAGATTTGCTTACTTTATGACCTCTGTTACCTTTGCTTGGAGGTTGGGTATAAACTAATGGTATATTGTAACTTTTACTAAAAATTGATTTCAAAATTGGAACTGCAAAAAAAGAGGTTCCCATAAAAACAATTTTTTTCATAATTGTTCAAATAACCAATCTTTTTTGATCAAGTTTTTGCTTTGATAATTTTTTTAAAATTATGTCTCTTTTAAGTTTAGATAAATAATCAATAAATAATATACCATTCAAGTGGTCTATCTCATGTTGAATACATGTAGCTAATAAACCATTAGCTTTTAATATTTTTTTCTTTCCTTGATAATCTAAATACTCAACTTCACATTCACTAGGTCTTTGTATTTCAGCAAATAAATTTGGTATTGATAAACACCCCTCATCATATTTTGACATCTTTAAACTTTTTTTCACAATTTTAGGGTTAACAAAAAACAAGGGGTCTTTTTTTTTCTCCTTTGTCAATAAATCAATAACTATTAAATTTTTAGGTATACCTATTTGAATTGCTGCAAGACCAATGCCATTAGCTGAATACATTGTTTCCAACATATCATCCATTATATTTTGCACATCTTTGTTAACTATTTTTACTGGTTGGGAAACTTTTCTTAAAAGTTTATTCGGTTCAACTAAAATATTTTTTATTGCCATTATAAAGTTTTAATACAAAATTATCTTAAACTTAAGCCCTTAAAGGCAGCACATTATATAAAATTTCATTTCTAATTGGGTCAATATTCATTTGATTAAGAGCATTAATTAAAAAATAAAGTGTTTCAGATCCCAAATCTTTTATCTTATCTTGCCCAATAATCTCTATTAATCTTAAAACTGCCATTCCAATTTCTTGATCGTTAATTAAAACTTGAATATCAATGGGAATAGTATTCTCCTTAGAATTATATAGGTTTTTGTACTCTTCTTTAACTTCAATACCATCTGAAATCATAGCTTCAATCAGTATGATATCTTTAGTAATTAAATAATTTTTTTTGCTTTTTTTAATTTTTTTTAAATAATTATTTAAATCCTTTTCAATTTTTTTATTTGATATATTTTTTTCTCCAAAATATTTTACCAACTTAGATTGGTGTAAAATTTTGTTATTAAATTTAATATCATTATTAAGATCTTCTTGTTCTATGCTTTTAGAATAAAATTCGGTGAGATCAGATGATAAATCCACCAATTCAAAGTTTTTTAATATGTTTTTAAGTTCGTTATTAAATGCGTTTGGTGTTTCGTTATTGATAAAACTTTCTTTTAAAAGTTTTGATAACTTTATTACCGTATTAGGATCCTTACTTAACAATATGCCCTGGTATAATAAAGCCCTAGATCTTATTGTTGAAATTTTTTGTATTTCCTGCTCGATATTTAATAATTGATCTACTGAAAATTGAAATCTTTTGTACAAATTAAGTAAGTCCAATTCTTGATAATTTCCTTGATGAGTAGCCTTTTCTAGAAGCGAAATTTGATTTTCATCTTCAATGTCAATTTTATTTACACTCTCTAAAAAATTATTAGATGATAAATATCTCCAATATAATTTGGAGGTTTTATCATTTGGTAAATATTTATATTCTTTATTAGTAACAAATGATAAGTGTAAGTTTAATAAACTTTCATCAGAAGTGTCTGATGAATTTGAGATATAACCCAATAAATATTGAAATTTTTTTTCAAAAAAAGGATCACTATAACCAAGCTCTTTTTCTAAATCATATCTAATAGAAGCTTGTTCATTTTTTTTTAAATATATAAGACAGTAAATAGAAAACTTAATTAAATAATTATCTTTAAAATTAGTATTAAGTTCATCTAAAAATTCACATGCCTGTTTATTTTCATTAATTGAAAATAATTCATCTAACAAAAATTTAGTTAATTGTTCGTTAGGTTCTATATCAATATTTTTTATCAAATATTCTTTAATTAAATCAGTATTTCTAGATTTAATTAACCAATCAGATTTCATATTCAAAAAGGATTTTTCGTCTGACTTTTTAATAGGAGAATACGAATTTGTTAAAAGAAGTTTTGTATAAATATTTTTTGCGTCTTCAGAAAGTATCATATTATTAATTTTTTTAGATAATTCAAAAATATTTTTTGGATCTGTGTTGTTCCACATTTCTAAATTAAAGCCATTTTCCTCAGGGTCATATAAACCTACTATTTTTCTTTTCATTTTGATTTGGTCTTCCTTAACATTGGTAATCAAATTGTCTTGAATAATAATAGACTCAGATTTGTTATTCTTATCTTCAATATTTGAAATTTCGGAAATATTTGAATCTTTTTTTTTATCTATGCTCCATATATCGACTGGTTCATTTGCATAAACATATAAACACAAAGTCGAAAATAGAAAAATAATTATATTTATAAAAAATTTATTTAACAATTTTTAAATTTTCCCTAGGTATTTCTTGTTTGATTAATTTATTTGGTGCTGGAAAATTAATTTTCCCTACAAAAAAAATTACTATAGAAACGGATATTAAAACTAAAATAATTTTAATGATTATACTTGTATAGTTATAAGATTTTCCAATACTTGTTTTTTTATAAAATTGCATGTATTTTAAATAATTTCAAATTAAGACAAATTTGTGTTTTTTCAATAAAGAAAAATATGGAAATTAAAAAGAATATAGTGCTAATAGGTATGATGGGTTCTGGAAAATCTACTATAGGCAGTTTGTTAGCTAAAAAATTGAATGCAGTTCTAGTTGATATTGATAAAAAGATAGAAAAAATGGAAAATCAGAAAATTAGCCAAATTTTCGAACTTAAAGGAGAAGCATATTTTAGAGAGTTAGAATTTAATGTTACTATTCAATATCTTAGCCATCACAATAAAATAATATCGCTTGGGGGTGGGGCTTTCATAAATAAAGAAATAAGAAAAATGATTAAGTATAAATCTTCAACATTTTGGTTAAATTGGAATACTGATACTTTAATTAACAGAATTAAAAATAACAATAAAAGACCAGTGATAAAAGATATGAATCTCGCTGATATTAAAAAATTAATTAGTGAAAGAAATAAAATTTACAACTTGTCAGATTTTAAAATAAATTGCGAAAACCTAAAAAAAGGTGAAATAGTAAATAAAATTTTACAAAAATGTAAAAAAAATGAAATTACTTGTTAAAACTAAAGATAAGACCTATCCAATTTATTTTGGTGAAAATAATTGTTTTAAAATTAATAAAATTTTAAAGCGAAATAATATTAATCCAAATAAACTAATGGTTATTTATGACAAAAATATTCCTAAAAAAATTATATCTAAATTTAAAAATAGAATAAAAAAAAATGAAAATATATTTCTCGGGGTAAAATTTAATGAAAAAGTTAAAAATTTAAATACAGTAAAAAAAATTTTAAATATCTTAGGAAAAAATAATTTTAGCAGAAATGACTATGTAATATCTATGGGAGGTGGTATAGCTGGTGACATATGTGCTTTTGCTGCAAGTATTTATAAAAGGGGATTAAAATTTGTAAATATTCCTACAACATTGTTGAGTCAGGTAGATTCATCTATTGGGGGGAAGACTGGTGTAAATAATTTTCTTGGTAAAAATATGATTGGCACTTTTTGCCAGCCTGATGCAGTAGTTGTTGACATAATTTTTCTTAATTCACTTCCAAAAAGAGAAATGATTTGTGGATATGCTGAGATACTTAAACATTCTTTGATCAGTGACAAAAAATTTTTTGTTTTTTTAAAGAATAATTTTAAAAGTATCTTAAATTTAAAAAAAAAAATTATTAAAAAAACAATATTTAGTAGTTGCAAAATTAAAAGAACAATTGTCGAAAAAGATGAGCGAGAGTCTAGTTTAAGAAAGACACTGAATTACGGGCATACCTTTGCTCACGCATTTGAATCTTCCTTGGGTTACACAAACAGATTAAATCATGGGGAGGCTGTCTTACTTGGTATTTTAGCAGCTTCAAAATTTAGTAATAAAGAAAACCTTCTCCCTAAAGATGAGCTTAGGTTAATTGAGAATCATTTAGGTGAATTAAAATACAATAATTTAAAATTATTTTTTAAAAAAAAAAATATAAAAAAAATTTTAGATTTCATGATTAAAGATAAAAAAAACAATAGTAAAAATATAAATTTAATTTTATTAAAAAGAATTGCAAAACCAGTTTTAAACAACACTTATTCAAAAATTAAATTAAAAAAATTTTTAAGTTCTTTAATTGATAAATAATTGTATTGAATGAACATAATTTTTCAATTCTTGATCTAGAATTGTAAAAATATATCTATTAGCATCAATTTTTTTTTTTGTTGTAAGCTCTGGGGATTCTATTGTGATTTTTAAATGAAATTTTCTAGAGTTAAAGTTTTTATGTTTCTTGTGTAAGAATGTTTTATCTTCTATTAAAATTTTTCTACATTTAACATTCTTGGAAATTTTTTTTTTTATTTGCTCTATTAAATTATTTATTTTCATATAAAAAATTATATAATATTAAATGGATGAAAACTATTTGCGATTGGGATAATTGTAAAAATATTGGTGAATATAAAGCACCAATTGAAAAGGATAATAGTAAAAAATATAGACTACTTTGTTTGGAACATATTAAAGAATTTAATAAAAACTGGAATTATTTTGAAAATATGAACGATGCAGAAATTATTGATTTTATGAAAGCAGATATGACATGGCATAAACCTACACAAAACTTTAGTGCGCAAGATAATTTTTTTAAAATTTTATGGAATAATGCTTTAAAGGAAGATTTAAGTAAGAATGGAATTGATAAAAGTCGTATTAAGTTAGCACATTTCAATTTCTCTGATAAAGATTTAAAAGCTTTTGAAATTTTGGGCTTAGATGTGAGTAAAAATTGGGAAAATATAAGGTCCAAATTTAAAAAACTTGTTAAAAAATTTCATCCTGATATGAATTCAGGAAATAAAAAATTCGAAGAAAAGCTTAAAGTAATAACATTAGCATATACGCAATTGAAAAGAACTTTGAAAAAATGAATAATGATTTAAATATTTTGCCAAATATCAAGTTATCCGTGAAACAGACATTCGGTATAGAAAGTGATTTAGAAGTTGATGCCTTTGAAAAAAAAAATGAGTTTGTGCCAGAAATTGATAAAAATTATAAGTTTGATAAAGATACAACTATTGCAATATTGTCGGGCTTTTCATTTAACAAAAGAGTTTTAGTTCAAGGTTATCACGGTACGGGTAAATCAACTCATATAGAGCAAATTGCAGCAAGATTAAATTGGCCATGTATTAGGGTCAACTTAGATAGCCACATAAGCAGAATAGATCTAATAGGAAAAGATGCGATAAAACTGAAAGATGGAAAGCAAATAACAGAGTTTCAAGAAGGTATTTTACCTTGGTCAATTCAAAATCCTGTGGCTTTAGTTTTTGATGAATATGATGCTGGTAGACCAGATGTTATGTTTGTTATTCAAAGAATTTTAGAATCTGAGGGAAACTTTACACTTCTTGATAAGAATAAAGTTATTAAACAAAATAAGTTCTTCAGACTTTTTGCAACTTCAAATACTGTGGGTTTAGGAGATACCTCTGGTTTATACCACGGAACACAACAAATAAATCAAGGCCAAATGGACAGATGGAACATAGTTACAACACTAAATTATTTAAGTCTTGAAAAAGAGATGGAAATAATTTTAGCAAAAAACAAGTTTTACAATAATTCTGATGGTAAAGAAAAAATCTCAAATATGATTAAAGTAGCATCCTTAACGAGAAAAGGTTTTATGGCTGGAGATATATCAACTGTAATGAGTCCTAGAACAGTACTACACTGGGCAGAAAATACTGAAATATTTAAAGACATTGGTTACGCATTTAGAGTTACATTTTTAAATAAATGTGACGATACAGAAAAAAGCATTATTTCTGAATACTACCAAAGATGTTTAGGTGAGGATTTGCCTGAGTCGATTATTAATTCCTAAAGTTAATGGAAAAAAAAAAAGAAATTTTAGAAGAAAAAATTAAACAAGCTTTAACTTCAACCTACAGGGTTATATCTAACCATTTAAAAAACAATAGAATAAATAGTAAAACTTCAAGAATCAAGAATTTAGATTTTTCCGAGATAAAAGATATAAAAAATAAAAGTGATTATA
>CACABD010000027.1 GCA_902530715.1 uncultured Pelagibacteraceae bacterium
TGTAGTAAAAAATACAAAGAGGTAAATAGCAAAGAGGAAGCAAGTATAATTGATGCTTTTGAATTATATATTTTAGAAAAATTTTTTAAACTAAAGTTAAACCAAAATTCACGAAAGATATTAAATTATTGGAAAAAAGACTTTGATAAAAATTTCAATAAACATTTAAGTTTTTTAGAACAAAATCTTGAAAATCAAGATAACTTTAATTCAAAATTTTCTCAACTTCTTGAAAATATGGATATTTTTGAAAACCCAGAAGATCAACAAAATATGCAAAACCAAGATAGTCAAAACCCCGCAAACAATGAAAAGACAAATAATGATGATAATGATGATAATGATGATAGTTCCGAGAAAAAAAGTGAAGATCAATTGAGTACTGAATCAGACTATGACGTAAACCAATTTAGGATGGAGGAAGACCAAGAACAGACTGAAGAATCTGGAGAAAGTTTAGAAAGAGTTACTCAAAAGATAAACTTAAATAAAAAACATATTGAGTATAAAGTTTTTACTACTAAATTTGATGAAATTGCTAAGGCAGAAAATTTAGAAAAAGAAGAAGAGATTTTAAGACTAAGGAAAAATCTTGACCAACAATTGATTAATTTTCAAGATTTGATTACAAAATTAGCTAATAAATTACAAAGACAATTATTGGCAATACAAAATAGATCATGGGAGTATGATCTTGAAGAAGGCTTATTAGATAGTTCAAAACTTACAAGAATTATAATTGACCCGCGAAATTCTCTCTCTTTTAAAAAAGAAAAAGATTTTGAATTTAAAGACACAATTGTTACTTTATTAATTGACAACTCTGGCTCTATGAGAGGTAGACCAATAACGATTGCCGCTTTATGTGCAGACATTTTATCTAGGACATTAGAAAGATGTAATGTTAAAGTTGAAATACTTGGATTTACCACTAAGAATTGGAAAGGTGGAGAATCAAGAGAGGATTGGAATAAGAAAGGTAAACCTCAATATCCAGGAAGATTAAATGACTTAAGGCATATCATTTATAAAAGTGCAGATTCAAACTGGAGGCAATCAAAAAAAAATTTAGGCCTAATGTTAAAAGAGGGTTTGCTTAAAGAAAATATAGATGGTGAGGCAATATTGTGGGCTTTTAACAGATTAAAAAAGAGAAAAGAGGAAAGAAAAATCTTAATGGTTATCTCCGATGGTGCGCCTGTTGATGACTCTACACTATCGGTAAATTCTGGAGATTTTTTAGAAAAGCATTTAAAAAAAGTGGTAAAAACAATTCAAGATAATCAAGATTTCGAAATTCTAGCCATTGGGATTGGTCATGATGTCTCTCGTTATTATAGAAAAGCTATTAAAATTACAGATGTTCAAGAGCTCGGAGATGTAATGATAAAACAACTAAGTCAATTATTTGATAAAAAAACTAAAAAAAAAACTTATCATTAAATTTCTTTTAATGAAGTATTTTCCCAGCTTATAATTACTTCTGCTCCAGGTCGTGTTTTTGAGTTTCGACAAATTACTTTTGCTTTATTTCTTTCAAGTAAAGTTTTGCCTATAAATATTCCCAATCCCAAACCTGATTTTGCATTGTTATTATTTTTTGATGAAGATTTGATATAAGGCTCACCAATTTTACTTAAAATATCTTTCGGGTATCCTTCTCCATCATCTTCTATTGAAATCTCAGTAATTTCATTATTACTTTTAACTGAAACATATATTTTGTTATTAGAGAATTTATTTGCATTACCTACAAAATTTCTGATCCCATATATAATTTCGATTATTTTAGATATTTTAAATGAATTTGCATCTTGACTTAAATTGATTATAAATTTTTTATCTGATATTTCCTTAAAAGATTTAATAATTTCTGAAACATATTCCGATATAGACAATTCCTGATTTATAAAATCATCATCCTGAGATGGATTTAAAGACAGTTTTTTTAAAATTTGACCACATCTGTCAACTTGGCTAACTAATAATTCAATATCTTTTTTTATATCTTTTTGATCCTTAAACTGTTTATACATATCCTGCGATATAACTTTTATTGTTGAAAGAGGTGTATTTAAAGAATGTGCTGCAGCTGCAGCTTGACCCCCAAGAGAAACCAGCTCATGTTCTTTTGCAATAACTTGTTCTAATTTATCTAAAGCCTCTTTTCTTAGTCTTGATTCTCTTCCAAATGTAGCAGCAAAATAATTTAGAAATATTAATGCTATGATTAGAGATGTTGGAATTGCGTAATAATAAAAATTATTTACTAAAATTTTATTTGTTCCAGGATAATTTAACTCTTTATGATAAAATGTTAATAATAGTATGGATAAAATTGTTAAACAAATCAATGCTAAACTGGCTCTTATTTCAAGGTTAGAGGATGAAAAAACGCTAGGTATGATTAAGAATATTGCGAAAGGATTTAAAATTCCACCGGTAAGAAAGATTAAAGAACTTAATTGCAAAATATCTATTAATAAAAAAATAAAAGATGCTCTATTTGATAGAATATTTTTTTGATAAAAATAGACTAAAATTAAGTTTGTTAATATTCCAATAAATATTATTGAATTTGTTAAGTAAATATTAAATTCAAATTTGAAAATGAAATAGACAATGTTTATGGTTAAAAATTGGCCAATTATACCTATCCACCTTAGATTAATATAAGTAGACTTGTTTAAAGAATATATTTTAGAAACAGGAAATGTTTCCATATTTCCTATACATCTAAATTATTTATATCAATAGCATTTGAGATGATAAATTCTTTTCTAATGCTAACATCATTACCCATCAGAGTATGGATAATATCTTGATCTTTTTTTTGATCTTTTGAGTATTTAACCTGTAAAAGATTCCTATTATCTGGATCTAACGTAGTACTCCAGAGTTCCTCGGGGTTCATTTCACCTAATCCTTTAAATCGTTGAATGTTTAATTTAGATTTTTCATCACATAGAATTTCCTCATAAGCTTTTGTATTTTTTTTCAACTTTTTTAAATTTTTAGAACTGCTAATTAAAAAACTGTCTAATTCTTTTTCATCTTTTATATAAAAATTCTTTCCATATTTATTTATTTTAAATAAAGGTGGCTGGGCTAAATAAATATGACCATTTTCTATTAATTTGTTAAATGGTTTATTGTTAAAAAAAGTTAATAATAATGCCCTAATATGAGAACCATCAACATCTGCGTCGGTCATAATTATTATTTTTCCATATCTTAAATCCTCGAGGTCAATCTCCTCAGATTTAGGATCTAAACCTAGTGCATTTATTAGTGTGACTATTTCATTTGATGAGATCATTTTGGTAAGCGCCTTAGTTCTTAGGTCAGAATGATATCCATTTTTTTTTAATCCATTTGCTTCAACGTAAGTATTTAAAATTTTTCCTCTTAGGGGTAAGACTGCTTGAAATTCTCTATTTCTTCCTTGTTTTGCTGAACCACCTGCTGAATCTCCTTCAACAATAAATAACTCAGTTCCATCTCTTTTTGGGTTTTGGCAATCTGCCAATTTTCCTGGCAATCCAGTTAGCTCAAGCGCTCCTTTTCTTCTTACACTTTCACGTGCTTTCCTTGCCACATCTCTGGCTTGTGCCGCTTGTATAATTTTAAGAAGAACAATTTTTATAACTGCAGGATTTTGATCAAACCATATTGAAAGTTTTTCGTTTACAAAAGTTTCAACAATATTCCTAATTTCTGAAGAGACTAATTTATCTTTTGTTTGAGAAGAAAATTTTGGATCTGGCATTTTTATAGATAAAAGTGCTGTTAATCCTTCCTTAATATCATCTCCAGAAATTGATAATTTATTTTTTTTTAAAACATTATTATCTATGACATATTTATTAACAACTCTAGTTAATGCACTCCTAAATCCTAACAAATGTGTTCCGCCATCTTTTTGGTAAATATTATTTGTATAAGCATATACGTCTTCAGAATATGTAGAATTCCATTCTAAAGAGCATTCTATCTCTATACCGTTTTTATCTCCTTCTAAACTAATAGGTTTTTTAAAGAGGTCATTGCCATTTTTATTTTTAAGTTTTTCTTTTTTTTGATTTAAGTAATTTATAAACTCATTTAATCCTCCATCGAATTTGTATTCAAATATTTTCTCTTTTTTTTGAGTTTTATCTACAACAGTTAATTTTATTCCCTTATTTAAAAAAGCTAACTCACGTATTCTTTTTTGGATTATTTGACTTGAGAATTTAATGGAAGAAAATATTTCATTTGAAGGTAAAAAAGTAATTTTGGTACCAGTTGTTGAAGATTTCCCAATTTGCTTTAATGAAGATTTTGCGTCTCCGTCTTTAAACTCAATAAAATATTTTTTATTGTCTCTATTAATTTCCAGCTCTAATTTTTTTGAAAGAGCATTTACAACTGACACACCAACACCATGTAAACCGCCTGAAACCTTATAAGAATTATGGTCAAATTTACCACCAGCATGCAATTGTGTCATAATTACCTCAGCAGCTGATTTTTTTTCACCTTTATGAATATCCACCGGTATTCCTCTTCCATCATCAGATACAGTAATTGTTCCATCTGAATTAATTTCTACCTTAATATTTTTACAATACCCAGCTAGTGCCTCATCAATAGAATTGTCTACAACCTCATAAACCATATGATGGAGCCCTGTTCCATCATCTGTATCACCAATATACATGCCTGGTCTTTTTCTAACTGCCTCCAAACCCTTTAAAACTTTTATTGAGTCTGCTTCGTAGGTTCGGTTATTTTGAGATTTTGCCATATATATTTTTTTTGGAAAAAATTATTCTATCATTTTTTACATATTTAATAAAATTGACTATGTTATGAAGATCAAATTAACCTGAAAATTAGCGGTTTATTTGATCAATAATTAATTTTTTTTTTAAAAATTCTAATTTTCAAAAAATAGATACGAAAAATGGCGGAGAGAGTGGGATTCGAACCCACGAAAGAGTTTCCCCTAAACACGCTTTCCAAGCGTGCGCCTTAAACCACTCGGCCATCTCTCCAAATTCTATTTGTAAAAAAAAAAACATAGCTTCTTTTGCATTTAATAAGGAAACATTTATGTTTAAAACTTAAAATTGTTGAGATAGTTAACCAGATTGTTTTACTTTTTAAACTTATATCTTCTATAACAAAGCATCCACCCTTTTTTAAAAATTTTAAACTGTGAATAAAAAGGTTTAAATTTGCTATATGTGAATGTAGACCATCGTCTACGATTAAATCAAATCTATCTCCATATGATTTGAATAACTTTCTTATAGACTGATGATCAGTTTGATCAACATACTTTGTTAAGATCCTTTTATCTTTAAAAAGAATTTTTTTATCAATATCTGCACCATAAATCCTAGATTTTTTAAAATAATCTCTATAAGCCTTTAAAGATGCTCCAGGTTTACCAAATTTTCCCATATTTGATAACATTAATGTATCATTAGTACCAATTCCAATCTCAAGAATTTTTTTTACTTTATTAGAATTTTTAAATATCGAGGAATAAATAAGATGATAATCATGTAATTTAGATTTATCACTTCCATAAAAATCAAATAATTTTTTTAGCCTAATTGCGTCTTTAAGTTTTTTATTTTTATTACAAAAAGATTTTGAATAAACTATTTTATTTTCTATTCCTAATTTAGATATCATCAATGATATCAAAGGAAAAATCTTAATAATATTATCCATTGTTATCTTTCCCTTTATTTTAGAATTTCCAGCAACTGATGGTGCGTACATCTCAAAATTTTTCAAAAAATATTTCTCAATACCGTTTTTAATTATTAACCAAGTTATTTTATATCTTTATTTCATAATTTTTAATTTTTTCTATAAATCTTCTTTTTAATCTTTTATATGTTTTTTTTTGGCGGTTATAAAATCTTTTGAAAATACTGTATTTTAAATCTCTTTTAGCTAGAATTGGTGAGTATTTATTATGCTCCCAAGTTCTTTTGTTATCTAAATAAGCCCAATCACATTCGTAAGCCGAAAATGACTCTAGCTTATATCTTTTACAAAGTAATGAATAAACGCTTTGATCATGTCTATTTTCAACAAATTCTGAATAGTTTTTAATATTTGAAAAACTGTCATCAATTAAATCAAAATTTTTATCAAAAACTTCAAGCCATTGATTTAAAAAATTTATAGATTTATCCGTTTTTTTTATAAAAATACAACCAGCCCAATATTGTGGGCTTTTTATAATATTTTCATCACTGTAGTAGCCAAAATAATCAAGTAAATCACCTTTTGTATATACTTTCTCTAGCCTTTCGGGGAAAAAAATTTTCTTATTTTCATAATCAAAATTCGAATGATATTGAAATGGTAATATCCATTTATCATTCCTATTAATAAAATCTAAATATTCATTAAATTTTAAAATATTTTCTTTTATAATATGACAGCCTATATCTAAATAATTGATAACGTCACCATACTCTATTTCTTCAAAAACTTTTTTTATTAAATAAGGCTTCCATATCCAATAACCGTAACCTCTTTTTTTATTTATAGATAGCAAATAACTTAATTTGTTTGCTAGGTCACTTGGTAGATCATTAGAATTGAAAATCTTTATTTCATTATAAAAATTAGACTCTTTTGCCTGGTTCGAAAGTCTATTTATACTTCTCTTAAGATCATTTGAAGCGAAAGCCAACAAAACTACTTTTTTATCTTTTAACATTATTTTTTTTTAATTTTTTTTCCCATTTAATTGAGCTTAAAAGAATTTTTTTAATATCATTATGTTTAGGTTTCCATTTAAAAGTTTTCTTGAATTTCTTTATGTTAGAGTAAACTTGGTCAACATCTCCTACCCTCTTTTTTTCATAAACAACTTTACAATTTTTTTTAATCTTTTTAAAAATGTTAACTATCTCTTGAACTGAATAGCCTATTCCATACCCACAGTTTAGAATAATAGATTTTTTTTTTTTGTATAAGTAATTAATACATTTAACGTGAATATCTGCTAAGTCTGAGACATGAATAAAATCCCTAATACATGTACCGTCTTTAGTTTCATAATTATTGCCGTATATTCGAACCACTGGTTGTTTTTTTAAAGCTTGAATAGAAATATTCTTAAAAAG
>CACABD010000028.1 GCA_902530715.1 uncultured Pelagibacteraceae bacterium
GCAATAATTATGTGTTTTGCCAAATTTTATCACCGAACACAGATTCATTTAGTTAACAGTTTTAAAAATATAATAATTCCAATGGTAGTATTAATTTTACCAACTCTATTGGTTGTAAGCCAACCAGATTTAGGAACCTCAATTTTAATTGGTTTGAGTGGTTTAGTTGTTTTATGGTTATCTGGAGTTAATGCAAAATATTTCATCTATTCTTCTTTAATTTTATTAATTTCTTTACCATTTGTAATATCTTTTTTAAAACCTTACCAAAAACTAAGAATATTAACTTTTTTTAATCCAGATAGAGATCCGCTTGGTGCAGGATATCAAATAATACAATCAAAAATTGCTGTAGGTTCAGGTGGTTTATCAGGAAAAGGTTTCCTCAAAGGGACACAAAGCTATTTGGACTTTTTACCTGAAAAGCATACGGATTTTATATTTACATTATTTTCAGAAGAACATGGATTTATTGGTTCGGTTTTATTACTTTTTCTTTACGCAATTATAATTTATAGAACTGCAAAAATTGGTGCATCTGCCAGAAGCTTTTTTGGAAAATTATTTTGTTACGGATTCGCATCCTCTATATTTATTTATGTTACAGTTAATATGAGCATGGTTTTAGGACTACTTCCAATTGTAGGATCACCCCTACCTATCATGTCATATGGAGGCTCTTCAATGCTAGCTACAATGATAGGTTTTAGTGTTGTAATGAGCACAAAAATTTATCAAAAACAGATTATTGCATAATTTGTCGCGATAATTTTTTTTTCTCATGATGTAGATTATTTTAATGTCAAAAAGTGAAGTAGCTATTATTGGTGCTGGTATACAAGGTATCTGCAATGCTTTATTTTTACAAAAAAAAGGAATTGATGTAACTTTATTTGACAAAGATGAACCGGGTTGCGCAGCTTCATATGGAAATGCAGGTCATTTTTCACCCTATGCCTCCTTACAGTTAAACAGATCAGATATGCTATCTGATGTACCTGCTATGCTGTTAAGCAGTAGAGGACCGCTAGCTTTAAAATGGAATTATTTTATTAAAATGATTCCTTGGTTTTCAAAATATATTATGAGTTGTTCAGAAAAAAAAATGATGCACACTGCAAAATATATGCACCAAATTTTAGATATTTCATTAGATGCATATGATGAACTGTTTGCTGATATTAATTTAGAAGGTCTAGTTGAAAAAAAAGGAATTATGTATGTTTGGGAAAAAAAAGGAATTAAAAGTAGAAAGATAGAAATTGATATCCGAGAAAAATTGGGTGTAAAACAAAAAATTTTAAATCCAAATGAAGTTCATGATTTGGAACCAAATTTAAAACCATTTTATGACGGAGGTGTATTTTATGAGTACGCTAGACATGCAAGAAATCCAAAAAAAATTATTGAAAAGTTATTTGCAGATTTTTTAAATAAAGGAGGGAAATTTAAAAAAACAAATATTAACGACATTAACTTTAAAGACCATAAACCCATTTTAATTACAGAAAATAACAAATTATTATTTGATAAAGTCGTCATAGCTTGCGGTGCTTTTTCAAAAAAGCTAACTGACAAATTACATGAAAAAATTCCACTAGACACAGAAAGAGGCTATCATATTCATTTTAAAAATTACTCAAATCTATTATCTAGACCAGTTGTTTGGGCTGATAGGGGTTTTGGTATAACACCTATGGAACAGGGTCTTAGAGTTGTTGGAACAGTTGAATTTGGAGGTTTAGAAAACCCTCTATCTAAGTCAAGAATTAAAAATTTAATATTAAATGCAAAAGACATGCTAAATGGTTTACCAGAAAATGAAGATCATGAGGATGAATGGTTAGGATTTAGACCAACATTGCCTGATTTTCTTCCGGTAATTGGCAAGTCAAAAAATTATAACAATGTTTATTACTCCTTTGGACATCATCATTTGGGATGGACATTAGGAGCTATTTCTGGGAAAATAGTATCCAAAATGATTCTTGGTGAAAAAACTAATTTAGATATATCTCCTTATAGTTCATCAAGATTTAATTAAGGATTAATTTGTCAAAAAATTACTTAGCTTATACTTTGCTTGTATTTGCTACATTTTGTTGGTCTGGAAATTTTATAGTAGGAAAATTTGCATATTTATACGAAGTACCTCCACTGACTTTAAATTTTTTTAGATGGATTTCAGTCTGGTTAATTTTAATACCATTTACATACAAGGAGATTTTTAACAATCTGAATTATATTAAAAAAAATTTGATTGTGATAAGTTTTATGGGATTAATGACAATAAGCACATTTAATTCAGTTGTATATTTTGCATTGAATTATACACAGGTAATAAATGTAGCATTGGTTTTAGCAGCTATTCCAGCAGTAACAATAATTATCTCATCGTTTATGAAAGTAGATAAAACAAATGTTTTTCAATTGATTGGATTATTTTTATCTGTTATCGGTATCAGTTCAATTATTTCTAACGCAGATATAAATAAAATTCTATCTTTAAATTTTAATAAAGGTGATCTTTGGATGTTAGTTTGTGTTATTTGTTGGTCGCTTTATTCAACATTACTTAAAAAGCATAGTTTTAAGTTTTCGCAATTTACATTAATTCAATTGATGGTTTCAGTTGGAATTTTATTCTTATTACCACAATTTTTTTATGAAAAGTCAATTGGTCTAGAAACAAATTTTAATATACCATTTTTTATAATTCTTTTTTATGTTGTAATGTTCCCTGCGCTAGCCGCTTATTATTGTTGGCAAAAGGGCATAGAGATAGTGGGGCCGAATCGTGCTACAATGTTTATTCAATTAATGCCACTACTAAGTGCAGTGCTAGCAATTTTGATATTTCAAGAGACATTTGAACTATACCATTTTATTGGAGCATCATTTATTCTTTCAGGAATTTATTTATCTAATAAAAAAACTACCAAATGAAATTACCAGTGGTCAACCACCAGGATTACGTTGCAAAAATTAATGATGATAATAAGTTCCCAATAAGAAAGTTTGGAGAGCTTGCAAAATATTTATTAAACCAAAAAATAGTAGATAAATTTTATAAACCAGATTATTGCTCTGAAGAAACTTTGAGTAGAGTGCATTCTTTAGAGTATATAAATAGTATTAAAAAAAAAACTATAGATCCTAAATCCCAAAAAAAAATTGGTTTTCCAATAAATGATAGTGTCGTGAATAGATCTTTTAGAGCCACTGGTGGAACTGTCTTAGCAAGTAAACTTGCTATTGATTATCGCGTTGCATGTAATACAGCAGGTGGGAGCCATCACGCAAATTATAATGAAGGAGCAGGTTACTGTGTTTTTAATGATGTTGCTGTTGCAACTAGATATTTACAATCTAAAAGCTATGCAAAAAATGTTTTAATTGTTGACCTTGATGTTCATCAAGGAAATGGAACTTCTGATATTTTTAAAAACGATAAATCTGTTTTTACCTTCAGTATGCATTGTAAATCCAATTATCCTGCAAAAAAAAACAATGGTGATTTAGATGTAGGTTTAGATGATAATATTGAAGATGAGGAGTATCTAAATAAGCTTAAAGACAATATTTTATTATTAAACAAAGAAAAGTATGATTTTGTATTTTATGTTGCAGGAGTTGATATACATTTAAATGATAAGTTGGGTAAATTAAAAATCTCAGAAGATGGAATAAAAAAAAGAGATGAAATGATAATAAATAACTTTTTTGAAAAAAATGTTCCTATTTGCGGAGTTTTGGGCGGTGGTTACAACAAAGATTTTGAAACTTTAGTAAGACTACATGCTATATTACATAAAACTTGCGCGTCTTTAATATGAAAAAAAATCCTAATTTGTCTTCTGAGCAAAAATTAATTTTATTTCAAGAAGGAACAGAAAGACCTGGATCTAGTAAATTAAATTTTGAAAAAAGAGATGGCGATTATCATTGTGCAAATTGTGATATAAAACTTTTTGAGTCAAAAAAAAAATTCGAGAGTGGTTCAGGTTGGCCATCATTTTTTGAATCTTTGCCCGGTGTCTTTGAAACAAAAACTGATCACCATGTTGGTTACGCAAGAACAGAGTATCACTGCAAGAGTTGCGGAGGACATCATGGACATATTTTCGATGATGGTCCTAAACCAACAGGTAAAAGATATTGTAACAACGGCTTATGTTTAGTATTTAAACCCAAAAGTTAAAATGATTATAAAGTATTTTACTTTTCTAATTGGAATTATTTGGTCTTATTCCATAATTAAAACTCATTCTATTTTTAGTAAAAAAGCAGGTCTTTTATTTAAAATATTTATCTCCAAAGTATCTTGGTTTACTTTTTTAGCTGCAATTTATTTTGGTTACAAAAATTTCCAAATTAAATTTGTTTTAATAGGATTAACTGTTGGATTGATAACCGTTAATTTAGGATTCTATTTTTTAAGAAAAATGATAAATCAGAAGTTTAGTGAAAAACAAATATTAAACTTTAAAAGTTTTTTTGAATATACACTCATATTTTTGGTTATTTATTACGTTTTATTTTAAAAGATCTTTTAGCTTATTATCTTTTTCTAAAGCTCTGATTTCTTCATAACCACCGATGTGTTGATCATCAAAAAATATTTGCGGAATAGTTCTCTTACCGTTAGCTTTTTTAAGCATTTCATCCAATGCTCCATCTACTTTTGCAATATTAATTTCCGAAAATGGAACGTTATTTCTTTTTAATAATCTTTTTGCAGCATCGCAATAATTGCAAACAGGTCCAGTGTAAATAGTAATTTTTTTCATTAATTATATATAGTCATTTTTTTTAATTTTTCTTCTTATTTCTTTTCTTGTTTCCTCAAATTTTTTTCTATGCTTTATACTTTGACCTTTAGCCCTTTTTCTCCAAAGTCTAAATGATGAAGGCTTAAGTGATCTTCTCATAATTTTTATAACATCGCCTTCTGATAAACCCGTCTTTGATTTGATATCTTCAAAAGTTATGCGGTCTGCCCAAGCAGCCCATACCACCCAGCTCTGACTGCCCACTTTAGGCTCAGGATTTTTAACCTTTGTGACAGGTCTGCGACTTTTTTTCATAAATTCTTAATAAATATTAAAAAAATGAATAATGCAATTTTTACTGACTGTGTTATTATTAGGTAGATAGTCCTATCTAGCCATCTTTAGCTCCCGGTTGTTTAGGACTATCCCAATAATGCTTCCCTTAGATTATTTTCTTTTTTTACAGATTATACTTTTTTTATTTATAACTCCAGGCACACCAAGAATTGTAATTATTTCGTATGCGATAAATTATGGAACAAAAAATTGTATTTGGATTGCACTAGGTGACATTACTGCAAATCTAATACAAGCTACTTTAGTAATATTTTTTATAGGATCCTTCATTGCTAATAATAGCGAAACATTAAATACTTTAAAATGGTTTGGAATAGCTTATTTATTTTATCTTTCTTACGATATCTATAAATCTAGGCCAAAAAATTTTAACAAAACATCAACAAAATCAAAAAAATTGTTATCTTTTTTTAAAGATGGATTTATTGTAGCTGGAACTAGTCCAAAGGCTTGGATATTTTTTCCATTAATTTTTCCACAGTTTATAAACTTTAATGAAAATTACATTTTCCAATTTTTAATTCTTATAATTACATACATGGTATTAGATTTTCTATCACTCATTGGGTATGCAATCTTAGCCAAAAAACTTTTGACATGGATCAACGCAAATCCAAGAGTAATAAACACAATTTCGGCGTGTGTACTAATTTTAATTGCAATTTTTATTGGATTTACACAAAATTATTAACAACTATATTAATTTATTATGAAAATAGGTTTTATAGGAACGGGACAAATAACAAAAGCAGTTGTAACAGGTGTAATTAACTCGAAATTAAAAATTTCACAAATATTTGTATCTGAAAGAAATAAAAAAATTTCAAGAATTTTAAAAATTAAAAGTAAAAAAATTAAAATAATTAAGAATAATCAAAATATTATTAATAAATCTGACTGGGTCTTTCTTGCGGTAACACCAACTGTGGGAAATAAAATTTTAAATAGTTTAAAATTCAATAAAAATAAGATGATAATTAGTTTTATTTCAACAATTAATTTAACTCAACTTAAAAAAATTATAGGATTAAAATCAAATATTGTGAGAGCAATACCATTACCACCAATTGCTTTATGCAAAGGACCTATACCAATTTATCCACCAAATAGTAAGGTTAAAAAGTTTTTTGATAAATTAGGATCTACAGTTGAAATCAGCAATGAGAAGTCATCACTAAATTTTTGGACTACTTCTGCTATGATGACCCCTTTTTATGAAATCTTATACTCGTTATCAAATTGGTTAGTTAAGAGAGGAGTAAAAAAAGAAAATGCACAAAAATATATATCATCTCTATTCTTTGCGTTATCAGAATACGCTTTTAATCATAACAAAAATCTAAAAAAACTTGTTGAAGAATCGCAAACACCCGGTGGCTTGAATGAGCAAGCTATTAAAGAATTGCGAAAAACTGGTTTTTATAGATTACTTGAAAAAACATCTAATAAAATAATAAAAAGGTTAAAAAAGTCACAATCTAATTAATACAATTTAGTTTATAAATTAAAAAAATGACCAAAAAAAAACTTTTAAAAAGAAAAATAAAAGTCGCTTTAAAAAGAAAAAGCAAAATAT
>CACABD010000029.1 GCA_902530715.1 uncultured Pelagibacteraceae bacterium
ACTTTACATTTGGAATATTTCTGACAGCTTTATTAATATTATTTTTTGAGGACTTGTCTAAAATAAGAATACTATTTATAGCGTGGAATTTTTTTAAGATTAAATTCATTTCTTTTGTTTTTTTAATTACTTTTGAGAAGTCATTAAATATTATTAAGTCATTTAATCTATGTTTTTTTGTCAATATTGAAGCGATACTTAATCTTTTTTCATTTTTATTTAGCTTTCTTTTCTTATATTTTGTCTCACCTTTTGGACCATGAGCAACACCTCCACCGACAAATATTGGGGCTTTTCTACTTGCGTGTCTAGCGTTACCTGTACCTTTTTGAGCATATATTTTGGATGTGGATCCAATTATTTCGTTCTTTTGTTTTGTTTTAGATTTTCTACCTTTGTAATTTGCATTTGTTTTATAAATCACTTTACTAATTAACTTTTCATTAACTTTAGATGAGAAGATTTGATCCATAACTTCAATTGATGTTTTTTTTCCGTCTAAACTAATTTTGTCTAACTTCATTTATTTTTTCTTTTTTTCTGGTATTTTTTTTAATTTCTCAATTTTCTCAATTTTTTCGCTCATTGTAAGTTTTCTTACATTTTTAACAGACTCTTTTACTACAACCTGGGTATTTTTTGATCCAGGTATTGACCCTTTTAAAAATAATAAATTATTTTCAGGATCAGATTTAATTATTTCAATATTTTGCATTGTTCTTATTTTATCACCCATATGTCCCGCCATTTTCTTGTTTTTGAATACTTTTCCTGGATCTTGATTTTGACCTGTAGATCCGTGTGCTCTATGTGATATTGAAACTCCGTGGGATGCTCTTAATCCTGCAAAATTGTGTCTTTTCATAGCTCCTGCAAAGCCTTTTCCTATTGTTTTTGATTTAATGTCTACAAATTTTGTATCTTTAAATATTTCTATACCTATTTCATTTCCCTCTTTGAAATTTTCTAAACTTTTAACTCTAAATTCCTTTAATACTTTTTTTGGTTCAGTGTTTTTTTTTGCAAAATATCCCTTCATTTGTTTGGATAGTTTTGAATTTTTAATTTTTCCAAAACCTATTTGAACAGCATTGTATCCATTTTTTTCCTCTGATAGCAATTGTATTACTCTACCTGTATCAAATTTGATTACTGTTACAGGAACAGATTGCCCAGATTTGTAAAATTCTCTAGTCATTCCAATTTTTTTTCCAATTAAACCTATTTCAGTCATTAAATTTTAATCTCCACATCTACACCTGAAGCTAAATCTAATTTCATTAACGCCTCTACAGTTTGTGGTGTTGGTTCAATTATATCTATTAATCTTTTATGAGTTCTTGTTTCAAATTGTTCCCTACTTTTTTTGTCAATATGAGGGGATCTCAAAACGGTGTATCTTTCAATTTTAGTTGGTAAGGGTATTGGGCCCTTAATATTAGCACCAGTTCTTTTAACAGTATTTACTATTTCCTCTGTTGACTGATCTAAAACCTTATTATCGTATGCCCTTAACTTAATTCTAATATTTTGTTTTTCCATTTATTAAGATCCTGTTTTTTTTGTTACTTCGTCTTGAACATTTTGAGGAACTTTATCATAATGGTCAAAGAACATTGAATATTGAGCTCTGCCTTGTGACATTGATCTTAGAGCATTTATGTAGCCAAACATATTAGCTAGGGGCACCATTGCTGTAATAACTGTAGCATTTCCTCTTTGCTCTTGAGTACTTATTTGACCTCTTCTACTGTTTAAGTCCCCTATTACATCTCCCATGTAGTCCTCTGGAGTAACTACCTCTACTCTCATGATAGGTTCTAATAGTTTTAATGTTGCTCTATTGCATGCTTCTTTAAAACATTGTCTTGAAGCAAGTTCAAATGCCAGAACACTTGAGTCAACGTCATGATGTAATCCATCTAAGATAGTCACTTTATAATCAATTATTGGAAAGCCTGCTAAAATACCTAAGTCTGAAACACTTTCTATTCCTTTTTCAACACCTGGAATAAATTCTTTTGGAATTGCTCCACCTTTAATTTTGCTTTCAACTTCTCTACCTTTACCGGGCTCCAAAGGTTCAACAGATAATTTCACCCTAGCAAACTGGCCCGCTCCACCGCTTTGTTTTTTGTGTGTATAATCAAATTCTGAATCTTTTAAAATTGTTTCTCTGTATGCTACTTGTGGTGCGCCAATGTTTGCTTCGACTTTGAATTCTCTTTTCATTCTGTCGACTATAATATCTAAATGAAGTTCACCCATACCTTTAATTATTGTTTGTCCTGACTCCTCATCTGATGTAACTCTAAATGATGGATCTTCCTTTGCCAGTCTTCCTAAGGCTTCTCCCATTTTTTCTTGGTCACCTTTAGTTTTAGGCTCTACTGCAATTTCAATTACTGGATCTGGAAACTCCATTGGTTCAAGTAAAACTGGACTGTCCTCATCAGCCAATGTGTGTCCTGTTATAGTGTATTTTAATCCAGCTAAAGCAACGATATCGCCAGCATTAGCCTCTTTTATGTCCTCTCTAGAGTTCGCATGCATTAACAGCATTCTACCAACCCTTTCCTCTTTATCCTTGGAGGTATTATAAATTCCAGTTCCAGATTTAACCGTTCCAGAATAAATTCTTATAAATGTTAAAGAGCCTACAAAAGGATCATTTGCAACTTTAAATGCTAATGCTGAAAAAGGAGCATTATCCTCAAATTTCATTTCTACAACATCCTCGGAATTTGGTTTAGTTCCATTAATCGAACCTATATCAACTGGGCTTGGTAAGTAATCTACTACAGCGTCTAATAGAGGTTGGACACCCTTATTTTTAAATGCTGATCCAGTTAAAACAGGGACAAAATCAAAACTTAAGCATCCTTTTCTTACACATTTTTTTAAATCTTCTGTTTTTATCTCTTCTCCATTCAGATAACTTTCCATCAACTTTTCATCTTGTTCAACTGCTGTTTCTACTAATTCTTGTCTATATTTATCTGTAATTTCTTTTAAATCTGAAGGTATATCTTTTTCCTCCCAAGCAGCTCCTAAATCCTCATTTTTCCATACTATTGCTTTCATTTTTACAAGATCTATAACTCCTTGTAACGAAGCTTCTATTCCAATAGGTACTTGCATTACTAAAGGCTTAGCTCCTAGTCTATCTTTTATCATATCTACACATCTAAAAAAATCTGCACCAGTTCTATCAAGTTTATTAACGAAACAAATTCTTGGTACTTTATATTTGTCGGCTTGTCTCCATACAGTTTCTGATTGTGGCTCAACACCTGCAACTCCATCAAAAACAGCTACAGCTCCATCAAGAACTTTTAAAGATCTCTCAACTTCAATTGTAAAGTCTACGTGGCCTGGAGTATCTATGATATTAATTCTATGATCTTTCCAAAAACAAGTTGTAGCGGCAGAAGTAATTGTAATACCTCTTTCTTGCTCTTGTTCCATCCAATCCATAGTTGCGGCACCATCATGAACTTCGCCAATTTTATGACTTTTTCCAGTATAATATAATATTCTTTCAGTTGTTGTTGTTTTACCGGCATCAATATGCGCCATAATACCAATGTTTCTATATTTATTTAATTTATGAGTCCGTGCCATTTGTTTACCACCTAAAATGAGCAAAGGCTTTATTAGACTCTGCCATTTTGTGTGTGTCCTCTTTTTTTTTAATTGCTGATCCTCTATTTTGATAAGCATCATATATTTCATTAAATATTTTATCAGACATTTTTTTATCTTTCCTTTTTCTTGATGCATCTATTAACCATCTAATCGCAAGAGCTTGCGATCTTTTGGTTTTTACTTCAACTGGGACCTGATAGGTTGCGCCACCTACTCTTCTCGATCTAACCTCTACAGTAGGTTTAATATTTGTAATAGCTTGATTAAATATTGTTATTGGTTCATCTTTAGATTTAGATTTTATTTTTTCAATTGCATCATATACAATTTTTTCTGCAATAGTTTTTTTTCCATCGAGCATTAATGAATTAATAAGTTTTGGAATAATAGGAGATTTATATTTAAGATCTAGTGATCCATTTCTTTTAGAGACACTTTTTTTACGCGACATAATTATTTACCTCTCTTAGCTCCATATTTAGATCTTTGTTGTTTCCTTGCAGTGACACCCTGAGTGTCCAAGTTACCCCTTAAGATATGATACCTTACACCAGGTAAATCTTTTACTCTGCCACCTCTTATAAGAACAACAGAGTGCTCTTGTAAATTATGTCCTTCCCCTGGTATGTATGAGGTCACTTCATGTCCATTAGATAATCTTACTCTCGCAACTTTTCTTAATGCTGAATTAGGTTTTTTAGGTGTTGTTGTATAAACTTTTAAGCAAACACCTCTTTTTTGAGGAGATTTTTCGAGTGCAGGAACCCTGTCCCTAGTTTTTGGTCTAGTCCTTCTCTTTTTTAATAATTGGTTTATCGTCGGCATAATAAAATTTGATTAAGGTAGAGATTAAAAGTAGACTAAAATCTGTGGTCGCGTTTAGCACTCAAATAGTACTACTATCCAACCAAAATCTTGGAGAAAATACTATAGTTTTTGCAATTGTCAAACTAAAACAATAAAAATAACACTCTATTATTATGGATTTGCAGGGGTTTCAGCCTGATCTATTTTTTCTTGCTCAGATAAAAATTTTTGGTCATCTTCAAGAGCTTTTTTGTTCCATTTGTTTTTGATTGAACCAGTGCCTGCTGGAACAAGTCTTCCAACAATAACATTCTCTTTTAAGCCTGTCAGAGTATCAATTTTACCTTTAATTGCTGCATCTGTGAGAACTCTTGTTGTTTCTTGAAATGAAGCTGCTGATATAAATGATTCAGTTTGTAATGATGCTTTAGTTATGCCCATCAACACTCTTTCACCAACTGCTGGTTTTTTGCCATTTTTAATTAATTCTTCGTTTACACTATTTAATTTAAATCTATCAATAATTTCACCTGGCAAATAATCAGAGTCCCCAGAGTTTTTAATTTCAACTTTTTTAAGCATTTGCCTTAAAATTGTCTCTATGTGTTTATCATTAATTATAACACCTTGAAGTCTATAAACTTCTTGTACCTGGTTTACAAAATACTCAGTTAACTCTTTTATACCAAGAATTCTTAATATATCGTGGGGTAATGGTTGACCGTCCAAAAGATATTCTCCCTTTTTGATTTCTTCACCAGGGTTAAAGTTTATATGTTTGCCTTTAGGTATTAGGTAATTTGAGGATTCACCTGAGTCAGAAACAATTGAAACCTTTTGTTTTCCTCTTACTTCTTTTCCAAACATAACCTTACCGTCGTTTTCTGCAATGATAGCACTATCTTTAGCTTTTCTTGCTTCAAATAATTCAGCTACTCGTGGCAATCCTCCTGTAATATCTTTCGTCTTTGAAGTTTCCTTTGGTAGTCTTGCAATTACATCACCAGCACTAATTTTTTGTCCATCTTTTACTGATAAGATAGAATCCGGAACTAAATAATATCTGGCTTCATTATCGTCTGCTTTTTTAACAACATTACCTTTTTCGTCTCTTAGAGTAATTCTAGGTTTTAGCTCAGTATTTTTAGATTGTGATCTCCAATCAATAACCGATTTGGAAGATATACCTGTTGTATCATCTTGAGTTTCAGAAATAGAAACACCATCTATTAAATCTACGAAATTAACTATACCGCTTTTTTCAGCGATAACTGGTGTTGTATAAGGATCCCATTCACAAACTTTTGAATTTTTTTTAACTTTATCACCATTTTTAAAGAAAAGTTTTGATCCATAAGGAACTTTATAAATTGCAATTTGCATTCCTTTTTCATCTTCTAAAGAAATTTGTGTATTTCTTCCCATTGCTATTTGGTTTTTTTTAGAGTCCTCTAATAAGTTTGTATTAATTATTTTTAAAACACCGTCGTTTTTAACAACTATTTGAGAGTCTTGTTTAATTTGAGCAGTACCACCAACATGGAAAGTTCTCATTGTTAATTGTGTACCTGGTTCACCAATTGACTGTGCTGAAATCATTCCTATAGCTTCACCTACGTTAACCATTTGACCTCTTGAAAGGTCTCTTCCATAACACATCGCACAAACACCCTCTTTAGAGCCACAAGTTATAACGGAGTAAACATTTATAGCTTTAACACCAGCTGCATCAATTTTT
>CACABD010000030.1 GCA_902530715.1 uncultured Pelagibacteraceae bacterium
CGAAAAAAATATTACAATTGAAAATTTAGATAATTTGAAACATTTGATGGTGGGTCAAGCAAAATTAAGCGATGTAGAATTAAAGAAGATTTACAAGATATTTGGTGGTAAGTTGAAAATTTATAAAGAAAACATTAAAAAAGTTTTAAAAAAAAGAAAAATTTCAATTTAAAACTAGTGTAGTTCTAGTGTAGTAGTGATAAATAAAAAATTTGATTTTTGATGATAAAAAAAGTAAGTAAACACAACTCAAATAATGCCCTCGTGGTCAAATTGGTAGACACAAAGGACTTAAAAAGTATTCAAATCTAAGGTTCCACTAATAAACTCAACGTTTTTTGATAAAATTGAACTAGTGTAGTTCTAGTGTAGTTGGTAGGATGACTAAATGTTTTACTACACTAGGGGTAGAACGATATAAATTAGGTACACTAGGAAGATTAACTTATGAGAAATAAAAAATTAAAAAATGATTATCATAAAAAAAGACAATTACTTCTGTCTTACGATTTTTATAAAACAAAACATAAGAAACTTCCCGTTAGTGAAGAAGAATATCAGGAATTAAAAGATGAAATTTTGATATTAGAAAATCGTTATCCTAGTATAAAAAAAATAGGCGATAACTTAATAATAAGAGCAACTTTAACTTACGATGATGGTAGAAAATATTCTGGAGCAATTAAGAGTACCGAAGAACAAGTACCCCACGGTCATGGTTTTATGAGTTTAAATAACGATAAATTAAATTGGACTTATGTTGGAGAATTTAAAGATGGAGTTTATGACGGAGAAGGTGAATTTATATCAAAAGGTTATTATTCTTACAAAGGAGAATGGAAAAAAAGTCAATTTAATGGGAAAGGAAAATTTATTAACGAGCAAACAAATGAGGTTTATGAAGGAGAATTTGTAAATGATAAAAAACATGGTTTTGGGGTTTTGATTACAGCAAATAATTGGAAAGTAGAGTGTCAATTTAAAGATAATGCTGCTCATGGAAAAGGAAAAATAACTATTCTAAAAGATTGGGAAAATGAGGAGAAGGGAACAATCTTAACTGGAACTTTCAAAAAAGGACATCAACAAGGTTTGTTTGAAAAAATTTATCCAGATGGAGATGTAATGGATTGTATGTTTGTAGATAGTATTTGTACTAAAGCAAAATTTAGGGGTGATAAAAAGTGGACTATCTATAAGAAGTGAAAACTTTCAAAAAAAACAAAAATATTAATAGAAATCTAGTGTAGTTCTAGTGTAGTAAGGGAAAATAAAAAATTTGATTTTTGATGATAAAAAAAGTAAGTAAACACAACTCATATAATGCCCTCGTGGTGAAATTGGTAGACACAAAGGACTTAAAATCCTTGCCCTTTTGGGAGTGCCAGTTCGAGTCTGGCCGAGGGCACCATTAATGTTCAAAATCTTTTCTGACACAAACTCTAAATCAAAAAAAATTAAATCTTTTCTGATCAAAAATCTTATAAACAAAAAATTAAAACCTAATTTATCAATAGTTATAGGTGGCGACGGTTTTATGTTAAAAACATTAAAGAAAAATAAAAACAATTCTAGAAATTTTTATGGCATAAACTCAGGTAACTATGGTTTTTTAATGAATAAATTTTCTAAGAACAAAACTATAAAGAATCTGTCAAAAGCTAAAATGATATCAATTTCTCCATTAGAAATGAAAGTGGTAACTAAAAATAAAGTATCAAAAAAATACTTAGCCATTAATGAGGTATCTATTCTAAGACAAAGCAGACAAGCAGCTTCATTAGAAGTGATTTCAGGGAAAAAATATATTATAAAAAATTTAATTTCCGATGGTATTTTAGTTTCAACACCAGCAGGGAGCACAGCATACAATATGTCAGTTTATGGACCAATTTTAAGTTTAAATTCAAAAAAATTATCTATATCGCCAATAAGTGCTTTTAGACCAAGAAGATGGAAAGGTAAAATTATAAGTGATAAATCTGTAATTCAGATTAAAAATTTAAATTCAAAAAAAAGACCAGTCAGTGCTGTTGCTGATAATATTGAAATACGAAATGCTAAAAAAATAATAATTAAAACAAATAAAAAAATTAAATTTAACCTTTTACATGATACTAATAAAAGTCTTCAAAAGAAAATACAAATTGAACAGTTAAGAAAAGAAATTAATTAGTGGTGCCCCCGCACGGATTCGAACCGCGGACCTATTGATTACAAATCAATTGCTCTACCAGCTGAGCTACAAGGGCATTCATATCAATCAAGTATTTAATCTCAAAAGTCAGTTAAATCAATACTAAAAAGATTTGGTTGTTAAAAAGAAACTCTCTAATTGTTAATTTTGTATCTTGTTGTAAACCATTTGTGTTAAATCTATAGGTATTTGTATCGGTATGAGAAATTGCATGGCTTTAGTGGAGTTCAATGATTTGTTAATGTTTAAGCATGGAAAAAATAATAGGTTATACTGGGATATTTACGCTGTTATTCTTAGCTTATTGTGCAATAGCCATTGTCAGTTCGAGAGTTTGATATATAAATTCATAAATTGTAATCATTGATTTCTTATTAGAGGATAAACTTTAGGATCTAGATATTTTAAGTTAGTTAATAATATTAAAACTAAGGTAACAAAACCAATTGAAAGTCCTAAATAAATTAAAATCTTAAAGTCAAACATCCACACTAATTCAAAAATATCTTCCATAATAAATTTTGAACCGATTACAGCAAAGAATAATGCAATCAAAATTACAGATTTAAAGATAATGACAAATTCAATTAAAGATGAAAAAATTATTTGTTTTTTTGAAAAACCTAAAATTTTGAAAATTAAATTTTGATATTCTTTTACTTTTCCTTGAACCATAATTGCACTTGAAATTACGATTAATCCTACAACAATGGTAATTGTTGAAATTAATGTAACCGCAATAAATACCTTATTTAAAACGGCTGTAACTTTTGATAAATAATCTGCAATTTTAATCATTGATAAACTTGGCATTATTTTAAGCATTTCAGTTTCATCAAATTTATTTGAACTAAATTTTGCAGTAGCCAAATACTCATGTGGAATATTTTTTGCAAATTGAGGGTTAAATAACATTGCAAAGTTGATGCTTAAATCTCGATAATCAACCTCTCTAAAATTTACTACTTTTCCTTCAATTTCACGTCCATAAACATTTAAAGTAAATATGTCACCTAACAGGATGTTAAAATCCTTAGCAACTTTTGCATCTAAAGATATTTGAAGTTGATCTGGCTTTGATAAATCCCACCAGTCACCTTCTAAAATTGAGTTATCTTCAGGCACATTTTCAACCCAAGAGGATCTTCGTTCGCTACTAATAACCCAGTAACTGTCATTATCGGGTTTAATATAAATATTAGGATCAATCCCGTTAATTTTTACTATACCAGAAGAAACCATTGGTACAATTTCAATAGATGCATTTGTATCCATATTTAAAACACCTTGTTCAAATTTCTCTTTTTCTCCTTTTTGAATACCTACAAAGAAATAATCAGGTGCTATATCCGGAATAGACTTAGCAATTTCTCTTTGAAAATTTGTGCCAACTAAAGCTAAAGTCAATAACAAAGTAACACCTAAGCCAAGAGACATAACTGTAATAGGAGTTATACTTTTTGTCTGAGTAATATTTTTAATTGAAACTTTTAAAGAAATTATTGGACTTGATTTGAATTTTTTAAGAAAAAAAATAATTAATTTTGAAAGTAAGAAAAATACAATTAAACAAACAAAAAAAGCAATAAAGTAACCTAAGCTATAAGAAGGTTGTTCAGATCCAATCGTGAATAAAAAAATTAAGATAGATAACAAGACAAAGCTTAAAACAACTGATCTCTTAGAGTAAAAAAATTGAAGGTTTTGAAATACGTTTCTAAATAAATTAGAGGCTTTTATTTGATCTATAGAACTGATTGTTGGAATAGAAAAAATTACAAGAACTAACAAACCCACTAAAAATATTTTTAAAAAATTAAGTAATGAAAAAACTGGATAAACATTCAATCCCAATCCATCAGATAGATATTTATCTACTATTGGTACGATTAAAAAACTTGATCCATAAGCAATCACAGTGATGATGAATAAAAGTATAAATAATTGAAGGTAATATAATGTTTTAATATTGCCTGAATAAAAGCCAACCGCCTTTCTTACAGCAATAGACATATTGTTTTGATTGATAAAAGCAAGCAGAGTATTTGCGACTCCAATACCTGCAATTAACATTGCACTGATTGATACAAGAGATAGAAATTGAGAAAAATTATTAATAATTCTCTTTATTCCACTAGCAGAATTTTCAGGATATCTAAGCTTTACTTTTTGATCGTCTTTAAAAATTTCCTTAATTCGTTGTTCGTTTTCTTCTGGTTTATCTTTTTCGTTAAATTTTACTTTGTATTCGTAGTTTAAAAAGTTTCCAATTCCATTTAGTTTTAAAATTTCTAAAGTTTGTTTTCCTGCTAAAGCCCAATCTCCAAATGCAACAAATCCACTTACATCTGGGACTGATTTAATAATTCCAATTACTGTAAAGTTTTGATCTTGAACTTTTACCTTTTCATTAATTTTTATATTGAGGGTCTTTGATAAACTTTCATTTATTAGGATAGAATAAGGTTCTTTTTGCATTCTTTCATAAGCACCAATTGGTTCATAAGCAGCATTTCCATACAAAGGATAATTTTCATCCACAGTTTTAATTCTAGTAAATAATGATTTATTTTTATCCCTTCCTGTTGTTGAAAGCATAGTACTAAACTCAATCATTTGAGAAACAGTTGCAAATTCTTTAACTTGATTAACTAGATCTAAATTTCCTGCATTACGATTGTAATCAATCTCTAAATCTCCTCCCAAAAGTGCTTTGGCATTATCATTTAGTTCCTTTTTAAGACTATCTTCAATTGTTAAAATAGCACTTAAGATAAAAAGACTTATAAATAGCGTAACAATGATACTAGATATTTTATTATAATTTCTGCTTAAGTCTTTTAATGCATATTTTAAAATCAAACTAAATTCTGAAGGATTATTTAATTTTTCCATCTTTAATTTTTATTGTTCTTTTAGCTTTATCAGCAAGTTTAATGTCATGAGTTACTATGATTAAAGAAGATCCTTCTTCTTTTACATACTTAAATAGAATATTTGCAATCATGATAGAATTTTCAGTATCCAAGTTTCCAGTTGGCTCATCAGCTAAAATTAATTCTGGTCTCATTGCAATTGCTCTAGCGATAGCAACCCTTTGTTGCTCACCACCTGATAATTGACTTGGAAGATTATTTAAACGATGTTTTAAACCAAAACGATCCAATAAAATTTTTGCCTCTTTTTCTGGATTTTTAAAATTATTGAGCTCAAGTGTAAGTGCAACATTTTCAACCGCAGTGTAGTTAGGAATTAAATAAAAAGATTGAAAAATTATTCCAATATTTTTCTTTCTTATCTCAGATATCTCATCTTCACTAAGCCCTGTAATTTCTTGATCTTGAAAAATTATTTTACCAGAGTTAGGTTTCTCCAACCCCCCAATTAACATGATTAAACTTGTTTTCCCTGAGCCACTTTCCCCAACAACAGAAACGGTCTCTTTTTTCTTAATATTTAAATCAATATTCCTTAAAACACTGATACTATTTTTACCAGTTTGGTATTTGAGATTTATTTTTTTTAATTTAAGAAGAGCATTCATGAATAAAACTATATTTATAAAAATTTTGATAATCTTTCTAGTGCACATAAACGCAAGTGCAATCGAAAAGGTGGTTTTATTCGGTGATAGTTTGATGGCTGGATATGGATTACCTAAAGAACATCATTTATCAATAGTTTTAGAAAATAATCTTAAGGAAGCTGGTTTAAATATTAAAGTTATAAATGGAAGTGTTTCTGGAAGCACGTCATCAGGTGGATTGAATAGAGTTGATTGGAGTTTATCAGAACCAGGAATAGATTTAATCATTTTAGGATTAGGAGCTAATGATATGCTCAGAGGAATTCAGCCAGATGAAACAAAAAAAAAT
>CACABD010000031.1 GCA_902530715.1 uncultured Pelagibacteraceae bacterium
GAATTACATGACTTTTTGTGTGATAAAGAACTTCTCCTCCCTCTGTTGAATACATTGACAAGGAACTTACAAGTCCAAGGATTAATAAGCAAAAAAGTAAGATATAGTCTAAAGACCTCAGTTTTTGAAAGAAGGTGATTTGTCCACTTAGTGCAGTTTCTTGAAACATTATGCTACAAAATTAATATTTTTTTTAAATTTTTCTCTTTCTTCGTGTCTATCGATTACAACTTTAAAAAGTTTTTTAGCCATTGGAGCAGCAGTTGAACCACCAGATCCACCATGTTCTATAAAAACACTCATTGCATATCTTGGATTTTTGTAAGGTCCAAATGCAATATAAAGAGCGTGGTCTCTGTCTTCATAAGGAATTTGAGAGATATCTAAATCAAGTTCTCTTTGAGCTTCAGTTATTCTTTTTACCTGTGAAGTTCCTGTTTTTCCAGCAAACTGATATTTTTTATCTTCAATTCTTGAAGAATAAGATGTCCCTCTAATTTCGTTAGTAGAGGCAAACATCGCTTCCAAAACAAATTTTACATTTTCTTGATTTCTAAAAAGGGGGTTATATGAATCATCATCTTTAATTGATGATTTTCCAATATCCACTAAAGCATCATCAAAATCTGGGCCTTGTATTTTTTTTTCTAAATTTTTAAACATTTTAGATTTTATTTCTTCAAATGTTAAATCATCTTTATTTATAATCACTTTTGGATTTATTTTAAAACCGCCATTCGCTAATTGGGCTGTCATCAAACATAGCTGTAACGGAGTAGTTTGGATATAACCTTGACCAATTCCTGTTATAAGTGTCTCACCAAGAACCCACCCACTACCAAGAGCATTCTTTTTCCACTCTGTTGAAGGAACTAATCCAGCTTTCTCTTCATTAAAAATATTATTAAAGACTTTGTTACCTAATCCGAATTTTTTTGCAGTTTCATTTAGACGATCAACCCCCAATCTTCTGGACATTTCATAAAAAAAAGTATCACATGAAACTTTTAGAGCATCTCTAAGATTGACTACTCCATGACCTTTCTTTTTCCAACAGTTATATGTTTGCCCATACATCTCAATTTTACCTGAACAATTAACTTTAAAATTTGGCGAGATAACATTGTTTTCTAACGCTGATAGTGCAACAATCGGTTTTATTGTTGAACCGGGAGGATATAATCCTGTAATCGATCTATTTATAAGTGGTTTTTTTGGATTATTTCTAATTACTTCCCAATTCTCATAACTTATTCCATATAAAAATAAATTTGGATCAAAGGAAGGTGATGAGTGCATTGCAAGTATATCTCCAGTGTATATGTCCATAACACTTATCGATCCTGCTCTATCTTTTAAAAGCTCATTACACTTCTGTTGAATTTTTGTGTCAACTGTTAATCTTATTGATTTACCTTTTTGGCCATCTATGTGATCTATTTGATTTATTCTTTTGCCATATGCGTTAACTTCGTATCTTTGAACTCCATTCATGCCTATTAAATCGTTTTCTAAAGATTTCTCTAATCCAATTTTTCCAACTCTCAATCCAGGAACATGTTTCTTTTTAATTTCATCATTATTTGTAAGATCATTTTGACTTGCTTGTGCAACGTATCCTAAAAGATGAGTATAATTTTCATTATAAGGATAGCTTCTTGCTACAGATAAAACTGGTTTGACACCTGATAGTTCATGTAAATAAAAATTTATCTTAACAAATTGATCCCAGGATAAATTCTCTGAAATTATTAGTGTTTCCCACGGCTTTTGAGAGTTTTTCCTTTTTATAATTTTGTTAAAAGTCTTTTGGTCTAGTTCTAAGATATCTTTTACTCTAATTATTAAGCTATTAAAATTTTCAACTTGTTCTGGTATAATGTGAAGTTGGTAAACTTTTAAATTACCAGCGATTGTATTTCCAAAAAAGTCTTTGAAATCTCCTCTTATTGGCGGAAGTTTCCACTCCCTCAATCGATTTTTGTCTGAGAGTGTTAAATATTTTTTATTTTGATTTATTTGAAGTGAGAATAGTTGTGCAATTATTCCCCCAAAAACAACTAATTTAGCAGCTGATAGAATAAACATTCTTCTACCAACTACGCTTTGTTTTCTGTAACTAGTATCTGAGCCACTGCTAATCATTAGTTCTTCGAAGTAAATTTAAATAATAACCAAAAATATACGAAAAAAAATAATAGAACAAGAAAGTATATAGGACATTGAAAAGTAAATTGTAATAATCAATTTTAACATTGAAAAAAACTACAAGAATTGAATAAAAGATTGAGTTTATGACTAAAACAGTAAAAAGAAAGAAAAACCAATCTTTAATTAAACTAACTCTTAATGTGATATTTCTTAAATAAACTGCAAAAACACAAATAAATAAATAAGTAATGCTACTAATTCCCAAAGGTAATCCAATTACAACATCATTTATAAGACCAGCGAAAAACACTAATACATAACTTAACCTTCCTTCTCCTTTTAAGCTCCAATAAAAAATTAAAATATAAGGAAAATTAAAAGAAAAATATTTTAAATTTAAATAATTAAAATCAAACTCATTTAGCACTGAGATATAAAGTAAAAGAATTGGGCCTAAAGATAGAAGTTTTCTTGAAAATGGTAGTTTTGTTAAACTCATAAATTCAATTTATATTTTCGTATAAAACAATTTTTACCAATCTTATCTGTGAAAAATTGGAGTGAAACAAAACATAGCTTTCCTTGCTATCATCTATTATATTTATTTCGCCAACAGGTATACCTGATTTAAATATTCCACCGGAGCCTGAAGTGTAGACTTGATCACCATTATTTAGATCAAAACTTTCTAATTGCGTATATTGTAGTTTTCCAAATTTTTCTCCAGTACCCGTCAAAATAGATTGGACACTATTAGGTTCAACAGATACTGGTATCTTGCTGTTTAAGTCTGATAAAAGCAATACTCTTGATGTTAAATAATTAACTTCTACAACTTTTCCAATTAAAAAATCTCCATCTAAAACGGCCATCCCTAATTTTACATTGTCTTTGCTTCCTCTATTGACGATAATAGATTTAAGAAATGGGCTTTGTTTATCTACTAATACCTTTGCCAAAATTTCAGATGAGATATCGACAATATCCTCTATTTTAGATTTAAGCATTATATTTTCAGATATTATAAAATTGTTGCTTAAGTTTTCAGCTTTCAATGCCTTAAAATCTTTTTTAAGTTTTTTATGATCATCATACAAATTGATATGTGACATTGTTAACCTGTAAGTATTTACAATAAAATTTTCTGGTACTGAAATTATAAAAGAAGCACGATAAACAACTTCGTTTAAACCTGTTTGTAAAAAGCTTATTCCTTTAAATTTATATTTACCTAAAGTTAAAATAATTACCGAGAAAAATAATAATGCAATTAAGGAAAATCGTTGTTTTGTTCCTTTTTTTAAAAAAGCAGATCTGATTGCAATTATGAAATCATCTCTGTTAGTTTCCATTTTATCTTAATATTCAGATAGGACTGTTGAGAAAATCTCCTCTTGTTCTAAAGCTTTACCAGTTCCAACTGCCACACAAGCTAATGGATCTTCTGCTATATGCACAGGTAGACCAGTTTCTTTTGACAATCTTTTGTCAATATTTTTCAATAGTGCACCACCACCTGTAAGTGTTAATCCCATATCAACTAAATCAGCTGATAATTCTGGAGGAGTATTTTCAAGAGCATCTTTGATACCATTAATCATTTCTTTAAGTATAGGATTTAGAGCATCCACGGTATCCTCTTCAGTTATATTAACTTCTTTAGGAGTGCCTGATCTTAAGTCTCTCCCCTTAACAGCATATGTGTTAGTGTTTGTTGCAATCGCAGTACCAACTTCTTTTTTAATTTTTTCTGCTGTGCTGTCACCTATCATTAGATTATATTCTTTTCTCATATAATTTGCTAAAGCACCATCCATTGCATCACCAGCTACTCTTAATGAATTTGAATAAACCACACCTCCTAACGACATAACTGCTATTTCAGTTGTGCCACCTCCAATATCAATAACCATAGAACCAGTTGCCTCAGATATTGGTAATCCTGCACCAATCGCTGCTGCAATTGGCTCCTCAATTAATTGAACTCTTCTTGCTCCAGCAGCTAATGCACTATCTTGAATAGCTTTTCTTTCAACAGGAGTAGATCCAGTTGGTACACAAATTAAAATTCTAGGATTTGCAAATGTACTTCTTTTATGAACTTTTTTAATAAAATGTTTGATCATTTCTTCAGTTACTACGAAATCTGCGATTACACCATCTCTAAGTGGTCTAATAGCTTGTATATTTCCAGGCGTTCTACCGAGCATTGTTTTTGCCTCATCACCAACTGCTAAAACCGATTTTTTTCCTTTATTATCTACAACCGCAACAACTGATGGTTCATTTAATACTACACCTTGTCCTTTTAAAACAACTAGGGTATTAGCTGTTCCAAGGTCTATTGCCATATCCTGGCTCCATATACTACTAATTTTTCCAAACACAGACATTTTATATTCCTTTCACTTTTTGATGTTTAATACTTTCATTTAAAGATTTCTTCTCTCGTTTGATAAGCATCTTATTCAATGCATTCAAGTATGCATTTGCTGATGCAACCAACGTGTCAGTATCTGCAGATTGACCAACAGTAGTTCTATCTTTTTCCTCGATTTTAACACTTACTGTTGCTTGAGCATCTGTACCCTCTGTTACTGCATGAACCTGATATAACAAAAGTTTCATTTCGTGAGGGTATAATTTTTTAATACACTTAAATGTAGCATCAACTGGACCATCTCCAGTTTGAGAAGTCTTTTTAATTTCACCAAAAACATCTAAAGTCATTTCTGCTTTTTGCGGTTCACCAGTTCCAGCAAAAACTTTTAGAGATTTTAAATTTATCGCATTAATTTTATTATCAACAATTAGACTGTCATCTACTAGAGCAAGTATATCCTCATCATAAACGTGTTTTTTTTTGTCCGCCAAAATTTTAAATTTACCAAATGCATTTTGGATTACATCATCAGTTAAGTCTGTATACCCAAGATCGCTTAGCTTATCCTTAAATGCATGTCTGCCAGAATGTTTGCCCATAACTAAAGAAGTTTTTTTTACTCCAACACTTTCTGGTGTCATGATTTCATAAGTCTCTCTATTTTTCAGCATACCATCTTGATGAATACCTGACTCATGAGCAAAAGCATTTTTTCCAACAATTGCTTTATTAAATTGCACAGGAAAACCTGTCGCATTAGATACAATTTTAGATGCTTTACTTATTAGTTCAGTCTTAATACCTGTTTCATAAGGCATCAAATCATTTCTTGTTTTAATTGCCATTACAATTTCTTCGAGTGCAGCATTTCCAGCTCTTTCACCAATACCATTAATTGTACATTCGATTTGTCTTACACCTGCTGATAGTCCAGCTAAAGCATTAGCAACGGCAAGTCCTAAATCATTATGACAGTGAGCAGATATAATAGCTTTATCTATGTTTGACACTTTATTTTTAATATGTGTTATTGTTTTTGCAAATTCCTCTGGAATAGAGTAACCAACAGTATCGGGGATATTTATTGTTGTAGCTCCACATTTAATAGCTAATTCGATTGTTTTACACATAAAATCTAAATCTGTTCTAGTTCCATCTTCACATGACCACTCTACATCATTAGTAAATTTTCTAGCGTAAGTGACACTATCCTTAATGGCGTCTAAAACTTGATCATTGGTCATATCTAATTTGTGTTTCATATGAACAGGACTTGTTGAAATAAAAGTATGAATTCTAAATCTTTTTGAATGTCTTAAAGACTCATGACAAGCATCAATATCTTTTCTTAAAGCTCTAGCTAAACCACAGGGTATCGAATTTCTAATTTCTTTACTAATTTCTGATACAGCTTCAAAGTCCCCTGGCGATGATATAGGGAAGCCAGCCTCAATTATATCTATTCCCATTTCATCAAATACTCT
>CACABD010000032.1 GCA_902530715.1 uncultured Pelagibacteraceae bacterium
AACAGAGGCTCATGTTAGAGGAGATGTAATTTATAGATTATTTCCCACAAGAGTTCAGGGCTGGATTGATTTAATTTTGTACTTTATTTTTTTCTTCCCTGGAATTTTAGCTTTAGTATTTTATGGATACGAATATGCAGCTTTAGCATGGAAAATTAAAGAAACTAGTTGGAACAGTCCGGCACAAATACAAATTTACATGGCAAAATCTATTATACCATTGTCAGGACTTTTATTAACGATCCAAGGAATTAGCGAAGTTTGTAGAGCGATCATTTGTATTAAAACAGGTCACTGGCCGGAGAGAATGTCAGCTGGTGCTGAAGAAACCGAAAAAATATTAATGAGAACATCTCAGAAAGACGAAAAAGCTGATGTTATTTGAATTAACAAATCCAGAAATTGCAATATTAATGATGAGTTTATTTTTATTTGCAGTTCTTTTAGGTTTCCCAATTGCATTCACTCTGCTAGCTATGGGTGTTGGGTTTGGATATTACGCTTATTTTGATCCAACTAGGATGGATCATCTGCTCGATAATCGGATATTTTCTTTATTAGTCCAAAATACTTACACCATAATGGATAACACAGTTTTAACCGCAGTGCCTTTATTTTTATTTATGGGTTACTTAGTTGAAAGAGCAGGGATAGTAGCAAAATTGTTTTTTGCTATAAGACTTGCTTCCCATAGACTACCAGCCTCAATGGCTGTTGCAGCACTTGTAACATGTGCATTATTTTCTACAGCAACAGGAATAATTGGAGCAGTTGTAACTTTAATGGGTCTTTTAGCTTGGCCAGCAATGATAAGAGCTGGATATGATAAAAAGTTTGCATCCGGAGTTATATGTTCAGGAGGATGTTTGGGAATTTTAATACCTCCAAGTATTATGTTAATTGTATATGCAGTAATAGCTCAATTGTCTCCACTAAGACTTTTTGCTGCCGCTATATTTCCTGGCTTAATGTTAGCTGGTCTTTATATTTTATATGTAATTATAAGAGCATATTTTAATCCGTCTTTAGCACCTAAACCTGCAGCAGAGGAAATTCCGCCAAGATCAGAGATTTTAAAAGAGGTTCTAGTTTCTTTTGTTCCGTTGTTCTCACTAATAATTTTAGTTTTAGGTACAATTTTAGGTGGACTAGCTACTCCAGCAGAAGCGGCTGCAGTAGGAGCATTTGGAGCTTTAATTTTATCTTTTTTTTATAAGTCATTAAAATGGAAAAATTTTAAAGAATCTGTTTTTCTAACAGCCAAAACAAGTGCGATGATTATGTGGTTGTTTGTTGGATCTTGGACATTTGCATCAGTTTTCTCATATTTAGGCGGCCACGAAGTTTTTGAAGAATTTTTTAAATCAATGGATATTCAACCTTGGCAATTTTTAGTTATCACTCAAATAATAATCTTTTTACTTGGTTGGCCCCTAGAGTGGACCGAAATTTTAATTATATTTGTCCCAATATTTTTACCGTTAGTAGAATTTTTTGGAGTAAACCCATATTTTTTTGCAATGTTAATAGCTTTAAATTTACAAACATCTTTTCTTACTCCACCGATGGCAATGTCAGCTTATTATTTAAAAGGTGTGCAAAGTAAAAATGTTGAACTACTCCAAATTTTTAGAGGTATAATGCCTTTTCTTGGAATAGTGATATTTGCAATGGTTTTAATGTATATGTTTCCTGGTATTGCTTTATGGTTACCAGATGTTTTATTCGCAGAATAAATTTTAATGTCCAATATATTTCAATTAACTGTCTCTGAAATAGCAGAAAAAATAAAAAAATCTGATCTAAACTCTGTTGATTTGTGTAAATCATACATTGAGCAAATAGATAAATTTGAAAAAGATGTAAAAGCTTGGGCCCATTTTGATAAAAAACTACTTCTAGAAAAGGCAGAGGAGGCAGACAATCATAGAAGATCAGGCAAACCCGTAGGGCCTCTCCATGGAATTCCGGTAGCACTAAAAGATATAATAGGAACATATGATATGCCAACTGAGTGTGGAACTGTTTTAAGAAAAGGAAAAACAGAGTCACAAAATGCAGAGATAGTAGATTTACTTAAATCAGCAGGGGCATTAATCATGGGAAAAACAAATACTTCTGAATTAGCCTACCTTGCTCCACCTAAAACAACAAATCCTCACGATTATTCAAGAACTCCAGGTGGATCTTCTAGTGGGTCGGCAGCTGTTATAGCTTCTCATATGGCGCCTTTATCAATTGGTTCTCAAACAGGAGGTTCTGTGATTAGACCAGCTTCTTATTGCGGTGTCGTTGGTTACAAACCGAGTTATGGATTAATTTCACGTAATGGAGTTTTAAGAACTTCGTATAATCTTGACCATATAGGAGTTTTTGGAAGAACCGTAGAAGATGTTGCTTTACTTGCAAAAGTGTTAATTAAAAAAGATTCTTACGATAAAGCGACCATACACTACTCATCAGAATTTATGTTAGACGAATGTAAAAAAGGACCTATGTTTGATCCAAAGTTTATTTTTTATAAAACATATAGCTGGAAGAAAGTCGATAAAAAGTCCAGAGAGGCATTTGAATATTTTATAAAATCTTTTAAAAAAAATATTGAAGTATTTGATACCCCTTCATACTTTAAGGATATAGACAAATACCACAGATTAATACATGAAACTGATTTGGCTAATAATTTTCAAGTTTATTACAAAAAATCAAAATCAAAACTTTCAAAGGAAATGCAAGAAGCTATTTCAAAGGGTATGAAGCATTCTGCTAAAGAATATCTAGATGCTGTTGACTTTATGGAGAGGAGCTATGAGTCTTATAAAGAGGTATTCGAAGATTATCATGGAGTATTAAGTCCATGTAGTACTGGTGTAGCCGATAAAGGTTTAAAGAGTACTGGTAGCGCTGATTTTAATAGGGTATGGTCGTATATGCATACACCAGCAATTTCTCTACCTTTACTTCAAGGAGAAAATAATTTACCATTAGGTGTTCAATTAGTTGGCGACAGGCATGATGATAATAGATTTTTAGGTGTGGCTAAATGGTTAGAAAAGGAAAGCACAAAATTTAATGAATAAAATTACAGTTATTATTGGTCTAAGTTTTGCAATATTTTTTTTAGTTGGACTCGCAACGACACTAACAAGGTCTATGATGATTGGGTTTTTGGATGTTTTGCCAGTATATATCTTAATGGGTATTGCGATAGTAATGATGATATACGAATCTTTTTTCGATAAATCATAAAACATTTCGTGATTAAAAAAGAGCTTCTAGCTTATTCTTTATTAGTAATTCAACCAATATTTATGGCAAGTAATCTTGTAGTTGCTAGAGGCGGAGTTGAATTTATACCGCCAATATCTCTTGCTTTTTGGAGATGGTTAACAGTTTTTTTAATTCTTTTAATTTTTAATTACACAATTTTCTCTAAAAAAAAAATTATACTTAAAGAATTTAAGAAATTATTTTTTTTGGGTTTAATGGGATGTGGAGTTTGTGGGGCTTTCCCATTTATCGCAGGTCAAACTACAACAATAATAAATATGGGTATAATTTATACCTCTTCTCCAATTTTTATAATTTTAATAAGCTATTTTTTTTTTAAAGAAAAAATGAATTTACTTAAAATAATAGGACTAATATCATGTTTAATGGGAGTTATAATAATTATTATCAAAGGAGATTATTTAGCATTAATTGAATTAATGTTCACCAAAGGTGATCTCTGGATGCTAGGAGCATCAATTGGTTGGGCTTTATACTCTATATTTTTATTTTATTGGAAGTCATCGCTAAAAGTATTTGAACGTTTTACACTAATATCTTTATTTGGTGCTCTAAGTTTATTACCTTTTTATCTGACTGAAGAAATTTTTATAAAAAGCACTACGTTTGATACAAACTTTATAATTTGGGTAACATTTGCGGCAGTCTCACCAGGGATAATTGCATTTTCCTTGTATACATATGCTCAAAAATATTTAGGAGCAACTACAACTGGTTTCACTTTATATCTTTTTACAGTTTATGGTGCTTTTTACGGAATTTTGTTTTTTGGTGAAAATTTAAAAACTTTCCATGTATATGGAACAATATTAGTATTTTTAGGTGTTTATTTAGTAAAATATAAAAAAAAAAATGTATAAGAAAATTTCAATGATAATTTTAAATTCTGCTATAGCTTTAACAGTCATTTATCTAGTAGTTGTGATCGTTATTTTTCTTTCACAGAGAAAATTGATGTATCACCCTAATGAAAATAACCATCTTGAGGAAAATCTATTAAATCATAAAATTGAAAAAGTTTATATAAATTCAGATTTTAAACTTTTAGGCTGGCATCATATAAAAGATAAAAAATTTAAAACATTGCTCTTTTTTCATGGTAATGCAGGAAATCTTCAAAATAGAATTTATAAATTAAACGATATTTCAAAACTAGATTTAAACTATTTGATTATAGCCTACAGAGGATTTAGTGGTAATAGGGGCAAGCCAAATGAAAATGGTCTTTACAAAGATTCTGAGGCAGCAAAAAAATGGCTGAACAATATTGGTGTATCTGACAGAGACATAATTTTATACGGTGAGTCGTTAGGAACAGCAGTGGCAGTTGACTTAGCATCAAAACATAATTTTGCAGGAATAATTTTAGAGTCGCCTTTTACATCAATGGTTAAACTATCAAAAATATATTATCCATATTTGCCAGTGAAAATACTTTTGAAAGATAAATACGAGTCGATTAATAAAATTGCTAATATAAATTTTCCTAAAATGGTAATGCATGGTGACAAAGATAAAATTGTCCCTTTCAGTATGGGAAAAGAAATGTTCGAAAAGTTATCTGAACCTAAGTTAAGTTATTTTAGAAAAGGTGATGACCATATGATGGAATTTGATGAAGAATTGTTAGAAAAAATTAAAAATTTTTTAAAAATTATATATTGATCAGTTAAAATTTATGAAATTCTTAGAAAAACTTTCACTATCAAAAATTTGAAGATCATCCTCTTTTTCACCAAACCCCAAAGCGATAATTGGCAACTGAAATTTTTTAGAAACTGCAATTAAAATACCACCTTTTGCTGTACCATCGAGTTTGGTCATAATTAACCCTGTGATTGGTATAATCTTGTTAAATTCTTCAACTTGATTTATAGCGTTTTGACCAGATGTAGCGTCTAAGACTAAAATTACATCTTGAGGTGCTTTCTCATCTATTTTTTTTATTACATTTCCAATTTTTTTTAATTCATCCATTAAATTTTTTTTATTTTGCAATCTACCCGCTGTATCTATCAAAGTAATATCTATATTATTGTTCTTTGCGAACTCCATAGCTTTATATGCAACAGATGCAGGATCACTTCCTGGTTCAGACTTAATTATTTCGCAATTTATTTTTTTTGACCATCTCTCCAGCTGATCAATTGCCGCTGCTCTAAATGTGTCACAAGCTGCAAAAATTACTTCATTATGATTTGATTTATAAAGTTTTGACATTTTTGCAATAGTTGTGGTTTTGCCTACACCATTTACTCCAGAGATAAGAACTGCTTTTTTCCCTTCAATTTTATTAAAAAAAGTTTTGTTTTCTAAAGGTTTCAATAAAGAGTTTATATAATTATTTATAATATTTTGAATTTCTTCAAGTTCGTTCTTACTTGGATCAATTTTACGGTTAGAAATTTCCTCTCTAATTTCAGAAGATGCTTTTACCCCGACATCTGAATGGATTAAAAATTCTTCAATTTTTTTTAATTCTTTATCACCAATTTCTTTGTTAA
>CACABD010000033.1 GCA_902530715.1 uncultured Pelagibacteraceae bacterium
GCCCAAAAAGGGTAAAGGAAGTTTTAAAAGAAAAAAAAAAATTATTTAATTAATATTATTAACAAAAATATGATTTGCACAAAATTAATCGCTACAGATGTAAAATGAGATATTTGAAAATTCTTTTCTTGTCCTTTATCTTTAAATTTATTTATTAACGGCATTAAAAAAAAATTAGAGATAAAAAATAAAATACAAATAGACAGCATTAAATAAAATTTAAGACTAAATTCACTTAAGTAAGCGATCAACAAAACAACAACTAGGCTGATACTAAGATTTAGTAAGTAATATAAGGGAAAAATACCTCTAATAAATTTTCTAGCATATTCTTCATTTAAAAATCTGAATGTAGATGGTGCAACAACAAATGAAAAAAAGAGCATAATCCCCAAAAGTATCGCAGTTAAATATGTAATGCTTTGTTCAATCATTATAAAACAACTTCAAATCCCTCAAAATTAGGTGCACCCAAATAAAGATCTTGATGTTGGCCAGCATTTTTGTGAGCTAATCTGAAGGCTTCCGATTTAGTCCAATTAATAAAGTCCTCTTTTGAATTCCATATACTATGTGATGCATACAAGGTAAATTCTTCATTAGTATTTCCCTTAACTAAATGAAATTCTTTAAAACCTGGTACACCTTTTAAATGAGTATCTCTATTTTTCCAAACACTCTCAAAATCTTGTTCCTTACCAAGAACAATCTTAAATCTATTCATCGCTATAAACATTGTGACTATATATATTTATTACATATGGTTTTATAGCTTAATCAGTGTGACACTCTGTTGCTTAAAAATAATAAATAAATAACCATATCCAAGTAAACGGAAGGAAAACTATGAAAAAATTAGCGTTAATTTTATCTTTTGTATTATTTTCGAGTTCTGTTTTTGCAGGTTCATGCCCAATGATGGCAAAAAACCTTGATGCAAAAATTGCAGAAGCTCAAGAATTAAGAGATGCTGGAATGAAGGCTCACGATAGTGGTGAACACAAAAAATCAGTAGATCTTCTTAATAAAGCATTAGAAATGTTTAAAGGATAAATTCTTTGGGGTTTGGGGCACCCGGCAACAGAAAGCCCCATTATTTAGATTTTTATAAAAGTTATGCTTTTGGTACAAATGTTAAGCTTGCTCCATTGTTACAATATCGCTTACCAGTTGGTTTCGGACCATCATCAAAGACATGACCCTGGTGCCCCCCACAAATTGCACAATGATATTCTGTCCTTGGTATTATTAATTTGAAATCTAATTTTGTAGCGATTACATTTGGGTAATGTTCGAAGAACGAGGGCCAGCCTGTACCACTATCATATTTCATTTTGCTGCTAAATAAAGGTGTTTTACAGCCAACACATAAGTACTCACCTACTCTTTTTTCATCATTTAAAGAACTTGTAAAGGGTCTCTCAGTTCCTTCTTCTCTCAAAATGTAAAATTGATGATTAGTTAGTATTTCCATCCATTCAGTATTTGATTTAATGACTTTCTTTATTTGCTGAGCAAAGGCTTGGAGAGATACAAGGGGCGAAAATAGCCCGATGATTATGACTTTAATGAATTTTCTTTTTTTCATCCTTGATGTTAATGTAACTCATGTGGCTTAAATTTGAAAAAGACCAATTACCGCTCTTTACTAGAATAATTTTATTCCTTCAAAGAAAGAAATTTGGTTTTGATTTAAATCCAACGAAAGCCTGGGGTATCGTACCAAGGTTAATGTTTGGAATAAATTTTTTCTTTAAATTGATCTCAAGTAAAAAATCTAGAATTGATGCAAGTTTAAGAACACTTATCTCAGTTAGGGTTTCACAGATCAATAATTGTGAGTTTTGTGTTGATATGAACAGTTATTTGTTTTTTGAAACTAAGGGAGAGTCAAAGAAAATAAATCAATTGAAGTCCTGGAAAGGAAATAATATTTATTCCGAAAAGGAGCAGGTTGCTCTTGAATATGCAGAGACAATAACGATTACGGGCAGAAACGTTACTGAAGATCTTCAATCAAGATTACTTCAACAATTTAAAAAGAAAGATATAATTGAACTTACCGCTATCGTTGCTTTTCAAAACTTATCAAGTAAGTTTAATAGTGCTCTCAACATTAAACCTAATGGTTTTTGTGACATTGATAAAACTAAATAAATATTTTTTCATTAGACCGCAAGAAATTAAGTAAATCTTTTTGCTCATTAGTTATATTGGTTTCATTCAATTTTAATTGTTCATATACCTTCTTAAGATCCGAAGTAACATCAACATCAGAATATATTTTTTCAGAAATATTTACTTGATATAAACAATCCTTTAGTGTTTTTATGACAGAAGTTGATGAGGTTTTAATTTTATTTAAGCATTTTATAATATTTTTGTCTTGACTTAGCATGAAACAAAATCCTCCGTCATCTGTTTGGAAAAACAGATTATCTTTTTCCAACTTACTTGAAAAAACCTCGTTTATGTCTTTTGAATCCATAGTAGGAATATCAGAGCCAAGAAGTGCCACCTTACCAACAGTTTTCAGCGCTAATTCACTTACTTCGCTCATAACAACACTCAGATCTTGATCTTGATTAAGGAACTTTCCTTGATGATTGTTGCTTAGTAATTTTAAATTCTCTTCATCTTTATTTTTGCAAACTTTTATGAATTGTATTATGTTTTTATTATTTAACCTTTTAAGATTTTGATTAGTTATGTTTATGAATTTTTCATTCAATTGGTTAACAAACTCATTATTTAATTTTTTCCTTAATCTTGATTTACTTTCATTAGATTTTGGATCTTTTAAAAAAGTTGCAAGGACAACACTCTTTTTTTTCTTTCGAAACTTAATAGTTTGTGTGATTGTCTTTAATAAAGTCTTTATATTTTGAAAAATTCTATTATTCGCATATTTTTTGGCCGACGTAATTATTTGTTTATTTATGATATTTAATTTAATGTTCAGTGATTTCATTTTCCAAATAAACTCGTGATCTTCTCCTTCTAACAAATTCTCATTAAATGGTCCTATAAAGTTGAATAATTTTTTACTAATCAAGAAAGATTGATCACCAAATGGAATACAAAAAATTTTAGTCCTAAAATTTGCTCCAGCTGCAATCAACCAGCAATTAGCTTCATTAAATTTTAGCAAGAATGTAGTCACTGCAAATTTATTTAGTGAGCTTAAATCAGATGGACTTATATTTTTTATATCTGAGTCTAGGTGTAATAACCAAAGGATATCACGAGTTGACAAATTAATACCTTTGTTTAAAGCCCTTGCTCTTGACGAATTTCTCAATAAATATAATTGATCAACTTCAATTTTTTTTTGATTGATTAATTTATTTTCCTCATCAACTACGAGAATGATCTCACACCCTTTAAACTTTTGTTTTATTTGCTTTATAAGTTTGAAATCATTCTCATGTCTTCCAATGGGAATGATGATGCTGAGATTAATCATTTGTTAATAAATAAATCCCTTACAGTGCCAATGGCAACAAACCAATAAAGTCTCAGTTTATTCCAAAAACCTCTCTTTTTACTCAACAGGTAATACTTATCTATGCCACACTTTGTTTTTATGAACTTATTAATTTTTGGTTTTATATTTTTCATAAATCCTTTTCGTTACTATAGGTAAAAGTCCTATTGCTGATAATGAAACAATCACTTTCATTGTTAAGATATCTTCTAAATTGTTGATTTGTGATAATTGATTTCCAGCATTAACAAATAAAACTGTTGCAGGCAACATCCCTAACTGAGAAATCCAATAAAAATTAGTCCACTTCATTTGCGTTAAGCCAAACGTCAAATTGATTAAAAAAAAGGGAAAGATTGGACTTAGCCTCAAGAATAATAAATATAACAATCCTTCTTTCTTAATACCCAGATTAACTTTAACTAAATATTTTTTGTACTTTTCTTGAAATATATCTTTGAATAAATATCTTGATATCAAGAAGCATAAAGTTGAGCCTATAGTACTAGCGAAGGAAGTTAGAATCACTCCAGGTAACAATCCAAAAAGTGCTCCAGCAAGAAGAGTTTTTAATAATGAGATGGGAAGCGCAAGTGCCGTAACCACAATGTAACCAAGAAAGAAAAGCAAATAGTAAAATAAATACCTATCATTAATAAGTAATTGTATATCGCCATATTTTTGCTTGATCAGATTAAAGCTTAAGACCTCATCATAGTTAAATACAACAATAAAGACTAAGGCAATAAAAATGAAAATAAGGATCTTTTTATTTAACTGCAGCTTGACCCTCCAAGAACACAAAACTTTGAACAATGCGGATGATTAAGATAAATTCTTTGCATTGATTCTTTCAGTGTTTGGCCAAGATCAAAAGCCTCATCGTAAGGCAATAAAGTACAAGCAATAACTGATGGCTTCTCTTTCCCTTTCTTTTTAACGATCATACGTGAAGATGAACACATTACGTTCTCTGGTTTTTTATTTAAGATTGTCCAACATTCTGTTGTGATTTCTGGCGTGTCTTTTTTAATGTCCATTTCCGCGAAAGTTACTAAATCTTTTTTAGAACTAACATCAATCGGTAATTCATGTTTTAAAGTAAATCCTTTAAATGCTTTTCTTGTATGCTCTTCACTTTCACCCCACATCAATCTGGTAGCAAGGCTCATTTTAAAGTTATTATCTCTTAACCATTTAATTCCTTCAATCATTGGTTTATAACTATTTTGACCACGTATTTTCTCATGTTTTTTTTGATCAACGTGATCAATTGAAACTCTAAATGTTAGTTTATCTTTATTAAGATTTATAATTTTTGATCTATTATTTAACATTGGCTTCATTGCATTTGTTAAGACTAGAACTTCAACACCTTGCTGAACAGAGTGATTTAACATATTTGGAAAATCTTTATTTAAGAACGGTTCTCCACCGGTAAATCCTATTTCCAATAATTTAAGTCCATTTTCTTTTACCTCATTCATAAATTTCAAATATTCATCAAAACTTAAATAAGATAACCGATCATTGGTTGGGCTACTTTCAATATAACAATTCTTGCATGTTAAATTGCATAAAGTACCCGTGTTGAACCACAATGTTTTAAGTTTTTTTGCCTCTACAAAAGCCCTTGCTTTACCATTAGCAGTTAATGTTAAATTACTAAATTTCATCTACATAAAATATAAACTGACCTAGGTATTTTGCAAAAATAAAATTATCATATAGAGTAAAAGCGTAATTTAGTCGCGACACCTAGCAACAGAACGCCCCTCCTAATCTAAATTAATTATACTTTCTCTTATTGTTTCTGAAATAATTTTAGCACCTTCATAGTTTGGATGAATTCCATCACTTTGATTAAGCTTTGGATTTAAAGCCACTTTTTTTAGTAAAAAAGGTATTAAATTTAAATCATATTCTTCTGCTAACTCAGGAAAAATATCGTCAAATTTCTTTTTATATGCTAATCCATTCGTTGGAGATGCTTTCATGCCTGCTAAAATTATATCTATATTATTACCTTTTATAATTTCTATAATTTTTCTTAGATTACTCTCTGTTTGATCTGGATT
>CACABD010000034.1 GCA_902530715.1 uncultured Pelagibacteraceae bacterium
AAATGTAAAATTAGAGCACCAGGTTTTTCCCATCTGCAAGCAATGGACTACTTAATAAAAGGACACATGTTAGCTGATGTACCAGCTGTTCTAGGTTCCTTAGATATAGTTTTTGGAGAGATTGATCGATGAGTTTAAAAAAAGTTTCTAAAGAACAACCAGATAAATTTGAATTTAGTGAAGAGAATTTGAGTTTAGCAAAAAAAATAATTTTAAATTATCCAGCCGAAAAAAAAAAGAGTGCTGTAATGGCATTACTTTATTTAGCACAAAAACAAAATCATAATTGGATACCTTTAGCTGCTATGAAATATATAGCTAAATTTTTAGATATTTCTTATATAAATGTTTACGAAGTTGCTACCTTCTATTCAATGTACAATTTGAGCCCTGTTGGAAAATATTTTATACAAATTTGTACAACAACACCATGCATGATAAGGGGAGCATATAAACTTGTTGATGTATGTAAAAAAAATATTTCCGAAAAAGAAAATGAACTTTCTTGCAAAAAAAACTGTTCCTGGACGGAAGTAGAATGCCTAGGTGCTTGCATAAATGCTCCTATGGCTCAAATTAACCAGGATTATTATGAGGATTTAAATGTAAAACAGTTTGAAGGTATAATTAAAGATATTTTAAAAGATATAAAACCAAAACCAGGGTCATATCGTGGAAGGGTAAATTCAGAACCTGAAAAAAATAGACAAACTTTAATAGAGAATAAAAATGCTTGAGGATAAAGATAGAATTTTTAAAAATTTATATAATGATTTAGGTGCTGATATAGACTCTGCAAAAAGTAGGGGTGATTGGTTAAATACAAAAGAAATATGTTCTAAAGGAAGAGATTGGATTATAGAAGAAGTTAAAAATTCAGAGTTAAGGGGGAGAGGTGGAGCAGGTTTTCCTACTGGGCTAAAATGGTCCTTTGCACCAAAAAAAGTTGGAGCCAAACCTCATTACTTAGTAATAAATGCTGATGAGTCTGAACCTGGTACATGCAAAGATAGAGATATTTTAAGATTTGAACCTCATAAACTTATTGAGGGTTGTTTAATTGCATCATACGCGGTCAACGCTCATAAATGTTACATTTATTTGAGAGGAGAATATTATAATGAGGGTTTAAAACTTCAAAAAGCAATTGATGAAGCTTACAAAGCTAATCTAATTGGCAAAAATTCATCAGGTACTGGGTGGAAACTTGATATTTATATACACTATGGGGCAGGGGCATATATCTGTGGTGAAGAAACTGCTCTTTTAGAGAGCATTGAAGGTAACAAAGGACAACCAAGATTAAAACCACCTTTTCCGGCTCTCGTTGGATTATATGGATGTCCCACAATCATAAATAACGTTGAGACTATAGCGGTAGTACCAACGATATTAAGAAAAGGGTCAAAATGGTTTGCATCTTTGGGTAAACCAAAAAATACTGGAACAAAAATATTTTGTATTTCAGGGAATGTTATCAGCCCATGTAACGTTGAGGAGGAAATGGGTGTTAAATTAAAAGATTTAATAGAAAAACATGCTGGTGGAGTTGTTGGGGGATGGGATAATTTACAAGCTGTTATTCCAGGAGGTTCATCTATGCCAATGTTAAGTAAAGAAATAAGTGAAAATATTACTATGGACTTTGACTCACTGGTGGAAAATAACAGCGGTTTAGGAACAGCAGGAATAATTGTTATAAATAAAGATCAAGACATTATTAAATGTATGGCTAGGATAGCTAGATTTTATAAACATGAAAGTTGCGGACAATGCACACCTTGTAGAGAAGGTTCAGGTTGGATGTGGAGAATTTTGGAAAGGATGGCAAAGGGAGAAGCGTCAAAAGATGAGGTCAACATGCTTTCTGACGTCACCAAACAAATAGAAGGTCATACTATTTGTGCGTTTGGAGAGGGATCGGCCTGGCCGGTACAAGGTTTACTCAGACATTTCAAAAAAGAAATTATCGAGAGAAATAATTTTGATCCATTAGTTAAAAATAATAAAAATATTCCATACTTAATTGACCAACATATATTAGAGGAAGATATTAAAAATGTTAAAAGTTAAAGTTAATGACATTGATATTGAAGTAGAGGAAGGTCTAACAGTTTTACAAGCTTGTGAAATAGCAGGAGCGGAGATACCTAGGTTCTGTTATCACGAAAAACTATCAATTGCTGGTAATTGTAGAATGTGCTTGGTAGAAATTGAAAAATCAAAAAAACCAGTTGCCTCATGCGCAATGCCAGTTGCAGATGGAATGAATATTAAAACAAATACAAAACTAGTCGAAAAGGCTAGAAAAGGAGTAATGGAATTTCTTTTAGCAAATCATCCTTTAGATTGCCCCGTTTGCGACCAAGGTGGAGAATGTGATTTACAAGATCAATCAATGTTTTATGGAATTGATAAATCAAGATTTAAGGAAAATAAAAGATTTGTACCAGAAAAATATATGGGACCACTAATAAAAACTCAGATGACAAGGTGCATACATTGTACAAGGTGCGTAAGATTTGCAACTGAGGTTGCTGGCGTACCAGAAATTGGTGCTATTGGCAGAGGCGAAGATATGCAAATTACAACTTATCTAGAAAAAGCAATGGAGTCCGAACTATCAGCAAATGTCATTGATTTATGTCCAGTTGGAGCACTTACCTCTAAACCGTATGTATTTGAAGCAAGACCCTGGGAGTTAAAAAAAACTGAATCTGTAGACGTTATGGATGCAGTTGGTTCCAATATACGAGTTGATACTTACGGATGGGAAGTAAAAAGAATTTTGCCAAAAATAAATGAAGATATTAATGAAGAATGGATTTCGGATAAGACCAGATATGCATGTGATGGTTTGAAGTATCAGAGATTAGATGTTCCTTATATTAAAAAAGAAAATAGTTTTAAAAAAATTAGTTGGCATGATGCGCTTCAAATTTTAAAAGATAAAATAAACGTAACAAAACCTGAAAAAATAGCAGGTTTAACTGGTGATCTTACAAATATGGAAACATTGTTTGCGAGTAAAGAATTGTTTCATAAAGTTCTAAAATCTAAAAATTTAGAGTCTAGAGAAAAAAATATTTATATAAATTTAAATGACAGAAAAAACTACCTTTTTAATTCTGAAATCAAAGGTATTGAAAAAAGTGATTTGATTTTATTAATTGGTACAAATCCAAGATATGAAGCTACAATGTTGAACGCTAGAATTAGAAAGTCTTTTTTAAAAAATAATACAGAAATTTTTTCTTTAGAGGATTTGGGAGATCTTACATACAATTATAAAGTACTTTCAAATACGACAGAGGAAGTAAAAAAAATTATCGAAAATAATTGTGATATCTCAAGTAAAATTAAAAATGCAAAATACCCTTTAGTAATATTTGGCGAATCAGCTCTTACATTAAATTCATCTAAATATATGTTTGAAGGTTTTAAAAAATTTCTAAATGAAAATAATAAAATTACTGAGGAATGGAATTCACTAAATATTCTTAATACCAATGCTTCAGCTGTTGGTTCGTATGACCTAGATATAGTCTGTAAAACAAACGAAACATTAGAAAAAATAGACAAGAACTTTTTTGAAATAATATTTTTAATTGGCCAAGATAATATCTCAATAGATAAAAAAAATGAATTTATAGTTTATATAGGAAGTCATGGGGATAAAGGTGCTGAAATAGCTGATCTTGTGCTTCCAGGCGCTGCGTTTACAGAACAAAATGGATATTTTACAAATTTAGAGGGAAAGTTGCAGATGGCATTTAAAGCTTCGTACCCTCCTGGTGAAGCAAAAGAAGATTGGGTTATAATTAATGAAATATCAAAATTAATTGATGGGAATGGGTTGTTTAAAGATAAAAATGAACTTTTAAATGCAATGAACAGTCAAATTAACTCAAGTAAAAAAAACGAATTTTCAAACTTATTCAAAGAAGAATATATAAATGAAAAGATTTTAACTTTGCCTATAGATTATTATCATTCAAATGTTATCGCTAGATCGTCAAAAACTATGAATGAATGTAGAAATATTAGATCTAAATTAAAAAAAACAGGTACAGAAGGATAAAGTGGAGTATTTAAATATTTTATTTTCAGAGACTTACAAAATTTTATTTCTTTTGTTACCAGTTTTGGTCTCAGTCGCTATGATTGTATGGTTAGATAGACGTATTTGGGCTTTTGTTCAGAAAAGAAAAGGACCAAACGTTGTTGGACCATTTGGATTACTCCAATCTTTAGCAGATGCTTTAAAATATATATTTAAAGAAATAATAATACCTGCAAGCTCAAATAAAATTATTTTTATTCTTGCTCCTATAGTTACAATGACACTTGCTTTAGTGGCTTGGGCAGTAATTCCATTTAGTGAAGATTTTGTGCTAGCAGACATTAATGTTGGAATATTATATATTTTTGCAATTTCATCGTTAGGTGTGTATGGAATTATAATGGGAGGTTGGGCCTCAAACTCAAAATATCCTTTTTTAGGTTCGATTAGATCTGCTGCACAAATGGTTTCTTATGAAGTTTCAATAGGTGTAATAATAATAAATGTTTTACTATGTGTAGGTTCTTTAAATTTAGGTGACATTGTTTTAGCTCAAGAAAACATATGGTTTGTGGTTCCGCTTTTTCCTATGTTTGTAATTTTTTTTATTTCTGCATTAGCAGAGACAAATCGACCACCATTTGATTTGCCCGAAGCAGAGGCAGAGTTAGTATCTGGATACCAAACAGAATATTCTGGAATGATGTATGCAATGTTTTGGTTAGGCGAATATGCAAATATTCTATTAATGTGTGCATTAGGTTCTATATTGTTTTTAGGTGGTTGGCTCTCTCCTTTAGACATATTTCCCTTTACAATGGTACCAGATCCACTGTGGCTAGTCATAAAAATACTTTTTTTATTTGTTTTATTTGCTTTAGTTAAAGCTATTGTGCCAAGATATA
>CACABD010000035.1 GCA_902530715.1 uncultured Pelagibacteraceae bacterium
TCAGTATACAATTTCTCCTTTGCTAGGGAACAATTGTAGATATTTTCCATCTTGTTCGGAATATTTTATTGATTGTTTAAAAACTTATGGTCCTTTTAAAGGATCTATTAAAGGATTATTAAGACTAATAACTTGTCATCCAATTAAGTTTTTAGGTGGAGGAGAAGGTTACAAACCTTTAAAAAATAAAAAATAATTATGGATACAAAAAATATAATAGCCGCTATATCACTTAGTTTAGCTATCATAGTAATGTGGAGCTTATTTTTTCAACCATCACCGGAAGAAATAAAAAAAGGAAAAGAGAAAGAAAAAATTGTTAACAGTAATGATACTCCAAATATAGACTCTGCTGAACAAATCAGCAATCTTTCTAGAAAAGAAGCTTTAAAATTAAATGATAGATTCAATTTTGAAAACGAGAGTGTTAAGGGCTCAATTTCTTTAAAGGGTGCAGCTATAGATGATTTAATTTTTAAAAAATATAAAACTCAACTTGATTCTGATCAATTAGTAACTTTATTAAATCCTAAATCAACTTCAAATGGTTATTATATTGAGTCTGGATGGGTATCTAACAATAAAAATATAGATATTCCAAATAATAAAACAATTTGGAAAATTGAAGGTAATTCAAAACTAACTCCAAATAATAATGTAACTCTTGTTTGGAAAAATAAACAGGGATTAACTTTTGAGAAGATTATAAAAATCGACAATCAATATTTATTTACCATAGAGCAAATAATAAAAAATAATTCAGACAAAATTTATAGTTTTTATCCATACGCGCAAATTATTAGAACTAAAATTCCAGAGATTATAGACTTTTTTATTTTACATGAGGGGCCCCTTGGAGTTTTAGATGATCAACTAATTGAAAAAGATTACAAAGACATTTTGGACAAGAGATATTCAAAAAATGCTGATGATGGATTTTTAGGAATAACTGATAAATATTGGTTAACAAGTATAATTCCACCAAAAAATAAAAAATTTAGAGCTGATTTTGAATATAATGAAAAATTTAAAGTAAATTACATAGAAACAAACTCATATGATACCAAACCAAATACCCAAATTAGTAACCTTATTAATGTGGTTATTGCTGCAAAAGAAGTAAATGTTATTGATGGTTACAATGAAATTTTAGGTCTTAAAAAGTTTGATCTTGTAATTGATTGGGGTTGGTTTTATTGGATAGTAAAACCTCTATTTTTTTTAAATGATTATTTCTTTAAACTCGCAGGCAATTATGGAATTGCAATAATACTAATAACTGTCTGTTTAAGATTAGCATTTTTTCCATTAAATAATTATGCTTTTAAATCAATGAGCCGTATGAAGTTAGTTCAACCCGAAATGGCTCGGCTAAAAGAAATTCACAAAGATGATAAAATGAAATTACAACAGGCAATGATGCAACTATATAAGAAAGAGGGCATTAACCCAGTATCAGGCTGTTTGCCAATTTTGATTTCTATACCCTTCTTCTTTGCAATTTACAAAATGTTATTTGTAACCATTGAAATGAGACATCAGCCATTTTTTGGATGGATAAAAGATTTATCTGAAAAGGACCCAACTTCAATTTTTAATCTGTTTGGTTTAATTCCGTGGGATCCACCATCTTTCATGATTATTGGGGCTCTCCCCGTAATGATGGGTTTTACAATGTGGCTGCAGCAGAAATTAAATCCAGCCCCTCAAGATGAAATACAAAAAAAAATTTTTATGTTCTTTCCGTTATTTTTAACAATAATTTTAGCTCCTTTTCCATCAGGACTTGTGCTGTATTGGACCGCAAACAATATTCTTACTATGGCCCAACAGTATGTAATTATGAAAAGAACTACTGTTAAAACCGCCTCTTAAATGGAACTAGAAAAAATTTTACCTGAAGATGGTCCTCCTATTGAGGAAGTTCACAAATACGTACAAAAATATAAAAATGAATTGATAGTAATAAAATACGGCGGTAACGTATTTATTGACAGAGAAATTTTTAATAACTTTATATCAGATTTAAAAATATTAAACGAGTTAGGGCTTTCCGTTATTGTAGTGCATGGTGGAGGTCCTAGAATAAAGAGAGAATTAGAGAAATCAAACATCAAATCTAAGTTTATAAGAGGTTTAAGGGTAACTGACAAAAAAATCATAAATACTGTAGAAAATGTTCTTATAGATTTTAATAATGATATTGTTAAATCATTAGAAGAAAAAGGGACAAAAGGAGTTTCAATTAATACAAAAAATAATAATGTTATTCATGTTGATCCAGAGTCAAGTGAATTGGGCTTTGTGGGTGTGCCAAAAAAAATTGACGCTGATGTTATAAATAAAATATTAAATGAAAATCTTATTCCTGTAATTTCTCCTTTAGGATTAGGAAAAGATCTGCAAACTTATAATATAAACGGAGACACTGCTGCAGGGGCAATAGCTAAATCTCTCAAATCAAGAAGATTGCTTTTAATGACTAATGTAGAAGGAGTTTTGGACAAAAATAAAAAATTAATTGAAGAAGTATCCTCATCTAAAATTTTGGAAATGATTAAGGATGAGACAATAACAGAAGGAATGATACCAAAGATAAATACATGTTTAGATGCTATTAATAACGGAGTAACCGCTGTTGCAATAATTGACGGTAGAAAAAAACATTCAATATTATTTGAAATTTTTTCAGATAAGGGATCGGGAACATTAATTAGAAAATGAAAAATTTAAAAAAAATGAAATATCTATTGTTAGATCTTGATGGAGTGTGTTACGGTAAACATAACAATTATTCATTAGAAAAAGTATTTGGCCAAGTATCAAATCGTATGACACAATTTATATCTGAAAGATTAAAAATAGATAAAGATGAAGCAAAAAAATTACAAACTGATTATTTTTATAAATATAATACAAGTTTAAATGGACTGATGATCCATCACGACATACCACCGCAAGAATTTTTGAAATATGTACACACAATCGATCTCTCTTTTATGAAAGAAGATAAAATAATGAGAGATGAATTAATTAATTTAGATATGGAGAAGTTTATTTTCACTAACGGGAGTGCTGAACACGCTGAAAACATATTATCACACCTGGGGGTATACGATCTTTTTGGAAGAGATAAAGTATTCGATATTCAAGATGCTGGGTATGTCCCAAAACCTGAGTCAAAGACTTTTGATCTAATGCTCAATAAATTTAAGATAAATCCAAAAGAAACGATCTATATTGAAGATATTGCAAAAAATTTAGGTATTGGTCATGAAAGAGGATGCTATACAGTTTGGCTGATTAATGATGAACATTTTGGCAAGATGGACTCTAATAAAGATTATATTTCCCATAAAATAGAAAATCTGTCTTTATTTCTTAAAGAAATAAGGCTATTAAAAAACAGGTAAATTATGTCTTTAGAAAAAATTATCAATGATGCTTGGGAGAATAAAGATCAGGTGGGTCCTAATTCGGACAAGTCTTTGAAGGATGCTATAAATCAAGTAATTTCAGATTTAGATAGTGGTAAATCAAGAGTAGCTGAAAAAATAAATGGAGAATGGGTAACTCACCAGCACCTAAAGAAAGCAATTATGTTAAGTTTTAGAGTTTATGAAAATGATATTCTTTCAGGACCGTACTCAGTTTGGAGAGACCGACAAAATTTATTAAAAGGTAAAACTGCTGGATGGACAAAAGAAGAGTTCGAACATGCAGGTTTTAGGATGGTTCCAAACTCCCCAGTTAGAAAAGGATCCTTTATTGGAAAAGATGCTGTTCTCATGCCATGTTATGTAAACATTGGTGCATGGATTGGTGCAAAAACTATGATGGATACGTTTAGTCGTGCTGGTAGTTGTTGCCAAATTGGGGAAAGTTGTCATATATCGGCTGGCTCTGGTATTGGAGGTGTCTTGGAACCCGCTCAAGCACTACCAACAATCATTGAGGATAATGTTTTTGTTGGAGCCATGTCTGAAGTTGTTGAAGGTGTTATTGTTGAGGAAGGGAGCGTTCTTTCAATGGGCTGCTATATCGGTAAAAGCACAAAAATAATTAACAGATCTAATGGGGAAATAACAAAAGGTCGTATACCCCCTTATTCAGTTGTTGTACCAGGTACTCATAAAGATCTTTATGCTGTTCATATAATAAAAACAGTAGATTCAAAGACGAGGTCAAAGACATCTATTAACGATCTTTTAAGAGAATAATTATGCAAAAAATAAATGAATTACAATTAGCCAAAGAGCTAATTAAATTCCCATCAATAACACCTAAAGACGCTGGTGTTATGAGATACCTAGAAAAAAAACTTAAGAAAATGGGTTTCAAAACTAAAATTTTAAATTTTAAAGAAAAAAACTTTCAACCAGTGAAAAATTTATATGCTAGGCTTGGAAAGAAGGGGCCTAATTTTTGTTTTGCTGGCCACTTAGATGTTGTACCCCCTGGAAATATAAAAGACTGGACGGTTAATCCTTTCAGACCCTCAATCAAGAAAGGTCATTTAATTGGCAGAGGTGCAAACGATATGAAAGGCTCAGTGGCTGCTTTTGTATCAGCTGTAAGTGTTTTTTTGAATGATAACAAAAGTTTCAATGGATCAATTAGTCTTTTAATAACAGGTGATGAAGAAGGAGATGCGGTAAACGGTACAAAAAAAGTCGTAGATTATTTAAAAAAGAAAAAAGAAAAAATAAATTTTTGTTTGGTTGGTGAACCAACAAACC
>CACABD010000036.1 GCA_902530715.1 uncultured Pelagibacteraceae bacterium
TAATAAAAAAAATTTAAAAAAGAATATAGAAAAAATTTTTAAAGTTAACATTACAAAAATAAATATTATTAATAAAAGAAACAGAACTAAATTTACGAGAGGGAGAAAAGTCAAAGTTAAAGGTTATAAAAAGGCAATTATCACTCTTAAAAAAGGTCAAAGTATTGATTTAACAACAGGTATTTAATGAGCTTGAAAACATTTAAACCATATACAAAATCCTCTAGAGGTACAATTCTAGTCGATAAAAGTAAAGTTTGGAAAGGCAAACCTTACAAACCTCTTACATCCGTTAAATACTCATCAAGTGGAAGAAATAATCAAGGGAGGATTACAGCAAGAAATATAGGCGGTGGTCATAAACAAAAATATAGATTAATAGATTTTTATAGAAAAAAGAAAGGGTCAAAGGCAGAAGTTGAAAGGGTTGAATATGATCCTAACAGGTCATGTCATATTATGTTAGTTAAATTTGAAGATGGTGAAAAATATTATTATTTGGCACCGCAAGGAATAAAGATTGGAGACAAGGTCTCAAATGGTGGTGACTCACAGATAAAAGTTGGTAACTGTTTGCCATTATCTGAGATACCTGTAGGTATAGATATTCACAATGTAGAAATTAATCCAGGTGGAGGTGGAAAAATTGCAAGATCAGCTGGTACTTCTGTTTCAATTTCAGGAACAGATGGAAATTATTCAATTATCAAAATGACTTCTGGTGAAATAAGAAGAATTGACTCTAGATCATTAGCTACAATTGGAGTTCTTTCAAACCCTGATCAAAAAAATATTAAAATAGGTAAAGCTGGAAGATCAAGATGGCTTGGAAGAAGACCTCACACCAGAGGTGTAGTGATGAACCCAGTTGATCACCCTCATGGTGGTGGTGAAGGTAAAACTGCTGGTGGGAGACATCCAGTGTCAAGGACTGGTCAATCAGCGAAGGGTTTAAAGACAAGAGATAATAAAAGAACAGATAAATATATAATTAGAAGAAGGAAGAATAAGAAGGGATAATTTATGGCAAGGTCAGTTTGGAAAGGTCCATTTGTTGAAGAAAGCTTAATTAAAAAAGTAGAGAAACAAAAGAATGATACTAATAAAAAACCGATAAAAACATGGTCAAGAAAATCCACTATCATACCAGATTTTATAGGATTAAGTTTTTTGATTTATAATGGTAAAAAATTTATCCCTCTAACTATCTCTGAGGATATGGTTGGTCATAAATTTGGCGAATTTGCTCCAACAAGACAATTTTTTGGACACACCCCTGCAGATAAAAAGGCAAAAGAGGAGGCACCTAAGGAAAACAAATAGCATTTATATATGGGCAAGATTAAAAAAAATAATGAATTGAATTTAGTAAGATCTGTAAATAAAAACGTCAGATCAAGTACAAGAAAACTAAAACCTATTTTAAAAGCTTTAGTTGGCAAGAAAGTTGACTACGCTCTTAGAGATTTGGAATTTTCAAGTAAAAGAATTTGTATCGATGTTAAAAAAACACTTGCATCTGCAATCGCTAATGCTGAAAATAATTATCAATATGATATTGATAAACTTGTAATTAAAGAAGCTTACTGTGGAAAACAAATTATAATGAAAAGGTTTAGACCAAGAGCCAAGGGTAGAGCGGCTCCTATAATTAAACCATATTCAAATTTAACAATTATTTTGTCAGAGTTAAAACAGGATAAAAAGGATAAATATGGGACAAAAAGTTAATCCAGTTGGATATAGACTTGGTGTCAACAGAGGTTGGGACTCTGTTTGGTATGCAAAGAAAAAAGATTTTGGTAAATTCTTAATTGAAGATTTTAAAATTAGAGATTATATAAAAAAAAATGTAATTAATTCTGGTGTATCCAAAGTAATGATTGAACGAACGTCTAAAAAATGTTTTGTGACTATTTATACTTCAAGACCAGGTTTTGTTATTGGTAAAAAGGGTAGTGATATAGAAAAGATAAAGAATAAACTATCTGGCTTAACGACTAATGAAGTTAATTTAAATATTAAAGAAGTTAAAAAACCTGAAACAAATAGTTTCCTAGTAGCAGAGAATATAGCTCAACAATTAGTAAAAAGAGTATCTTACAGAAGAGCAATGAAAAGAGCTATGCAATCAGCATTAAGACTTGGGGCAAAGGGTATAAAAGTTTATGTTAGTGGAAGATTAGGCGGAAATGAAATTGCAAGAACTGAATGGTTAAGAGAAGGAAGTATTCCTTCACATACATTGAGAGCAGATATTGATTATGCTGAGTCAGAAGCCTTAACAACTTATGGAATTATAGGTATAAAAGTTTGGATTTATAAAGGAGAAATTTTTTCAAAAGAATTTAATCAAGAAACAAACAAAAAATAATTATGCTACAACCAACAAGAACAAAATTTAGAAAAGCGCATAAAGGCAGAATTCATGGAAATGCTTCAAGATGTAATAAGATGAATTACGGGTCCTTTGGTTTAAAATCTTTACAGCCTGAAAGAATAATTTCAAAACAAATAGAGGCAGCTAGGGTTGCATTAACAAGACATATGAAAAGACAAGGAAGAGTTTGGACAAGAATTTTTCCAAATATACCAGTTTCTAAAAAACCCACAGAAGTTAGAATGGGAAAAGGAAAAGGATCACCAGAGTTTTGGGCATGTAGAGTAAAACCTGGTAGAATATTGTTTGAAGTAGACGGTGTTTCAGAGCAAATTGCTAAGGAGGCATTGTACAAGGCTTCTGCAAAATTACCTATTAAAACTAAATTTATCAGGAGATTTGCTTAATGAAAAAAAGTGAATTTAAAAAACTAACTCTAGATAAAGCTAAAAAAGATTTAGAAAAAAACAAAAAAGATTTATTTAATCTAAGGTTCCAACAAGTAAATGGTCAACTTACTAATACTTCTAAATTTAACCAGATTAAAAAAACTATTGCAAAATTACTAACATTTATTGAGAGGAAAAAGAGTGCCTAAAAAAATTCTTAGAGGAGTTGTTGTAAGCGATAAACCAAACAAAACAATTACTGTTTTAGTTGAGCGAAAATATCAACATCCTTTATTTAAAAAAGTAATAAAAGTAAAAAAAAAATTTAGTGCCCATGATGAAAATAATAAATTTAAAAATGGAGATAAAGTAAAGATAATAGAGTGTAGACCGTATTCAAAAACAAAAAAGTTTCAAGTTATGGAGAATAACAAGTGATACAAGTGCAAACTGAATTAAATGTAGCAGACAATACTGGAGCTAAAAGAATAGAATGTATTAAGGTTCTTGGAGGTTCAAAAAGGAGATACGCAAGTATAGGTGATACAATTGTTGTAGCTGTTAAGGAGGCAATTCCAAAAGGCAAGGTCAAAAAAGGTTCTGTACACAAAGCTGTCGTAGTTAGAGTAAAGAAAGGAATTCATAGAAACGATGGCTCAAAAGTTAAATTTGATAATAATGCAGCTGTATTAACTGATGATAAAGGAGAACCGATAGGAACAAGAATATTTGGACCTGTTACAAGAGAATTGCGTAGCAGAGGACAAATGAAAATAATATCACTTGCACCAGAGGTAATATAAATGATTAAAAAAGGATTAGATGTAAAAATATTAACTGGTAAAGATAAAAATAAAACTGGTGAAGTAATTGAAATAGATAGAAACAACGACAGAATTAAAGTCAAAGGTACAAACATGATTAAAAAACATGTCAAAACTACAAAAGATAAAAAAGGTGTAATATTTGAAGCTTTTATTATGCCAGGTCCTTTGGCATCTAAAATTAATGTTTTTGCGGGAGGTGCTGTAAGTCGAATGGCTATATTCGCACTGGGAATTATGCCTTACATATCATCTGCTATAATAGTGCAACTATTAACTGGCGTTTCTGATTATTTTAAGAATTTAAAAAGTCAAGGTGAGATTGGGAGAAAAAAAATCACTCAAATAACAAGATATGGAACCGTTTTACTTGCCACTGTTCAAGGATATGGACTTTCTGTTGGTTTAGAGGCATCACCCAGTTTAGTTATTAACCCTGGTATTTTTTTCAAAATTTCAACAGTTACAACCATAGTTGCTGGAACAGTTTTTTTGATGTGGTTAGGTGAACAAATTACTCAAAGAGGTATTGGAAATGGTATATCTTTAATTATATTTTCAGGAATTGTTGCTGAAATACCAAGAGCATTAGTTACAACTTTTGAACTGGGAAGAACCGGTGCAATTTCAACAATAATGATAATATTTATTTTTATATTATTGATAGCTACTATCATGTTTGTAGTATTTATGGAAAGAGCCTTGAGAAAAATATTAATTAATTATCCCAAAAGACAGATGGGAAATAAAATGTATGGAGGAGAGTCATCGCATTTACCATTAAAAATTAATACTGCAGGTGTGATACCTGCAATTTTTGCATCTGCGCTACTACTATTGCCAGTTACAATGTCTAATTTTAATTTTTCTTCGAATGAAACTGTTACATCATTTGCATCTTACTTCACACAAGGACAACCTTTGTACATGTTGTTGTATGCTACTGGAATTATTTTTTTTACTTTTTTTTATACTTCAATAACATTTAATCCAGTTGAGACTGCAGAAAATTTAAGAAAATATGGAGGTTTTGTTCCAGGTATAAGACCAGGTGAAAGCACTGCAATATATATT
>CACABD010000037.1 GCA_902530715.1 uncultured Pelagibacteraceae bacterium
AATAAATATAAGAATTTTTAGAGATTTGATTATCCATCCAATTAATTCTCTTGTGAGAATTTTGTCTAATCCACTTAATATATAAGAAATTGGTTCAATTATTTGATGAATAATCCAAAATAATAAAATAGTTATTAAAGTTCTATTTATGGTGTCTACAAAAGATCTAGTCTCGTCAGCAAACGTCATATAATAACTTGCAAAGAAAAAACCTAAAACTATAGGTAAAAAACGTGCCGGACCTACCATAGCTTTTACAAAAGTGTCATCTAATTTGTTGGTTGTTCTTTTTGAGATAAGTTCCAATTTTTTTATAATTAATTTACTAATTAACCCTCTAAAAATTAGAAAAATTAAAAAAATTCCTAATCCAATGAGTATTTGACCGATATCAATTCCTAAAATTCCTTTGTTCCAGACAGAGAGAAATAAATTTTTTAAATTAATAAAAACTTCCATATCTTAAATTTTATATAATAAAAATTCCTCTTCGCCAGGATTAAATAAAAATATTTTTTTCCATTTTATCACATTTAAAACTGACGATGTTTTTTCACCAATACACATTAAGTTAGTATTCATCCAGTAGTCAACTAATTCATATTTTTTAATTAATTTTAAAAAGCTTTTCGCGCTATTTTCAGAATAAACATACACCAAATTTGGCATATCTTTCTTTAAAGACTTTAAAAAAGATAGATCTAAATTTTCGTTATGTTTAACAGTATAATTTATCAATCTCTCAACATTGTAACCTTCTGCACTTAGCTCTTTATCTAAAGGATATGATACAACATCTCCACTCACATAAAGTATTTTATTATTTTTCACTGATAAATTTTGTTGTACAAGTTCTATCAAGTTTCTGACATTTCCATCAGCTGCAAATACATTTTGGAAACCATTGGACTTTGCAGTTTTTTCTGTATATGACCCAATACAAAAACATAAAATATTTTTGTTAATATTCTTTAAATCTAAAAATCTAATTGCATTAGAACTAGTAAAAACGATTGCATTATGATTATAAATTTTTGTTTCATTATAATCAAATTTGTTAATCTCTAATAGAGGTAAGTTTGAAACTTTAAACCCATTAAATTTAAATTTTTGAATTAAATCTCTTGAATCTTGTAATTGACGAGTTAATAAAATGTGCATTTCAATTTTTATATTTACCTTGAGATATTTTTTTCAAATAGTTACCAACAATTGATCCAATTTTTAATGCTTTATTAATTGTATCAGAATATTCATAAAAATATCTGGATTTTCCGTCAACAGAAAATAACTCAGCTTTTAAAACCAGTTTTTTTTTTTGAATGTATGAATAGATGCCAACAGCTGTACTACAGTCACCTTTTAAAATTTTTAAAACTTCTCTCTCAGTCTTAGCCCTAATTTCAGTATCTTCATCGTTAACTTTTTCTAAAAGTTTATTAATTTTATTATCATTTTTTCTGGATTGTAATGAAATTATACCTTGACCAGCTGAGGGAATGATTTTTTCACAATCAAATTCCTGTGTGATAAATTGTGTCATTTTTAAAAACTTTAAACCTGCCTTGGCTAAAATAATTGCATCATATTTTTTTCTATAAATTTTCTTTATTCTACTATCAATATTTCCTCTTATGAGTTTGAACTTTAAATCAGGCCTAATCTTTTTTAATTGAAATTCTCTTCTCAAAGATGATGTGCCAATGATAGAATCTTTTTTTAATTTTTTCAAAGATAAATTATTTCTACTTATCAGAACTTCTTTTGGCGAATTTCTTTTAAGAAATGTTTTTATAATCAAACTAGGTGTTTCTTTATATGGAATATCTTTTAATGAGTGAACAGCTATATCAATTTTTTTTTTTATCAACTCTTTTTCAATATTTTTTACAAATTCTCCTTTACCGCCAATATCAGAAGTTCTGCGGTTTAAAATTACATCTCCCTTTGTAATAATTTTTTTTAACTCAATTTTTCCATTATAAAATTTTTTAATTTCTTTAATAGCGAGTTCTGCATATTTAATAGCTAATTTACTTCCTCTAGCTCCTATGATTATTTTTTTTTTATTCATATTTATTAATTTTACCTATACTAATTAAATTATTTATGAAAAAAAAAATACTTATAATGGGCATAGAAACGAGTTGTGATGAGACTGCTGTTTCAATAATTCAGGATAAAGGAACAAAACCACCAAAAATATTGGCAAATATTGTATCAAGCCAAGAAAAGGTTCATAAGAAATTTGGAGGTGTGGTGCCCGAGTTAGCAGCAAGAAGTCATTTAGAAAAAATTGAGATAATTACAAAAAAAGCTTTAATTAAAAGTAAAGTGAGATTAGAAGACTTGGATGCTATATCTGCTACAGCAGGGCCAGGCTTAATAGTGTGTTTATCTGTGGGTTTTAATTTTGCAAAATCTTTGTCTTTAACATTAAAAAAACCGTTGATAGCTGTAAATCATCTAGAAGGTCATGCACTAAGTCCTATGTTTCGGAATCATATCAAATTTCCTTACTTGCTGTTGTTGATATCAGGTGGACATAGTCAGTATCTGATAGTGAATGGTTTAGGTAAGTATAAAAGAATAGGGACTACAATAGATGATGCATTAGGTGAGGCGTTTGACAAAACAGCTAAAATATTAGGTTTTGAATTTCCTGGTGGATCCAAGATAGAGGAGTATGCAAAAAAAGGTGACCCAAGTAGATTTAATCTTCCAAAACCTATCATTAGTAGAGGTGGTTGTAATTTGTCTTTTGCTGGACTTAAAACAGCAGTTTTAAGGGCCACAAAACTTGTATATACTAATAAAGATAAATTTGATTTAGCAGCATCTTTCCAAAAAACAATTACAGATATTATTTATAGGAAAACAAAAATTGCTATCGAGGAATTTAAAAAACATTCAAATGGAAAAGTGATAGTTGTTGCGGGTGGAGTTGCAGCTAACAGAGAAATTAGAAAAACAATTAATCAGATTTGTTCAGAGGTAAAGTTTACAGCAGTTTTTCCAGAAATTAAACTTTGTGGTGATAATGCTGCCATGATAGCTTTGGTAGGACTAAAAAAATTTAAAAATAGGAAATTTGATAAACCGAATTTTCCTGTAAAACCGAGATGGTTATTAGATAAAAACGCAAAATTTTTAAAAGGCTCTGGTGTAGAACTATAAATAAATATCCTCTGGTTTTTGATTTTTATAATACTTTTCTAATACGAGACCGTATGCCTTCTCTATATTTCTAGTGAATATTTTATTATTAAAAAGTGGGTTCGTATCCCTAGAATTTATTAATTTTTTTTTTAGATTATTTAAGTATTCTTTATTGTTTGCAATATAAATAGCTTTTTCAACATATTCTTTTTCATTTTTAGTAATTAACTCTTCTAAACTGCTAGTTTTCAATAAGCTTGAAGCAACTCTACTCTGAAATGAATTTCCTTCGATAGTTAGTATTGGTAAACCTGCCCAGATAGAGTCGCTACAAGATGTATGAGCATTATAGGGAAATGTATCTAGAAAAAGATCGGCGTATTTAATCCTTAACAAGTGTTCACTTATTGGAAGCTTATCACTAAACTTTATTCTATTTTTATTAATATTTTTTTTTTCAAATGCAATAATTAAATTTTTTTTTGCAAAATCATTATCAGATATTAGCCATAAAATACTTTTTGGAACTTCATTGAGTATATTTGACCAAAGATTTATCATTACTGGCAAAATTTTAGAAACAGTATTAAAACAACAAAATATAAATGTATCGTCTGGTAAATTTAAATTTTTTTTATTAAATTTCTTTTCAGATAATTGTCTATTTTTTTCACTTGGTTGATAAGAGTTTGGAAGATAAATAACTTTTTCGGTGAAGAACTTTTTA
>CACABD010000038.1 GCA_902530715.1 uncultured Pelagibacteraceae bacterium
TCCTCAGCATTGTTAGAAGCTTTGGATCCAGAACAGAATACTACTTTTAATGATCATTATTTAGAGGTAGATTATGATCTTTCCGATGTTTTATTTGTGACAACAGCAAACACATTAAATATTCTACCACCACTTCTTGATAGGATGGAAGTAATAAGAATACCTGGCTATACCGAGGATGAAAAGATCAACATAGCAAATAAATATTTGTTACCTAAGCAAATAAAAGATAATGGGGTAAAAGACGGAGAAATGAATTTTGATGATGATACTATTAAAGATGTAATAAGATATTATACGAAGGAATCTGGAGTTAGAAATTTAGAAAGAGAAATATCTAAAATATCTAGAAAAGTTGTTAAAAAAGTTGTTAATAAAGAGTCTGATAAAGTTAAAGTTGATAGTAAAAATTTATCCGATTTCTTAGGAGTAAGAAAATTTAAATTTGGAGAAATTGAAGATACTAACAAAATTGGTATAGTAACAGGTTTGGCATGGACTGAATTTGGAGGTGAAATTTTAAAAATTGAAACCGTTAATATGCCGGGAAAAGGTAGAATGCAAATCACGGGAAAATTGGGCGATGTTATGCAGGAATCAGTTAAAGCTGCTAAATCTTATGTTAGGTCCAAGTGTTTGGATTTTGGTATAATACCTCCTACTTTTGAAAAAAAAGATTTTCATATTCACGTGCCAGAAGGTGCTACACCAAAAGACGGACCATCTGCTGGTATTGCCATGGTAACCTCAATAGTTTCTTCTATAACTAAAATTCCAGTAAATAAAGACGTTGCTATGACTGGTGAGGTAACTGTTACAGGACAGGTTCTACCGATAGGTGGTTTAAAAGAAAAATTACTTGCTGCACATAGAGCTGGCATAAAAGAAGTTTTAATACCAAAAGAAAATAAAAAAGATTTGGTTGATGTACCAATAAAAGTAAAAGATGATATAAAAATTACCACGGTTGAAACAGCTGATGAAGTATTAAAAATAGCTTTAACAAAAGATCTAAAATCAGTTGAATGGGTTGAGGTTGATAGTATATCTGACAATAAAAAAAGTGAAAAAACACCAGCAAGTATTCAATAATAAATAATTTACATTATCTCCCCACTGATGTATTAGTTACCCTTTTGGAGGGCGGTTAGCTCAGCTGGTAGAGCATCTCGTTTACACCGAGGGGGTCAAAGGTTCGAGTCCTTTACTGCCCACCAAAAACTTTAGGGGGTGTAGCTCAGTTGGTTAGAGCGATCGCCTGTCACGCGATAGGTCGCGGGTTCGAGTCCCGTCACTCCCGCCATAATGATAACTATTATCAATTAATGAAATCTTATAGCAAATAAGCCAATAAAAACGTGACGTAACTGCACTTTCAATTAGCATAAAAAATTATATATAAATGATATGTCTTTAGAATTTTTAAATAATTATTTAACTATAATAATTTTTCTAACCATTGCCCTATTACTAAGCGTGGGTTTTGTTGTGCTTAATTTTGCTTTTTCACCAAAAAATCCCGATCCAGAAAAGCTATCTGCTTATGAATGTGGTTTTGAACCATTTAACGACTCTAGAATGGAATTTGATATAAGATTTTATCTTGTCGCAATTTTATTTATTATTTTTGATTTAGAAATAGCTTTCCTTTTCCCTTGGGCAATAACTTTAGGTACTATAGGATATTTTGGTTTCTTTTCCATGATGTTATTTTTATTTATTTTAACTATTGGTTTTATTTATGAATGGAAGAAAGGTGCTTTGGATTGGGAATAATATGAATTTGACAGAAAAAGAAAAACAAATACCTGAGGAATTCAAAGACCTTGCAAAAGAATTTGCTGATAAAGGTTTTATAACTACTTCAATGAATAATTTAATTAATTGGGCTCGTTCAGGGTCTTTACATTGGATGACGTTTGGTCTTGCATGTTGTGCTGTGGAAATGATGCAAACATCTATGCCAAGATACGATCTAGAGAGATTTGGAGCAGCACCTAGAGCATCACCCAGGCAATCAGATGTAATGATTGTTGCAGGAACATTAACAAACAAAATGGCACCAGCTTTAAGAAAAGTTTATGATCAAATGCCAGAACCTAGATATGTAATTTCTATGGGCAGTTGTGCAAACGGAGGTGGATACTATCATTACTCTTACTCAGTTGTTAGAGGTTGTGACAGAATAGTCCCAGTTGATGTTTATGTGCCTGGTTGCCCGCCTTCAGCTGAAGCATTGTTGTATGGAATATTGCAACTTCAGAAAAAAATAAGGAATCGTGGATCTTTACAAAGATAAAATGTCATTATCAAACTTAGAAAAAAAAATTAATTCTGAATTAACTACAAAAATTAATTCATCTAGAATTAAACATGATCAACTCGAAATTCAGATAAATAAAGAGTCATTAATAGATGTTGTAATTTTTTTAAAGAAAAACAATTCAACTAAATTTAAGCAATTAATAGACATTACAGCAGTAGATTATATTGGTAGTGAAAACAGATTTAGAATGATTTATTTATTTTTAAGTCATGAATATAATTTAAGAGTTAATTTATATTTTAATATCAATGAAAACGAAATAGTAAATTCTCTTACAAAAATTTTTCCTTCTGCTAATTGGATGGAAAGAGAAGTTTTTGATATGTATGGTATTAAATTTAATGATCATCCAGATCTAAGAAGAATACTAACAGATTATGGTTTTTCTGGACATCCCTTAAGGAAAGATTTTCCTATAACTGGTCATTCAGAGGTTAGATACAGTGAGGAAAAGAAAAAAGTTATTTATGAACCAGTAAAACTTGAACAAAATTATAGAAATTTTGATTACTCAAGTCCCTGGGAAGGAACTGAATACATTAAAGAAGTACAAAAAAAAAATGACTAAAGAAAAAAAAACTCTTAATTTAAATTTTGGTCCTCAGCACCCTGCAGCACATGGTGTTTTAAGGTTAATATTAGAACTAGACGGTGAAATCGTTGAAAAAGCAGATCCGCATATAGGTTTATTACATAGGGGTACTGAAAAATTAATTGAAAATAAAACTTACTCACAAGCAATACCATATTTTGATAGACTTGATTATGTTGCTCCTATGAACCAAGAACATGCGTTTGCTTTAGCAATTGAAAAAATAATGGATGTTGAAGTCCCAATTAGGGGTCAATATATAAGAGTGATATTTTGTGAAATAGGTAGAATCTTAAGTCATATTTTAAATATTACTACACAAGCATTAGATGTTGGAGCTTTAACACCGTCTCTTTGGGGATTTGAAGAAAGAGAGAAACTAATGGGTTTCTACGAAAGAGTATCTGGTTCAAGATTACATGCCAACTATTTTAGACCAGGCGGAGTTCATAAAGATTTACCAAGAGGTTTAGAAAAAGATATATTAGAGTTTTGCAAAACATTTCCAAAAATAATTGATGATTTAGAAACACTGTTGACAGATAACAGAATATTTAAACAAAGAAATGTTGATATTGGAATTGTGTCTAAAGAAGATGCATTGAATTATTCTTTTTCAGGAGTAATGCTTAGAGGATCAGGAATTCCATGGGATTTAAGAAAATCACAACCTTATGATTGTTATGAACAAATTGATTTTAAAATACCGATTGGAAAAAATGGAGACTGTTACGATAGATATTTGTGTAGAATTGAAGAGATGAAAGAAAGTGTAAAAATTATTGAACAATGCTTAAAAAATCTCCCTAAAG
>CACABD010000039.1 GCA_902530715.1 uncultured Pelagibacteraceae bacterium
TTTTTTGGATAATTTTTCTATTTCAAGTAAATTTTCAAATTTTCTATATAAAAATTTTGTATCTACTTTTTTTGAACTGTTTCTTTTCACGGCTCTTAGTTTAGCCGATCTAGAGGGAGGATTAATTTCTGTTTCCTCATTTGTTGGTGTAATCACTCTCTTATTGATTAGATCGAAAGCCAACTCATCATTTTTATTTATAGGTATATATCTTGAGACAGCTTTATATGTAGAAATTGTGTTAAAAAAAAATTTACAAATTTTATCTTCAATCGAATGAAATGTAACAGTTATTATAATTCCGCCATCTGAAATTAAGTCACAAGATTTTGATAACCCAGAAATTAATTCACTAATTTCCTCGTTTACCGAAATTCTTAATGCTTGAAATATTTTTGTTGCTTTGTTTTTTTTTGTATAATTTTTTTTTGATAAATTTATCAATTTTACAAGTCCTTCAGTATCTATGTGCTTAATTTTTCTTTCCTTATCTATTTTTCTAGCTATTATTTTTGCATTTTTCTCATCTCCAAAATATTTAAATATTTTCTCTAAATCTTTAGCTGGTAGTTTTTTAATGATATCGTCTGCAGATATCTTATTACAACCCATTTTCATATTTAGTTGCCCTGTATGATTAAATGATAGGCCTTTTGATTTGTCTTTAATTTGGTTGTATGAGAAACCTAAATCAAAGATTATACCATCAATAGTTTTTGGTAGTTTAATACTGTCGATATCACTGAATTTTTTGTTATAAAACTCAAATCTATTTTTAAATTTTTGTTTAAATTTAATTGCAATGTTTTTAGACTTAGTGTCTCTATCAAAAGCAATGACTTTAGTTTTAGGAAATTCTAGGATTTTTTTTGTGTATCCTCCTTGGCCAAAAGTGCAATCAATAAATGTGCCACCATTTTGAGGGGAAATTATACTTAATACTTCATTAAGTAAAACCGGATAATGTAAATTTTTATCCGATACAATGGTGGCACTCATTTATTTTTTCAAACACCATTAATTTTTCTGTCTTCTTAAAAATGCAGGAATCTCTAAATCATCTTCCTCATTATCTTTGTTTGTATCTGTGTCAACTAATTCATCTATATTTTCGCTATCAGAATTAAAAAGTTGAGGGTTGTCTTCGCTTAACTCGAAATTTTCTAGTCCATTGGAATTTTCGATATCATTTGTGCCCTGAGTTTCTCCTGACTGCTCTTTTAAATTCAAAGGAACATCTTCATGGACATTTGTATTGTTACTAATCTCGCTCGATACTTCATCTAAAGATGAACTATTTAATACCATGTTTTCATCTACCATTGAATTAAACATTTCAGTCTCAGTATTTTTTAGTTCAATTGGATCTAATTTAAGTGCATTTGCTCCACTAGTGTTTGGTATTGTATCAGATCTCATTGAATTCAATTGAGCATTATTTTGTATGTTAGCAAAATCTGAGTAACCAGGATTTCTATTTTGAATCCTGTGAACCATATTAATTACTGATTTAGACTCTGGTTGCTGACCGTCTAGCGCAGTCGCAACTATAGAGACACGTATTTTACCGTCTAGACTAGGGTCTATAATTGAGCCATTAATTATTTCCGCTTCACTATCAACTTCTGACCTAATTTTATTTACAATCTCATCAACCTCAAACAAAGTTAGATCATCGCCCCCAGTTATATTTATTAAAAGTCCTTTAGCACCTTTTAGTGAGTAGTCATCAATTAAAGGGTTATTTAAAGCTATTTCGGTTGCTTTGACAGCTCTACACTCTCCCTCAGCTTCTCCAGTTCCCATCATAGCTTTACCCATCGAGCTCATGACGGTTTCCACATCTGCAAAATCTAAATTTACTAAACCGTCTTTTACCATTAAATCAGTTACACTTTGAACTCCATGTCTTAATACACTATTCGAAAGTTGAAAAGACTCTGTGTATCTTGTTTTTTCATTAGCAATTTTGAACAAATTTTGATTTGGAATAACAATTATAGTATCAACATGTTTTCTTAATTCATCTAGACCTTGTTGAGCTCTTCTCATCCTAGATGATGACTCATATAAAAAAGGTAAAGTTACCACTCCTACTGTTAAAATATTTAATTCTTTTGCAGCTCTTGCAATTATATGAGCAGCGCCAGTGCCTGTTCCACCTCCCATGCCTGCAGTTATAAAAACCATATTAGCGCCTTTTAGTAAATCTATAATATCATTTAAAGATTCATTAGCTGCAGCTTGACCTATTTCGTGTTTGGCTCCAGCACCTAATCCTTTAGTAACATTTAATCCGATTTGTATTCTTGTTTTTGCTTTACTTGTTTTAAGATCTTGAGCATCAGTATTAACAGCAACAAACTCTACGCCCTCTACTCCTGCATCTATCATTTCATTTATCGCATTCCCCCCTGCTCCGCCTACACCCAGAACTAATATCCTTGGCTTAAGTTCTTTTATTTCTGGCACTTTAAAATTAATAGTCATATTTCCCCCTTTTATTTATTAAATTTTTGCTCCCATTTAAGGCTGGCTCTATATATGTTAGATTTTCTTTTTGCTGTTACCTTAAATTTTTCGTAATTCGAAGGCTCCCATATTTGAAAGGTTTTTCCTTGGCCTACAAACAACATGTTTTTTTTAATTTTTGCATGTTTTAAAAGTTTACTTGTTATTAAAATTCTGCCTTCGCTATCAAATTGTAAATCAGTACTCTCTGAAAGTATTGAAGTAGCAAAATAATCTTTATTTTCTTCAAATGGATTTAGTGAGTCTATTGCATTTGAAATTTTTTCAATTCTATCTTGAGGCCATGCCTCTATACAATTATTATTAAATGATGGGTAACAAATTACTCCGTTATATCCTAAATTTGAAAGGTATGATCTAAAACTAGCAGGCACAGATACCCGTCCTTTTTTGTCTAATCTGTTTTCGAAAGTAGATAAAAACATATTTCATATTTTCTTTTATTCCTTAATTTGGGAATATATGGGATATTATGGGTTTTTTGAAATACAGTCAATAGTTGTTTTTAATGATAAAATTATGAGAACAAAATAAAAACTAAATAAGAGAATTTACAGAGATGCGCCAGATAAAATATAAGCCGGGTTCTGTCATTTAAACCTATCATTTATCTTGGCTTTAAGTCTCCTTAAAGCTCGAGCAACCAACCCTGATGACTAGCCAAAGACTGCTTTCTGTTATTAACATTGTCACCTCTACTTGGTCTTGCTTCCAGTGGGGTTTTCCATGCGCTCATTGTTACCAATAAAGCCGGTGTGCTCTTACCACACCTTTTCACCCTTGCCTTGATAAGGCGGTTTATTTTCTGTGGCACTATCCCTAGGGTTGCCCCCGCCAGGGGTTACCTGGCACTGTGTCTTTGTAAAGCCCGGACTTTCCTCTTTATGATATTATAAAGCGATAAGTCAT
>CACABD010000040.1 GCA_902530715.1 uncultured Pelagibacteraceae bacterium
AAAAGAAGCTCATTACTGGAGTAGATCAAGAAATCAAATCTGGCACAAAGGTAAAACAAGTGGTTTTGTGCAAAAAGTTATTGAAGTTAGAATTGACGATGATCAAGATGCGGTGTGGTTAACTGTAGATATCGGCTCAGGTTCGAGTTGCCATGTTGGATATAGATCTTGTTTTTATAGATCCGTTCCTCTAGGAAAAATTGATAATGCAAGAGAGATAAAAATGAAATTTGAAGAAAAAGAAAAGAAATTTGACCCTGATGTTGTTTATAAAGGTCAACCAAACCCAACTAAAATATAAAAGTTTATGGAACAAATTCAATTCAAAATTCACAGACCTTTTGGACCGTCAATTATGGAGGCAACTATACCAAAAGAGGTTGTAGAAAATTTAAATAATTATATTGACAAAATTATCGCTGATAAAAAAAAATCAAAGGAATTAGATTATGGTCCAAACCTTGTAGGAGATGTAACTCAAGAATTTAGTCTTGAGACAGAGTTAATGAAAACAAGTGGTTGGTCACAATTTTTAGCAAATTGTACTGCTAAATGGATTGAAGCGGCTACAGGTAAAAAAATAAAAAAATTTAATATGCTTGGATCTTGGGTCGTAAGGCAATTTCAAAATGAATATAATCCTACACATTGGCATAACGGACATATATCAGGTGCAGGTTTTTTAAAATTACCAAAAACGTTTGGATCACATTTTCAAAAAGATAAAAGTGGAAAAAGAATTTATAATGGAGGTTCGCTTCAATTAATTAATGGGACTAGGTTATTTTTATCTCCTTCAATAAAAACAATTATTCCTGAAGTAGGAAAATTTTATTTTTTTCCTCACTATTTAATGCACAATGTCTTTCCATTCAAAGGAACAGATGAAGAAAGAAGATCTATTTCTTTTAATGCTGAGATTGATCAGGAAATTTACGATGTCTATGGAAGATAAAATTCAAAAAAATGTTTTAGGTGAAGTTCTTGAATTATGTTCTTCAGACCCATTAACTGGATGGTATAGAGATGGATGTTGTAATACAGATGAAAATGATAAGGGTGTTCACACAGTTTGTGCAAAAGTATCTAATGAGTTTTTAAATTGGTGCAAAGAGGCCGGTAATGATTTAATAACACCTCATCCAGAATTTGGATTTCCTGGATTAAAAGATGGTGATTGCTGGTGTGTTTGTGCGAGTTGGTACGCTAGAGCAATTGATGCAAATAAAGGATGTCCTATTTTTTTAAAAAGAACTCACGAAAATACATTAAAGATTATTCCAATTGAAACTTTAAAAAAATACGCCATAGACTTATCTTAAAATAATTCAACTTGATTAATTCTTCCTCTACATTCTATTGAATTAAATTTATTAGGATGTATAATTTTAATTTCTATTTGGGTATCATTAATTAGTTTTTCCTTATCTTCAACACTAATTCCTGATAAACTCAATATGCGATTAGCAATTATATCTGTTAGTTCACTTTCACTTACAAAATTATTTTTTTTTTGAGTAAAAAAATCATAACCAACTTTGTTTAAAAAAATTTTATTTCTGACTGCATTGCAGTCACTTATCTTAGGGCTGTATTTCTTTATTTTAGTATATCTAATTCTATCCATATGAGCGTAGATATTAACAAAAAAACCGTTTTCTTCAGTGTATTTTACAGTTGAGTCAATGTATTGGTATAAAATCATAGTTTGCGGGACACCTCCTCCTTTATATAATCTATTAAAGCTTTTAGTCAAAAAAATTTCGTATTTTAATAAAATTAAATCAACTGCTGAAACTTTTTTATCTAATAAATTTATTTCAGATTTAACGTGTGTTGAGGAAGTAAAAAATATTATAACAATAAGTATTCTTAATATTTTACATATTTCCATATCTTGGGCCACCACTTCCCTCGGGAGTTACCCACGTAATATTCTGGGATGGTTCTTTAATATCACAAGTTTTACAATGGATACAGTTTTGTGAGTTTATTACAAATTTGGGTACATTATTTTCAATTTGAACTTCGTAAACTCCTGCTGGACAATATCTTTGTGCAGGTTCATCATATTTTTCTAAAGTATATTTTATTGGTAATTCTTTATCTTTAAGCTGGAGATGTACTGGCTGATTGTCTTCGTGATTTGTTCCAGTCAAATATACAGAGCTAGTTTTGTCAAAAGTTAAGATGTTATCTGGTTTTGGGTACTCTATAACTGGCATCTTTTTTGCTGGTTTTAGAGTTTCATGATCTGCGTGTTTATGTTTTAAAGTAAATGGTAGCTTCCCTCTAAATAATATTTGATCAATTCCAGTAAAAATAATGCCTAAGATTAAGCCCCAACTAAAGCTTGGTTTGACATTTCGTGCTGCATGTAATTCCTCATATGCCCAACTTTTTTTGAATTTTTCCTCATAAATCGATAAATCTTTTTTATCTTTTAAATGCTCAACTATTGTTTCAGCAGCTATTAGACCGCTTTTCATTGCAGTGTGTGATCCTTTTATTTTAGGCATATTTAGAGTGCCTGCGTCACAACCAATTAATAATGCACCAGGCATATACATTCTTGGTAGACTTTGAATTCCTCCCTCGATTAAAGCTCTTGCACCGTACGAAATTCTTTTACCTCCATTAAGCATTTTTGAAATAGCAGGATGTGTTTTAAATCTTTGAAATTCATCAAAAGGAGATAGATAAGGGTTTTGATAGTCTAAACCAATTACATATCCTAGATAAACCTCCTTGTTCTCAGCATGATAAACAAAACTTCCACCGTATGTATTATTGTCTAATGGCCAACCAGCAGTGTGCATAACTAATCCTTCTTCATGGTTTTTTTCATCTACTTTCCAAATTTCTTTAAAACCAATACCGTACTGCTGTGGATTTTTTCCTTTACTTAGATCAAATTTCTTAATTAAATTTTTTCCTAAGTGTCCTCTGCAGCCTTCAGCAAAAACTGTTACTTTCGCATGTAATTCCATTCCAGGCTCATAGTTATCTTTTTTTTCTCCGTTTTTATCTAAACCCATGTCTTGCGTAATAACACCTTTTACAGATCCATCCTCATGATACAAAATATCGGATGCTGGAAAGCCGGGGAATATTTCTACACCTAATGCCTCTGCTTGTTCAGCTAGCCATCTACACAAATTTGCAAGACTTATAATGTAATTTTTATGATTTTGTTGTACTTTTGGTAACAACCATGTTGGCCAACTTATTGATTTTGTTTTACCAAGAAATAAAAATTTTTCTTTTGTAACTTTTGTTTTAATTGGTGAATTTAATTCTTTCCAATTAGGTATTAATTCATCCAAA
>CACABD010000041.1 GCA_902530715.1 uncultured Pelagibacteraceae bacterium
TGGTTGCCATTAAATAAAAACATGTCATCGCATTCTTCAAAATAGAAATTAAAGGATTGCCCGAGATAGAATATAATTTCATTTAAAAACTCTGGTATATCGGTGTTTGAGTCCCTTAGTAATTCTCTTATAAAAACAAAATATTTTAAATAAAAAAGACACAATTATAGTTGATTTTGGACCAACACCCGATAGGAAATACTCTGCTGATTATCAATCTGGTGTATTATCTTTAGAGATTGTTCACAATAAAGAGAAAGTAATCACTAATTGCGGATATTTTCAAAATTACAATCATAAATTAAATATTTTATCTAAATCAACAGCTGCTCACTCTACTCTCTCAATTGACGATAGATCTTCATGTAAATTTAAAAAGGGTCAATTAGGTTGCTTTATTTTGGAAAGTGCAGTGAAAGTAACAAACAAAAAAATTTACCAAGATGATGAAATTTGGGAAATACAAGGAGTGCATGATGGTTACTTTAAGGAGTATGGTATTTTACATAAAAGAATTATTAAATTTTTTCCAAAAGAATTTAAATACGTTGGTGAAGATATAATAATTAGCCAAAAAAATTTTCGGAAAGTTGGCTATGACATAAGATTTCATTTGGTACCAAACACTAACGCAATAAAGACACAGGATAGGCGGTCTATTTTATTACAATTAAAAAAATCCGGATGGAGATTCATTTGCAATCATAAAAATTTTGGCATTGAGACAGGATTATATTTTGGCAAAAAAGATTCTTACACGGAAAATAAAAATATTTATGTCAATGGAGAAATTTTAAAAGAGGAAGAAAAAATAAAATGGGAAATCAAGAAAATATGAAGAAAAAAATAAGAAGGGCTATAATATCTGTTTCTGACAAGTCTAAACTTATTAAAATTTTACCAATTTTAAGAAAATTTAAAATTGAAATTTTAAGTTCTGGAGGCACTTATAAATATATAAGAAAACATAAATTTAAATGTATTGAAATTGGTGATTTCACCGGTTTTCAGGAAATTTTAGATGGTAGAGTAAAAACTCTTCATCCAAAAATACATTCCGGAATACTTTTTAAGAGGGACAATAAAAAACATTTAGATCAGATTAAAAAACTAAATTTTAAAGACATAAATCTTGTTATTGTAAATTTTTATCCTTTTGAACAAACCGTCTTAGAAAATAAAAATGTGGATAAAATCATTGAAAATATTGATATTGGTGGTCCAGCTCTTGTGAGATCTGCTGCAAAAAACTTTAAAGATGTAGTTGTAATAACAACTAATTATCAATTAGAAAATTTAATTCATGAGTTGAATAATAATAAAGGTTCAACATCTCTTAAATTTAGAAAAGAATTATCACAAGAGGCTTTTAATGAAACTGCTTATTACGATGCAAATATTTCGAAATATTTTAACAAAGGTATGAATAAGAGTTATCCAAATAAAATAACTTTTAATGGAAAATTAGTTGGCAAATTAAGATACGGAGAAAATCCACATCAATCTGCTGCTTTATACTCCAGTGAGAATTTTAATGAGTTAGAACAATTAAATGGCAAAGATTTAAGTTATAATAATTATAACGATATTTATTCTGGACTTGAAATTATAAATAATTTACCAAAAGGGATTGGCACGGCCATAATTAAGCATGCTAATCCATCAGGAGTATCAATTGATCAAGATCAATTCTCTAGTTTTAATCAAGCTTTTAATTGCGATCCAATAAGTGCATTTGGTGGAGTTATTATTTGTAATTATAAAATTAAGTCAGAGACCGCTAGAGAGATAAGTAACAAGTTTTTTGAAGTTATAGTTGCAAAAGATTTTGATAATAAGGCTTTATCGGTTTTAAAGAAAAAAAAAAATTTAAGAATTATTAAAAATAATCAGAAATATGATTCACATCGTATAGTGTTAAACTCACTTTCTAAAAACTTTATTTTACAAAATTGCGATAATGAAAATTTGAGTCAAAAAATGTTTAAAGTTGTGTCAAAAAAGAAACCTAATAAAAAAATGTTTAATGATCTCATTTTTGCTTTCAATGTTTGTAGGTTTGTAAAATCAAATGCAATTGTATTAACAAATAACAATTCAACAGTAGGTATTGGGTCAGGACAACCTAGTAGACTGGATAGTTGCGAAATTGCAATAAATAAAATGAAAAAATTTAATCTCAATTCGGAAAATTTAGTTGCTGCTTCAGATGCTTTTTTTCCTTTTGTCGATGGAATTGAAACACTGGTCCAAGGTGGTGCAAAAGCAATTATTCAACCTCATGGATCAATAAGGGATAGAGAAATTATAAAGTTTGCTAACAATACAAACACAGTGCTAGTTTTTTCAAAAACTAGACATTTTAGACACTAAATTATTTTATCAATTTTAGCGGCAAGGATAAAATCACTTTCAGCCAAGCCATTTATAGCATGAGTAAATATTTTAATTTTTGCATATCCCCAACCAAACCATATGTCTGGATGATGTCCTTCAGTTTCAGCAATTGCACCAACTTTATTTACAAAATCTTGGGCATTTGTAAAATTTTCAAACTTAAATTCTTTTAATAAATAAAAATTTTCATTTTCATTTTTTTTAACATCCCATCCATCTACTTTCTTTAAATATTTGTGAATCTCACTTAAATTAAATGATGGGATGCCTCCTTCGCAAGGCACACATTTTTTTTTTGATAGATCTTCCATAATAAAATTTTTTGGAGCGGGCAATGGGACTTGAACCCACGACCTTCTCGTTGGCAACGAGACGCTCTACCACTGAGCTACGCCCGCTTATTAATAAATCCTAAAATTAAAGGCTTTTTATGAATTAAGCAAGGGTCAATATGAACATAGACCTTTTTATGATTATTTGTTATTTTTTTTATCTAATGAGTAAAATTATTAAGTTACCAAACACTTTACCAGTATTTCCACTTTCAAATTTTATATATTTTCCAAATACATCTGCACCTTTGAATATTTTTGAACCAAGATACATCCAGATGATTGATGAGAGCATGAAG
>CACABD010000042.1 GCA_902530715.1 uncultured Pelagibacteraceae bacterium
ATTTAATGATAAACCTACTTTTTTTTTATATTTTTTTATTTCATCAATAGACTCTTGTAGCGAAGAGGTTGCTTCTGGGTGTATTGTAATTATATCAGCACCACTTTCTGCATAATATTTTATGTACTTGTGCACAGGATTGATCATTAAATGTACATCAAATGGAATATTGGTATATTTTCTAAGAGCTTTTATCACAGGAGGACCTATAGTTAGATTAGGTACAAAGTGACCATCCATAACATCTACATGGATCATATCAGCCCCACTATTTTCTAAATTTTTGATTTCTTGCCCAAGTTGACTAAAATCAGCGGATAAAATTGATGGTGATATTTTTATTTTTTTCATTGATCCTTATTTACTAGTATCAATTTTTGTTTTTTTTTTGAATTATTTTTTACCAAAAATCTGATAAATTTGAGATGCAATTTCACTTTCCAATGGAAAAGAAAGCATACCCATTACTGAATAACCCATTAAGTAGGGCATTAAATAAAATCTGAACATATAGAAAAACCAGGCAACATATAAAGGAACCAAAGGTTTTATTATGAAGGATGGGGTTATAAACCTAAACATTGTTATAAAAGGATCCGTTAATTTAACAAAAACTTTCATAAAGAAGAAATTAGAGTCTTCTCTTTGAAATATGTTCATTGCAACTCTACCAATTAAAGTCCACATGATCATACCCAATACGTAGTCAATCAGGTAAATCATTGGGTGAAAATTTGCGTACATGTCTGTGAAAAAAAAGTTAAGGGGCGATAAATTCTCGCCCCTTAAAAATTAAGTATTTAGTGCTGTCTTCCTAGTATCGCTTTACCGCTTGGTACACGAACATCGTCTACCATTTTCTGTGTAGCAGCGTCTGGCGCTTTAGTTGCCAAGCTGACTACGATCATAAGCACTAAGCTTACTACTGATCCAACTATACCAAATGTTAACTGAGTAATATCTAAGAAACCAGGGTAACCACTTCTTACAGCTATTAAGTATGCTGTTCCAGCGGCTAGTCCTCCTAGCATTCCCGCAACTGCTCCTTGAGCATTTGCTCTCTTCCACCATACTCCTAGTACAAGTGGGAAGAATAACCCTGACATCGCAAAGTCAAAAGCCCAGATGACCGAACCTAAGATACCTTGAATTTCAAGAGCTGCAATTGTTGCTCCAGCGAAACCAATTAATACAAGTAATATCCTTGCGATCAACAATCTTTTAGCTGTCTCCGCTTTAGGGTTAATCATCTTGTAGTAAATGTCGTGAGATAATGCATTAGATATCGCTAACACTAATCCGTCAGCTGTTGACATGGCAGCAGCCATACCTCCAGCAGCTACTAGACCAGAAATTACATATGGTAATCCTGCTATCTCTGGAGTTGCCAATACAACGGCTTTACCACCCATGAAGAACTCGTTTAACTCGAGTGTTCCATTTCCGTTAAAGTCGCTTACAAACATTAAGTTTGCTTGGTTCCAGTTTTGATACCAGTCAATTGCTTGTACTTCAGAAATTGACTTACCAATAATCCCTGTTGCTAAGTTTGGATCCATTAACGATAGTTTTGATAATGTAGCTAACATTGGAGCTGATGAATAAAGTAGGAATATGAAGAATAGCGACCAACCTACTGATCTTCTAGCAGCTTTTACACTTGGAGTAGTGAAATATCTCATCATAACGTGTGGTAATGAAGCTGTTCCAGCCATCATACAAACCGCCAATGAAATAAATTTCCAAGGTGTTGTGTTAACTTCAGAGTGCGCTTTAGTTATACCTGCTAAGCCTTTAGGAACCTGCTTTAAATCAGCTGCAGAATTTTTGATTTCGCCAAGACCAAACTGAGCTTCTAACTCAGCGATTCTAGCAACTTCATCTGCTAACATTAAGTGTGGAAATACTCCAGCACCCATTTTGTTACTGATCCAGAATACAGGTATCAAGTAAGCTATAATCAATACAATGTATTGTGCTACTTGCGTCCATGTAACTGCTCTCATTCCACCAAGCATTGAACACATCAATATACTTGCCAATCCTACGTAAACAGCAATATTAAAAGGAATATCAAGTGCAACTGATGCAATTGTTCCTGTAGCATTAATTTGCGCTGTCACATAAGTGAATGATGCAACTGTTAAGACTATTACCGCAGATAGTCTAGCTAAGTTTCCGCCATATCTAGTTCCAATGAAATCTGGAACTGTGTAGCAACCAAATTTTCTTAAATATGGAGCTAGTAGCGAAGCAACTAGAACGTATCCACCCGTCCAACCAACTAGTAATGCCATATAACCGTAACCTTTAAAATAAATTCCTCCAGCCATCGCAACGAATGAAGCACCAGACATCCAGTCTGCTGCTGTAGCCATACCGTTGAACACTGTTGGAACTTGTCTTCCAGCTAAGTAATATGCATCAACTTGAATTGTACGAGATAGGTAACCAATTAGTGCATAAATTAAAACTGTAAATGCTACAAAGCAAATTCCAATTACTTTTGCAGACATTCCAGCTTGTTCTCCAATCGCCATCAAGATTATGAAAACAATGAAACCACCGGTGTATGTTCCATAAATCTTGGGGAGATTGTTTATAAAATTACCCTTAAACATTAGTCATCCTCTCTTTCAGAAAAGCCGAACTCTTCATCAATCTTTTCTTGTCTTCCCGCAAACCAAAAAATTAGTATTACGAAAATTCCAAGAGAACCTTGACATGTCATATAATATGACAATGGATATCCAAAAGGTCTGATAGATGATGCTTCCATTTCGGCACCGAAGAGGAAGATGCCAATAGAGAAAACGAACCAGATAGCTAGCGTTACAAAAAGCAGACCTCTAGTCTTTTCCCAATGTTGTGCTTGTTTTGACATTTTTTTCCCTCCCTATAGGTTAAAAAACGAAAGATTACTCATTATGAAAAATATTGGAACCCCTAAAATTCTCGTATTTTTTGTTATTTTATAATATATTACAACTT
>CACABD010000043.1 GCA_902530715.1 uncultured Pelagibacteraceae bacterium
AGTATTTAGCACATAAAATATATAATAAATATTTTAAAAAGGTTAAATTATATATATAACTGTCGCGATGAAATTAGTTAAAGAGCAAAATAAGCCTATAAATAATAATGAAGTATCAGATAAAGAAGCTGAGGAGGCTTATATCAAAATATTAAAATGGATAGGGGAAGATCCAAGTAGAGAAGGATTATTAGAAACACCAAAGAGAGTTTTAAAAGCATATAGAGAATATTTTAAGGGTTACCATGAGGACCCAAATAAAATACTTAGCAAAACTTTTGGTGATGTTGAGGGATACAACGATATGGTAATACAAAAAAATATATCAGTTCAGAGTCATTGCGAACATCACATGGCACCAATTTTAGGAATTGCACATGTGGCTTATATGCCAAATGAAAGAGTTGTAGGTTTAAGTAAACTTGCTAGAGTTGTAGAGGTTTTTTCAAGAAGAATGCAAACTCAAGAAAGATTAACTAAACAAATTGCAACAACTTTAATGGATTCTTTACAAGCCAAAGGAGTAGCCGTCACAATAAACGCAACTCATCAATGTATGACAACTAGAGGAATTAAGAAGGAACAAGCTACAACTATAACTAATTATTATTTAGGTAAATTTAAAGACGACTTAGCCTGTCAAAATAGATATCTAAGATTTATTAGTAGCAAAATCTAAAAATTTTAAAAAAAATAATGTCAGATAATTTTAAAGCATTAATTATAAATCTAGAAGGTGAAAATTTTTCAAGGGAAATTAAAACTATAGAAAAGTCATTTTTAAAACATGGTGATGTTTTAGTTAAAGTTGACTATTCCACTTTAAATTTTAAAGATGCTTTAATCTTAAAAAATGGTGCAAGATTAGTAAAAGAATTTCCGCATATTCCAGGTATAGATTTTTCAGGCACAGTAGTTGAAAGTAAAAGTGAAAAGTTTAAAGAAGGTGATGAAATAATTCAAACTGGTTGGAGAGTTGGTGAAATCTATTTTGGTGGATATTCTCAATTTGCAAAAGTAAATTCAAATTTTTTGGTAAAAAAACCTAAAGGAATTACATTGAAACAAGCGATGATGTTAGGTACTGCTGGCATGACAGCAATCCAATGTGCTTTTACAACTAAACAAACTAGAGAGGTTTTGTTACTTGGAGAAAAAGTAAATGATGTAATTGTTACAGGAGCTTCCGGTGGAGTTGGTAGTATTGCAGTTATGATATTAAGCAAGATGGGCTGCAATGTAACAGCTGCAACAACTAAGCCAAATGAAGAATACCTCAAATCACTAGGTGCAAAAAATATAATAAAATCAGGTGATTTAGATAAAGAGTCAAGACCACTAGATAAAGGATTATATGATGGTGCAGTTGATACAGTTGGTGGAAATATTTTAGCTAATATTTTATCCCACATTAAGCCAAATGGAATAGTTGCAGCGTGTGGAAATGCATCAAGTATAAAATTAAATACTACTGTAATGCCTTTTATTATAAGAGGTGTAAAACTTTGGGGTATCGACTCTGTAAGTGTATCTATAAAGAGAAGAGAATTTTTATGGGATGAAGTTTCAAAACTTGTAGACTTTGATTTACTTGAGAAGTCCATTAAAGAAATAAGTCTTGATCAACTATTAGTTGAATATTCTAGAATGCTTGAAGGAAAAACTTCTGGTAGATACATTATTAATGTTAATAAATAATGGATTGGGACAAGCTAAAAATATTTCACGCAGTTGCAGAAGCTGGAAGTTTTACAAGCGCAACAGTTAACCTAAATCTCAGTCAATCGGCAATAAGTAGACAGATTCAAGCTTTAGAGGAAGACCTAAAAGTCAAGCTGTTTGAGAGGCATGCAAGAGGTCTCACATTAACAGAGAATGGAGAATACGTTTTTAAAACTGCCCATGAGGTAATCAGTAAGCTTAAAGAGGTCGAAACTTCACTTGGAGATCAAAAAAATAAACCAAGCGGTAAATTAACTGTAACCACCGTTGTAAGTTTTGGCACAACATGGCTAACCCCAAGAATTCAAGAATTCATGCAACTAAATCCAGATATAGAAGTTGAGCTTATTTTTGACGACAAAGAGCTAGATTTAAGCACAAGGCAAGCTGATATCGGTATTTTTATGAGAAGACCTAAACAATTGAATTATATACAAAAAAAATTGATAGATATTAATTACCACATTTACGGCTCTCCAAAATATCTAGAAAAAAATGGTTTTCCAAAAAATACAGGTGATCTAAATAAACACTCTTTTATATCCTTTGGGAGAGGCGCTCCTTCACCAGTTTACAATCCCGATTGGGCTTTAAAATTAGGTACAAAAGATAATAAAAAAAGAAAAACTGTGATGAAGGTTAATAGTGTTTATGGCTTATTATTAGCGGTTCAAAGCGGTGTTGGTTTAGCGGCTTTACCAGATTATATAACTGTGAATCAACCAAACATCGTAAAAGTTCTACCGAACGTTGAAGGCCCCATAACAGAGGCTCATTTTGTATATCCTCAATCTATGAAAAATGTTGCTAGAGTTCAGGCTTTTAGAAACTTCCTCTATAGCAAAATCTCGGAGTGGGAATTTTAAAGATTACTTGACCCCTGCGTCAATATATGCGATTGATAATCATTATCAGTGAGATTAATTATCATTTTCAATGAGATTAATTCTCATTATCAATGGTGCGTAGTAAACTATTCTCGCTCTTTTTGCTATTCCAGTCCAATGTGTAGTTCTAAAATTAGAAGGAACTGCAGCTTTGATTGCAGGAGAAGTCAAACCACCTTGGGTCATTCCTTTAGCTTTAAATGCA
>CACABD010000044.1 GCA_902530715.1 uncultured Pelagibacteraceae bacterium
GGAGTTCCATTTAGTAGAACTGATGATGGTAAGATTTATCAGAGACCCTTTGGAGGAATGACAAAAAACTATGGAAATGAACCTGTTCAAAGAACATGTGCTGCTGCAGATAGAACTGGCCATGCTATATTGCACACATTATATGGTCAGGCAGTAAAACATAATACAGAATTTTTTATAGAATATTTTGCTTTAGACCTTTTAATGAAAGATGGCGAATGTAAGGGATTAATAGCTTGGAATTTAAATGACGGAACAATTCATAGGTTTAGATCTCACATAACTATAATTGCTACAGGTGGTTATGGAAAAATATATTATTCAGCAACATCTGCGCATACTTGTACTGGTGATGGAAATGCAATGGTTTTACGCGCAGGATTGCCTTTGCAAGATATGGAATTTGTACAATTTCACCCAACAGGAATTTATGGTCATGGAACTTTAATATCAGAAGGTGTTAGAGGTGAGGGTGGTTACTTGGTAAACTCTAAAGGTGAAAGATTTATGGAACGATATGCTCCAAAGGCGAAGGACTTAGCATCTAGAGATGTCGTGAGTAGATCTATTGCTGTTGAGATTAATGAAGGTCGTGGTGTAGGTAAGGATAAAGATCATGTACACTTACATTTAGATCATTTAGATAAAAACGTAATAGAAGAGAGACTCCCAGGAATATCAGAGTCGTCAAAACTATTCGCAAATGTAGATGTAACTAAGGAACCCATACCAGTTGTTCCAACTGTTCACTACAATATGGGTGGTATTCCAACAAATTATAAAGCGGAAGTTTTAACTTTAAATGGATCTGAAAAAACAGTTCCTGGTCTTATGGCAATTGGTGAGGCAGCATGTGTATCAGTTCATGGAGCAAACAGATTAGGTTCCAACTCTCTTATTGATTTAGTGGTGTTTGGAAGAGCAGCAGCAAAAAGAGCATCAGAATTAGTTAAACCAGGACAACCTCACGAGGAGATCTCGCAGTCAGAAACAGACAAATGTTTAGAAAGATTTGATAGACTTAGAAACTCAAGTGGTTCAAACAGCACTGCTGATTTGAGATTATCAATGCAAAAAACAATGCAATCAAAATGTGCAGTATTTAGAACCGAGAAAACATTGAAAGAAGGTGTTAATGAAATAAGAAAGCCTTTTGAAGGAATGGAGGATTTATCTGTTAAAGATAAATCTTTAATTTTCAACACAGACTTAGTTGAAACTTTAGAATTTGACAATTTAATTAGACAAGCAATAACGACTATGGACTCTGCATATTACAGAAAAGAAAGCAGAGGAGCTCATGCTAGAGAAGATTATCCAAAAAGAAATGATGAAAAGTACATGCAGCACACACTATCGTGGTGTGAAGGAAAAAAGACTAAAATTGATTATAGGCCAGTCCATAGATCAACGTTAACTAATGATGTTCAATATTTTCCCCCACAGGAAAGAGTATATTAATGGTTCAAATAAGTTTGCCTAAAAACTCTAAAATTCAAAAAGGCAAATATTTTAAAGATAAAACCGGTTCAAAAAACATAAGAAAAGTAAATATTTACAGATGGGATCCGTCTACAGGTGAAAATCCGAGAATTGACACTTACGAAGTGGACATGGATAATTGCCCATCTAAAGTTTTAGATATTTTAAACAAAATTAAAAATGAAATAGACCCAACAATTGCTTACAGACGATCTTGTGCTCATGGAGTTTGTGGATCATGCGCAATGAACATGGATGGTAAAAATGGTTTAGCGTGCACCAAATCTCATGCTGAGATTAAAGGGGAGATTGATATTTATCCTTTACCACATTTAAAAGTGTTAAAAGATTTAATTGGTGATTTAAGTACTTTATATAAACAGTACGATTCAATAAAACCTTGGTTAAAAAATTCAAAAAATTTAGGTGATGCTGAAAATCTACAATCGAAAGAGGATAGAGCTAAATTAGATGGTCTCTATGAGTGTATAATGTGTGCTTGTTGCTCAACTTCTTGTCCTAGCTATTGGTGGAACGGCGACAAATATCTTGGACCAGCTGTTTTACTTCAAGCTTATAGATGGATAATAGACTCTAGAGATGAAGATAGAAAAGAAAGATTAAAAAAAGTAGCCGATGAACTAAAATTATATAGGTGCCATACAATCATGAACTGCACAAATGCTTGTCCAAAAGGTCTTAATCCTGCAAAAGCTATAGCATCTATAAAGAAAATGCTTGCAACAAGCTAATTAGTTAATTACATATTTTTGCCAATGAATTTAATACAACATTTCGTAAATGGTGAAGTTTTTTCTGGTTCGTCAACAAGAAGTGGAAAAGTTTTTAATCCTGCAACAGGATTACAAGAAAGTGAAGTCTCACTCGGAACAAAAAATGATCTAGACCAAGCTGTTGATATAGCGTCAAAAGCTTTTGAAACATGGTCTCTAAAACCACCAATACAAAGAGCAAGAGTCATGTTTAAATTTAAAGAATTGATAGAAAAAAATTCAGATGAGCTAACAAAGTTAATTGTTTCCGAACACGGTAAGGTTTATGAGGATGCGAAAGGTTCACTAACAAGAGGTTTAGAGATAGTTGAGTTTGCCTGCGGTATACCTCAAATGTTAAAAGGGGAATTCACAGAAAATGTTGGTACTGAAATAGATAGTTGGTCAATTAGACAACCACTTGGTGTTTGTGCTGGTATAACCCCATTTAATTTTCCAGCTATGGTACCAATGTGGATGTTCCCAATGGCCATAGCTTGTGGGAATACATTT
>CACABD010000045.1 GCA_902530715.1 uncultured Pelagibacteraceae bacterium
CAACAGTGAATTCTACATCTTGCATATCTTTATAATGTTTCTCTAAAAGTAGTAGAATTTTTTCTAATTTAGAAAATACTTTTGGCATAGACTCTTCCATTGATTTTCCTTTTGATTTTGATTCTTTGCGAGCTTTTTTTGTAATGTAATTTGGTGTTCGAGTACCTGCTACAACATCTTCACCTTGGGCATTAATTAAATATTCGCCGTAAATTTCATTCTTACCGTCAGATGGATTTCTTGTAAACACAACTCCAGTTGCACAATCATCTCCCATATTTCCAAAAACCATTGATTGAACGTTAACGGCTGTTCCCCATTCAGATGGTATTTGATTTAACTTTCTATAGACTTTTGCTCTATTGCTTTCCCAAGACAAAAATACAGCTGAAATTGCTCCATGTAATTGTTCATATACATCCTGGGGAAATTGTTTATTTGTTTTTTTTTTTACAACATTTTTGAAATCTTTAATTAAACCATCCCAATCCTTTTCATCTAGGTCAGTGTCCATTAAGACACCTTTTGTTAACTTATAGTTTTCGATCAATTCCTCAAAATTATAACTTTCTATGCCTAAAACAACGTTTGAGTACATCTGAATAAATCTTCTATAACTATCTTTTGCAAACCTCATGTTTGAGGTTTTTTTAGCCAATGCGTTAACAGTTTTATCATTTAATCCAAGATTTAAAATTGTATCCATCATGCCAGGCATCGAGACCCTTGCTCCAGATCTAACTGAAACCAAAAGCGGATTGGCTAAATCACCGAATTTTTTACCACACTCTTTCTCAACTTGTTTTAATTCAAGATTAATAGATTTAACTAGTTTTGAATTTAATTTTTTACCGTTTTTGTAAAAAATTTCACAAACCTCTGTAGAGATTGTAAAACCAGGGGGGACTGGTAATCCTAGTTTTCCCATTTGGGCCAAGTTTGCTCCTTTACCACCTAAGATAAATTTTGGGTTTTTTAAATTCTTTGACTTTTTAGATTTAAAATTAAAAACTAAATTAATCATTAAATGCTCTCTATATTAGAAAAATTTATATAATTATTGAAGGTTTTACATAACAATTGTAAAAGTTCCAAACGATTTTTTTTTAAAGCCTCATCATCATCATGCACAATCACATCTTCAAAGAAGTTTGATACTTCTACTCTCGCCTCTGCCAATAACTCTAAAGTTTTCTCACAATTCTCACCACTACCTAGACTTGTAAAATATTTTCTTATCTCCTGTATCTTTTTATATAATTTTTTTTCAGAGTCATTTTTAAATAATCCTGGATCAGTAGTCTCAGATAATTTCAGTTTATTTTTTTTGATTTCGTCATTTAAAATATTTGAAGCTCTTTTATATGAGAAAATAATATCTTGACCTATGTTATTATTAATTAGTTTATTTAAAATGAATGCTTTATTAAATATTTTATATATTTGATCTGTATTGTAACTGCTCATAGAACATTCAATAATATCTGATCTAATATTTTTTTCTTTCATATAAAATCTTAGTCTGTCTGATAGAAAGCTGTACAAATCCTTTGAAGCTAATTTAGTATTTAAATTCAAATCTTGTTCACTAAAAAGTAAGAAGGAATAATTTATTATATCTTTTAATTTAATATCTAATTTATTTTCCACTATTAGCCTAATAAGACCAATAGCAGATCTTCTCAATGCAAATGGATCTTTTGAGCTGGTGGGTTTCAAATTAATTGAAAAGAAACCTGAGAGTGTATCCAATTTATCACTCATCGCTAATGTAACAGAGTAAGGTTTTTTTGGAGTTTTAGTTCCTGGACCTGTAGGTAGATAATGTTCCCTTATAGCTAAGCATATATCGTTGTCAAAACCTTGTGATTTGGCAAAATGACCACCCATAATGCCCTGGAGTTCCGGGAACTCGTTTACTAAATCTGAAGTCAAATCTACTTTACAAATTGATGAGGCTATCTCAACTTTTTCTTTGCTTATTAGTAATTCGTCAGAAATTAAGGAACCTAATTTTCTAAGTCTTTGAATTTTTTCAAAGTAAGATCCTAATCCATCAAAATAACTTAGTTTTTTTAAATTTGATATACCCTTAACCAAATTTTGCTTTTTGTTTTTATCCCAGAAAAATTTTGCGTCATTTAAACGGGCCTCAACTACATTTTCATTTCCCTTTTTTATTAAACCTTTTCTATCTTTATTATCTGCAACTAAAAAAAAATTATTTGTTAAATTATCTCTACTATCAAATGTTGGAAAATACCTTTGATGGACTTGCATTGTAGTCACTAATATATCATCCGGGATTTCAAGAAATCTTTTATCAAACCTACATTTAATTATGTTAGGTTTTTCAACTATATTAGTGACTTCATTTAATAGATTAGAATTTAGATGAATTTTTAACCTTTCTTTTTTTGCTATTTTGTTCAATTGTTTTTCTATAAATTCCTCTCTTTTTTTATTGTCTAAAATTATATTTTGTGAATTAAAAAAAGTTAAGTAATCTTTAAAGTTAACAAACTTTCTCGTTTTTTGTTCTAAATCTTTATCAATGAAGGTAATATTTGATGAAACAAGGTGATGGTAATCAAATTCCAAAGTTTTATTGTCAAAACAACATAGTATGGATTTTAGTGGCCTCCCCCAATAAAGATCATGGTTAGCCCAGCGCATAGATTTCTTCCAGGAAATATTGTCTAAAATTCTTGGTAAATTTTTTTGTAAAACAAA
>CACABD010000046.1 GCA_902530715.1 uncultured Pelagibacteraceae bacterium
AGTTTATAATTTTGTTAAAAACAATAAGCTATAAAAAAGGCCTCCTATTTCTAGGAGGCCTTAATTAAACGTCAAACCATAGAGGGAGAGATGCTTAATCTCGTATAGCGTAGCCTATTACGCCAGTTTCAACGACGTCTGTTCCTTTAAGCTCTGCTTCTTTACTTAATCTTATACCAATTGTGCTCTTCATAATTGCCCAAACAATATAGGCAACCACAAACACGAAGACGTTAATTGATATAATACCGAGTAATTGAGCTCCAAAAGTTGCATCTGGATTTGTTATTGGCACAGCTAATGTACCCCAAATTCCAGCAAATAAGTGTGCAGGCACAGCACCTACAACATCGTCAATTTTTAATGCGAAAAGTAGTTTAGTACCGTAAACAACAATTACACCTCCAACTGCACCAATTAAAATTGCTGCGAATGGAGAAGGCATTAATGGTTCAGCGGTAATAGCAACTAATCCACCAATACATCCATTTAACATTTGAATTACATCTGTTTTACCAAAATGTAATCTTGTCATTGTTGCTGCTGCCATAACTCCACCAGCGCCTGCTAAGAATGTATTCATGAAGATTTTTGCTACAGCGATTGCATCTGCACCTGTTCCTATTGCAAGTTGCGAGCCACCGTTAAATCCAAACCAACCTAGCCATAAAATAAATACCCCAATTGTAACTAATGGAATCGAAGAAGCTGCAAATGGTTTCATTGGAGCTGGTTCACCTTTTTTAGTGAATCTTCCAAGTCTTGGTCCTAGTAAAAATGCACCAGCAAGCGCAGCTGCACCACCAGTTGAGTGAACTAAAGTTGATCCAGCAAAATCTTGGAAATTAGCAGCGGCTAACCATCCACCACCCCATTTCCAACCCATTACTATTGGATAAATAATTCCTGATAAAATTGCAGCAAATAATAAGAACGGCCACAATTTAATTCTTTCTGCTAATGTACCAGAAACAATAGATACTGTTGTTGCACAGAATACCATCTGGAAATACCAATCTGATGCATCTGAGTAACCTGTCTCTATTTTACTCGCATCTGACCACGGCAAAAATTTTCCGATATATCCACCCTCTGGAATACCATATGCAAGATTATAACCGACTAGCCAGAACATCATTCCAGCTATCGAAAATAATCCAATATTTTTTGCACAAATTACTGATACACTTTTTGAAGTTACACTTCCTGCTTCTAGCATAGCGAAGCCTGCAGCCATAAACATGACCAAGAATCCACAAACTAAAAAGAGAAAAGTGTTAAATACAAATCCGACTTCTGCGGATACCGTAGTTTCAGCGTAACCAATACTGGTCATATTTAGTAAGAAAATCGAACTTACCGCTGGAACCAACAGTTTATTTAATAGTTTTTTCATAATTTCTCCCTGTTAAAGAAGAGTTTATAAATTTTTATAAAATCAATAACTATTGCTAAGACTATTTAATAGATATGCAGTAAATGCATATAGAAACAGCCTTTATTAACTCTCAATTAATAAAGGCTGTCTAGAGGAAATATCTATTTATTGAATATTTCTTTAAGTGCTTTGGCAGGTAAAAATTTTACCTTTTGAGAAGCAGCGATTTGGATCTGTTCTCCTGTTCTTGGATTTCGGCCAATTCTAGCTTTTCTCTTAGCAACCTTATAAGTACCAAAACCTGCTATTTTTACAGAATCATCGTTTTTTAATGCATCTAAAATAGTATTAGTTATGGTATCAAATGTTCGCTCTGCATCAGCTTTGCTTTGGTTTAAAGAACCAGCTAATTTCGCGATTAATTGTTTTTTATTCATTTTAGCTCCGGTATTAGGTTAAATCCATAGTTAACAAAATCCTTTATAAATCAAGCTTTTTTTTAGTGTATAATTTGTTTCTTAACACAAGATGTAGTGCTGAAAAAACGTTGAATTTATTGATTTTTTTAAAGTTTAAAAAAGCCTTTAAAATAAGCCTAAATCCTTAAGGTCGTTAAAAGTTGCAAAAAACATCAAGGATAGCAATAAAAACATTCCGATTCGAAAAAAACCTTCTTGAGTTTTTTGTGTTAAAGGTCTTCCAAGAATTTTTTCAATTCCATAAAACATCAAATGACCTCCGTCTAAAAGAGGGATTGGAAAAAGATTAATTAAACCTAAGCTTATAGATATGTAAGCCATCATGCTCAAAAACGGTACAATTCCAAATTCTGCAACTTGTCCTGAAATTTTTGCAATTCTTATTGGTCCACCAAGCTGTGAACTGTCACCTTTACCAGTGATAATGGTCCCTAAATATTTAAGTGTGGAAGTTGTCACAAAATACACCTCATTAACTGAATAATACAGTGCTTTAACCGGTCCAAGCTTTTGGTGATTGACAGTATCTTTATAAGGTGAAAGTTGAATACCAACCATTCTCTTCTTAATTTTATTTCCTAAATTATCCTCGCTTTCAACAAAATTAGGTTTTACTTTTACACTCACTTCTTGGTCATAGCGCGAAACTTTAAAATCAATAAATTCAGATGTCGACAACGTGATAAATTTAGATACATCTAAAATACTCTTAACTTTATTGTCATCGATAGACAATATTATGTCATTCTTTTTTAATCCAGCTACTTGTGCAGGGCTATTTTTAGTGACCTCACTTATCATTGCTGGGGTAAAGTCCTTTCCAACAAAAATATTTATCATTAAAAATATA
>CACABD010000047.1 GCA_902530715.1 uncultured Pelagibacteraceae bacterium
AAATCTTTTTTTGTTCTTGCAATTCCACCACCTAAACCACCCAAAGTAAATGAAGGTCTAATTATTGCCGGTAAACCAATTTTTTTTAGACATTTTTTTGAATTTGATAACGTATTTAATATTTCAGACTTGGGTAAATCTAAACTAATATCAGTCATATTTTTTCTAAATTTCTTTCTATCTTCTGCATTGGTAATTGCTTTTGAATTTGCACCTATAAGTTCAATTTTATATTTTTTTAATAAACCAATTTTTTCAGCACTTATTGCAAGATTTAATGCAGTCTGCCCACCCATTGTTGGCAAAATTGCATCAGGTTTTTCTTTTTTTACAACTTCCTCAAGTACTACTAGTGATATAGGTTCAATATATGTTTTGTCTGCAACGTCAGGATCAGTCATAATTGTTGCTGGGTTAGAATTAATTAATATGACTTTATATCCTTCATCTTTAAGAGCTTTACAAGCTTGCGTACCAGAATAATCAAACTCACATGCTTGACCAATAATTATTGGACCAGCTCCAATAACTAATATTTTTTTAATATCTTTTCTTTTTGGCATATTTTTTTACATCTTCCATGAAATGACTAAATAAATATTTGCTATCTTGGGGACCCGGGTTTGCCTCTGGATGGTATTGAACAGAAAAAACTGGTTTGTTTTTTAATCTTATACCTTCAATAGAATTATCAAATAAGGATAAGTGAGTTATTTCAGTATCTTTCTTTAAGCTTTCTTTGATTACTTCAAACCCATGGTTTTGACTTGTTATTTCAACTTTATTAGTTATTAAATTTTTTACAGGATGGTTAGCACCCCTGTGTCCTAATTTCATTTTTCTTGTTTTTGCATCTAAAGCAAGGGCTAATATTTGATGACCCAAACAAATACCAAATAAAGGTAAACCGTCTTTTATTAGATTTTTTACAACATTAATTGCATATTTTCCAGTTGCAGCTGGATCTCCCGGACCATTTGATAAAAAAACACCATGTGGTTTTAATTTAAAAATTTCACCCGATTTTTTTTTGCATGAGACTACTTTAACTTCACAATCATAATTAGAAAAATATCTAAGTATATTTTTCTTTATTCCAAAATCTAATGCAACAATCTTAAATTTTTTTTTTTTATTTTTCTCAAATCCTTTGAATTTTTTCCAGGTTTTTAATCCTTTCCAGGTATAAGACTTTGGTGTTGTGACTTCTTTAGCAAGATCCATTCCTTTTAATCCAGGCCAATTAATCGATTTTTTTAATAGCTTACTTATGTTGAATTTTCCGTTTTTAATATTTGCTATTGTACCTTTAGGCGCTCCTTTATCTCTAATAAAATTTGTTAAACTTCTAGTATCTAGACCAGTTATTCCTACTATTTTATTTTTTTTTAGCCAGTTGTCTAAATTTTGAAGAGATCTATAATTTGAAGGACTTGTAATTTCAGAGTTAAATATCACACCTCTAGCCCAAATTTTGTCAGACTCAATATCCTCGTTATTCGTTCCAACATTTCCTATATGAGGAAATGTAAAATTAATTATTTGTCCAGCGTAAGATGGATCAGATATAATTTCTTGGTAACCTGTTATTGAGGTATTAAAACAAATTTCTCCAGTTGCCTCTCCTCTATAACCTATCCCAATACCTCTGAATATCGACTTGTTTTCAAGAACCAAAATACCAGTGTTAAAATTAGAAAAATTCGAAGTTTTGTTTTTCTGTTTAGATGTCAATTACAACTCATGAGTTAAAGGTTAATACAATAAAACGCTTTTTTCCGCAACATATCTAATGGAAAATTTAAAAAAAAATAATTTTTTCTTTTGAAGAAATTACTCTTTAAAAGTAAATTTGGTTTATGACTATTCGAAATACTATTGATTTAGACTACAAAAATTGCCTTAAATTAAAAGATAAAATTAAAATATCAACTTACAGGTTAATATTATCTGGCATTAAGGAATTAGACATTACCAATAGATCGGGACCGCAAAAAAAAGAGACTGATGATGAAGATATTAAAAAGTTATTAAAAAAAATGATTAAGCAGAGAAACGAATCAATTGAGGTTTATAAAAAAAATAATAGAGAAGATTTACTTAAAATTGAAAAGCAAGAGCAAGAAATTTTATCCAGTTATTTACCAAAACAAATGGGCGAGGAAGAAACAAAGAAAATTTGCACTGAAATTATAGACTCTACAAAAGCATCATCTATAAAAGATATGGGCAAAGTTATGGGAGAGTTAAAAAAAAATTATTCCGATACGTTAGATTTTTCTTTAGCTGGCAAAGTTTTAAAAGAGCTTTTAAATAAATGATTAATTTAATATGAAGTACCCGAAGGAATATTTAGAAGAGATAAAATCAAGGTTAAAAGTTTCCACTGTAGTATCTAAATTTGTACCAATTAAAAAAAGAGGCAAAGAATTTGTTGGTCTTTCACCTTTTAAGAATGAAAAAACACCCTCATTCACAATTAATGATGAAAAAGGCTTCTATCATTGCTTTAGCACAGGAGAACACGGAAACATATTTGATTTTTTAATGAAAACCCAAAATTTAAAAT
>CACABD010000048.1 GCA_902530715.1 uncultured Pelagibacteraceae bacterium
AATTTGGTTCATGGATGGGTGGTGACAGAGATGGAAATCCTTTCGTTACATCTAAAGTTACTGAGGAAGTCTTGCTTTTATCAAGATGGGAAGCTGCAAAACTTTATGAAAAATCTTTAACAAAATTAATAAGATCTTTTTCTATGCAAAAATGTTCCAAAAAAATATTAAGATATACTGGTCCCTCTTATGAACCTTATAGGGTTTATCTAAGACCCCTGAGAGATAAAATGAGAAAAACTCACAGAATTATAGAACGACACTTGGTTCAAAAAAAACCTCTAAATCAAAAAGAACTTATTTCTTCAAAGGAAGATATTTTAAAACCATTGAGAGTAGTGAGAGAGTCTTTGGAGCAGTCACAAAATGAAAACATCGCTAGCGGGGAATTATTAGACTTAATGAGAAGAGCAAAATGTTTTGGAATTAATCTTGCTAGATTAGATATAAGACAAGAATCATCTAGACACACAAAACTTATTGCAGAATTAATAAGAAGAAAATTTAAGAAAGACTATTATTCTTGGACAGAGCTAGAAAAAATAAATTTTTTGACTAAAAAAATAAAAGGAAAAAATTTTATTAATAGTTTTAAATTTAAAGATAAAGAAAATTTAGAGGTTTGGTCTACTTTTAAAGCTTTATCAATTCAACCTAAAGAATGTTTAGGAGCTTACATAATATCTATGACATCTTCTGCATCCGATATTCTTTCAGTTATACTTCTACAGAAAGAGGCAAACATAGAACACAAATTAAGAGTAGTGCCTTTATTTGAAACTTTAGATGACTTAATAAATGGTAGCAAAATTATGTCATCATTGTTTAAATTAAACTGGTATCGAGGTATGATTAATTATGAGCAAGAGATTATGATTGGTTATTCAGATTCCAGTAAAGATGCAGGTAAACTATGTGCAAGTTGGCATCAATATAAATTACAAGAAGAAATTTTAGCTTTGTCAAAAAAATTTAAAATAAAATTATCTTTTTTTCATGGAAGAGGTGGTTCTGCTGGAAGAGGAGGTGGACCAATACAGGCTACTCTAAAATCTCAACCACCTGGATCGGTTAATGGTAAAATAAGAATTACAGATCAAGGTGAGGTAATACAACAAAAGTATGGCTATGAGCCCATAGCTAAATACAATCTATGTAGTTACATAAGTTCTGTAATGTTAGCCACTTTAATACCTCCACCTCAACCAAAAGAAAATTGGCGAAACTTGATAAAGAGTATGTCGGATATATCAAAAAGTTCTTATAGAAAAAATTTAACATCTAGCACTGAATTTATAAGATACTTTAAAACAGTTACACCTCATTTAGCATTAGGAAAATTATCTATTGGGTCTCGTCCTTCTAAAAGAAAAAATTTAGATAGTATTAAAGGTCTTAGAGCAATACCTTGGGTATTTGCATGGACACAAATAAGATTAATGTTACCAGCATGGTTAGGTACTGCCGAAGCATTAAGATACTCTTCAATTAAAAAATTTAAAAAAACTCTAATTGATATGGAAAAAAATTGGCCATTTTTTAATTCGACTATGGATTTACTTGATATGGTTATTTCAAAAGTTGATCCAGAAATTTCAAAAATTTATGAAGGTTATTTAGCGGACAATAATTTAAAAAGAGTTGGTAAGAAACTCAGATTTCAATTTGAAGCTTTAAAAAAACTTAATCATACAATTACACCCTCTGAAATTTTAAAACAAAGGAAAGTATTTAGAAGTCCTGCAATTATAAGGAATGTATATTCTGAAGTTTTAAACATCCTGCAAGCAACGGTGATGATGAAATTAAATAAAAATAATAATAATAAAACTAATAACGATTATCTAAATGATGCTTTAATGACTAGTATAGCAGGTATATCAGCCGCAATTAAAAATACTGGTTAATTAAAATTTTACTTATTTAACTTGTTCAATTATAAATATTAGCATAAATACTCATGAAAAATTTCCTCTTTATCTTTTGGTGGACCCTCATCATTAACTTCCCAGTCCCAATCTAGGTTCCAACTAGGATTATCAGGTTCTAACGATATTTTTGTTTTTCTATCTTTGATAAAAATATCACCTTTTATAGGTACATAATTATCAATACGTGGAAGAACACTCTCTATATTTCTAAATGATTTAAATTTTTTTGAGAAACT
>CACABD010000049.1 GCA_902530715.1 uncultured Pelagibacteraceae bacterium
GTGCGGGCCATCCTGAGTATCATTCAAACTCTGGTATTGAAACAACTACAGGACCACTTGGTCAGGGAATTTCAAACGCAGTTGGTTTTGCTTTAGCTGAGGAAATTTTAAAAAATAAAATTGGTAAGAAATTTATAGACCATAAAACTTATGTTTTAGCTGGGGATGGTTGCTTAATGGAAGGCATAAGTCACGAGGCTTTAAGTCTGGCAGGTCACTTGAAGCTAAAAAATCTCATATTATTATTTGATAATAATTCAGTTTCAATAGATGGGCCAACAAATTTAGCAGTATCAGACAATACCAAAAAAAGATTTGAAAGTTACGGTTGGAGTTATTTAGATATAAATGGGCACAACGAAAAACAAATTTTTAATGCATTAAAAAAAGCTCAAAAGTCAAAAAAACCCTTTGCTATATCTTGCAAAACAACTATAGGCTATGGTTCTCCTAACAAAGGTGGCAAGGCATCATCACATGGAAGCCCTTTAGGCCAAGAAGAAATAAAACTTGTTAGGAAAAAATTAAATTGGAAATATGAGCCTTTCGAAATTCCAGGCAGAATACTAAATGCATGGAGAGATATTGGAAATAAAGCATCCTTAGTTGCAGAAAAATTAAGTCAAAAAGAAAATCTAAAAAAAACAAATTTGATACCAGACTCTATAAGTCAAGAAATTGAGGAGTTAAAAAAAAGGTATATTAAAACTTTAGAACCAATGGCAACCAGAAAATCCTCTGAAAAGTTTCTTGAGATTGCATCGCAATTATCAAACCTTGTTGGGGGATCTGCTGATCTGGCTGGCTCTAATAATACAAAAACTAAAAATCATAAAATTATTTTACCAGGAAAGTTTAATGGAAATTATATCCATTATGGAGTTAGAGAACATGCCATGTGTGGAATAATGAATGGAATATCTTTACATAGTAATTTAATTCCTTATGGAGGAACATTTTTAATATTCAGTGATTATTGTAAGCCATCAATTAGATTGTCTGCAATGATGGGTCAAAAAGTGATTTTTGTTTTTACTCACGACTCAATTGGACTAGGTGAGGATGGGCCTACGCACCAACCAATTGAACAATTATCAGCGTTAAGATCTATACCGAATTTAAATGTTTTTAGACCGGCAGATACAATAGAAACATTCGAGTGTTGGCAATTAGCTTTGGAAAATAAAAATACTCCAAGTGTAATTGCTCTGACTAGACAAAAAATAAATCCAATTAGAAAAGATTATTTAAATATTAATCAATGTTCTAAGGGTGCTTATGAAATAATGAGGACTGGAAAGGAAATAAATTTAATATTAATCTCAAGTGGTTCTGAAATAGATCTTGCGTGTAAAGTTAGTCATAAATTGGCCACAGATAATATTTATTCAAAAGTAATATCAATGCCTTGTCATGAGAAGTTTGATTTACAGAGTGATAATTATAAATCAGAAACATTAACAAAAAACGTGATGAAGGTTTCAATAGAGGCATCAGAGACTAGTTATTGGAAAAAGTATACTGGAATTAATGGTCTAAATTTTGGAATTGATAAATTCGGCAAAAGTGCACCATTTAAAGATATTTACGACCATTTTAAATTAGATGAACAAAATATCGTAAATAGAATCAAGGAAAAATTATGAAAGCAAAAATCGGAATAAATGGATTAGGTAGAATTGGTAGGATGGTTCTAAGATCAATTTTTGAGGAAAAACACAAAAATTTAAAAATTAATCATATAAATAATAGAACAGATATCAGAACAGCTAGTGAACTTATAAAAAGAGATAGCATACATGGAAAGTTTAAAGGAAAAGTATCCGTTAAAGATAATAAGTTGATAATTGATGGAAATAAAGTCACTTATTCCCAGGAAACTAATTTAAGTAGCATTTCTTGGAAAAAATATAATGTTGACATAGTATTTGAATGCACTGGTAAATTTAATTCAAAAGATAAATTAATTTCACACATTAAAAATGGTGCCAAAAAAGTAATTGTCTCAGCTCCGTGTAAGAGTGCTGATAAAACTATAATTTACGGAGTTAATCATAAGAATATTTTAGGCAAGGACAAAATTATTTCTGCTGCTTCATGCACAACTAACTGCTTGGCACCTGTTGTCTATGTTT
>CACABD010000050.1 GCA_902530715.1 uncultured Pelagibacteraceae bacterium
TTCCAACCAATGACGCAAGAATTTTGAAAAAAGGTTCTGCTTACATAACAGACTCTGGAATGTGTGGTGATTATGACTCTGTAATAGGTATGAATAAGGATAATTCTATAAATAGGTTTTTTAAAAAAAAAGCTGAAAAACATTTTCCAGCCTTAGGAGAAGGAACTTTATCAGGGGTTATTATTGATTGTTGCACTGAAACAGGTTTAGCTAAGAATATAAATAGTTTTGTATTAGGAGGTGTTCTACAAAACACAATTTGATATGGCAGGTCATTCTCACTGGGCTGGAATTAAACATAAAAAAGGAAGGGCAGATAAAGAGAGGTCAAAAATTTTCTCAAAATTATCTAGAGAGATCACTGTTGCCGCTAAGTTAGGCGATAAAGATCCTGATATGAATCACAGATTAAGATCTGCTATTCAAGCTGCGAGGTCAGCTAATATGCCTAAAGATAATATTGACAGAGCTATTGATAAATCAAAATTTAACGATCAATCTAATTTCGACGAAATAAGATACGAGGGTTTTGGTAATTATAAAATTGCGGTAATTATTGAGGCATTGACTGACAATAAAAACAGAACAGCATCAAAAATAAGAGAAATTTTCCAAAAAAATGGTGGGAATTTAGGGACTTTAGGTTCAGCCGCGCATAATTTCAAACATCTTGGGATTATAAGAGTTGATGCAGAGAAAATAGATCCCGACACAATGCTTGAAATAGCAATTAATTCTGGAGCAGATGAGTGCTTTTCAAATAAAAGTTATCATGAAATACATTGTAATAAAGAAAATATTTATGATGTAAAAAAAATTATGGAAAAAAAAATCAATGATTTTTTGTCTACAAATATTGAGTGGTATCCACTTAATAAAGTCAATTTAAACAAAGAACAATTTGCTGAAACTAAAAAGTTTTTAGAGACCTTAGAGAATCATGATGATGTACAAAAGGTTTATTCTAATCTAGAAATTATAGAATAAAAAATGTTAATTATAGGCATAGATCCCGGAATAAAAGGAGCAATATGCATCTTAAAAGATGGAAAAATATTAGATGTTTTTGATATGCCAATAATGCCTGTTGGCAAAAAAAACAAGTCACAGGTTAATGGATCACAAATTTATAATGAAATTCAAAAAGCAATTATTCATGAGGATAAAAAAGATGTAAAAGTGGTGATAGAACAAGTTTCAGCAATGCCTGGTCAAGGAGTTACTAGCATGTTTAATTTTGGACAGTCTTTTGGTGTACTGAAAGGTATATTTTCTGCTATGCAAATACCCATGGATTTTATTTCTCCCGTCAAATGGAAAAAACATTATAACCTTATAAATACCCAAAAAGATTCAAGCAGAACTAAAGCAATTGAGTTTTTTCCTTACATTTCATCAAAATTATCAAGAAAAAAAGATGCTAACAAAGCAGATGCAATATTAATTGCTAGTTTTTACTATCAAAACCAAAAAAATTAAGACAAATTGATGACACATTTTAGTGTGAAAGATTTTTCATGGAAACAGATATAACTTCACAAGCAGTTGGCTTAGGTAGCTCAGTTGATTTTTCTTTGATGAGTTTGTTCTTAAGAGCAGATATCGTCGTTAAATCAGTTATTATATTACTAATAGCAGCATCAATATACTCATGGGCAATAATTATAGAAAAATTTAAAATGTTTAAAAAAATAAACCAAAGCACGATTGAATTTGAGGAAAAATTTTGGAAGTCTAAATCTGCTGAAAGTTTTTACAACAATCTTCCTACAAATAATAGTGATCCCATGTCTAATGTTTTTAGAAAAACTATGCAGGTTGTTCTAAAATCTAGATCTAGAAGTAATTTAAACGAAAAATTAACTAGTTTATTAGAATCGAATATAGAGTCGGAAGTAAATTTTTTAGAAAAAAATTTTTCATTTCTTGCTACAGTAGGTTCAACCGCTCCATTTATTGGTTTATTTGGAACTGTCTGGGGTATAATGAATTCATTTCAATCAATAGCTGTTTCAAGAAATACTAGTTTAGCGATTGTTGCCCCAGGAATTGCCGAGGCATTATTTGCAACTGCGTTAGGTTTATTGGCTGCTATT
>CACABD010000051.1 GCA_902530715.1 uncultured Pelagibacteraceae bacterium
CAATATAAAGTCTTTTTACTTCTTTGCCATTTGGACCAGTCTGGTGAGTAATAAGAGTTTTACCCAACATCTCTGTCGCAGCATCAGTTAATTCTTTAATATTATTCAATATTTTGACCCCTCCAGCTTTACCTCTGCCTCCAGCGTGTATCTGTGCCTTTAAAACATATCTTTCAGTCTTAATCTTTTTTGCTTTTTCAATTAACTCATTTACTGTGAAGGCATAATCACCTTTTGGAACACTTGCACCATATTTTTTTAAGATTTGTTTTGCTTGATGCTCGTGAATATTCATTATTTTAATTCGGGATCTATTTTAGTGGCGATATCCCATAATTTCTTTACTGAGTCAACTGAGTGAACAAATTCTTTTTTTTCTTGATCATTTAATTCAATCTCCACAATTTTTTCAACACCTTTGCTTCCAATTATTACTGGAACACCCGCATAGACATCTTTGAATCCATATTGACCATCTAGTTTGACAGCACATGGCAAAGTTAATTTTTTATCTTGCAAATAAGCTTCTGCCATCTGAATTCCTGAGGCCGCTGGAGCATAAAATGCTGATCCTTTTTCTAAATACTTGACTATTTCTGCTCCACCATCTCTAGTTCTTTGGTTAATACTTTCTAGTTTTTCAGGTGAAATTTTACCTTCTTTGACTAAATCAAAAAGAGGTTTGCCAGATATTTTTGTTAACCTAGGCAATGGTACCATAGTATCTCCATGACCACCCATTACCATTGCTTCTATGTCTTTTACAGGTACATTTAATTCTAATGATAAAAATAGTTTGTATCTTGAGCTGTCTAATATTCCCGCCATTCCCACAACTTTATTAGCTGGTAATCCAGAAAACTTTTGTAAAGCCATGACCATTACATCTAATGGATTTGTTATACAAATTACGAATGCGTTCGGTGAATTTTTTTTTATACCTTCAGCTACCTGTTTGATTATCTTCAAATTTATACCTAGTAGATCATCTCTGCTCATGCCTGGTTTTCTTGGAACACCAGCTGTAATTATTATGACATCAGAATTTTTTATATTTTCGTAGTTGTCCGTGCCCGAGAATTTCACATTAAAACCATCAACAGATGAAGATTGAGCAATATCCAAACCTTTGCCTTTAGCAATTCCACTCGCCACATCAAACAAAACTAAATCATTTGCTAATTCTTTTATGCCAATCAAATGTGCTAACGTTCCTCCTATTTGTCCTGCTCCAATTAAAGATATTTTAGTCATAGTATTTTTTTATTTCATTGTTGGCATTGTAAATTCTGGGTTTGATCTAACACCTGAAGGCCACCTAGATGTAATTGTTTTTAACTTCGTATAAAATCTTACACCCTCAGGTCCATGCATGTGTTGATCTCCAAAAAGTGATCTTTTCCATCCACCAAAACTATGGAATGCAACTGGCACAGGTATAGGTATATTTATACCAACCATACCAACTTTAATTTTGCTTGCAAAAGTTCTTCCAACATCACCGTCACGCGTGTAAATGCTTGTTCCATTACCAAATTCATGTTCATTAACTAAATCAATCGCTTCATTGAAATCTTTTGCTCTTACGACTGACAAAACAGGACCAAATATTTCTTCTTTATATATTCTCATATCTTTGTTCACTTGATCAAATAAACACCCGCCAATAAAAAAACCTTTTTCATACCCTTGTAAATTTATATTTCTTCCATCTACTAAAAGTTTTGCACCTTCTTTCACTCCTAAATCTACGTATCCTCTTACTTTTTCGAGATGTTCTTTGGTAACTAAAGGACCCATCTCTGAGTTTTTATCCATTCCAGGACCAACTTTAAGAGCATCAACTTTTTTAGAAAGCTTGCTAACTAATTCATCACCAATGTTTCCTACAGCCACTGCTACTGATTGAGCCATGCACCTTTCTCCAGCAGATCCATAAGCTGCACCCATTAAGCCATTAACTGCCTGATCTAAGTCGCAGTCTGGCATAACAACACAATGATTTTTTGCTCCACCTAAAGCTTGCACTCTTTTTTCATTTTTTGCA